>CANKYR010000060.1 GCA_947488195.1 Flavobacteriales bacterium
TCATGGATTACTTGTGTTGTTCCATGCTTCTGTATTTACAGCAGCCATGCACGCGGCTGTACTGCTCGTCAGTTGCATTCGACTTCTCCGTATCGTATCCAGCGGCATTAATTAGCGCGTGAATTTTATCAAGTGTAATCTTGGTCGGATTAAAAGTAATTTCTAATCGATGCGTGGTCAGGTTGTAATCATAAGCAACCACTCCTTTCACATCAACTGCTTTTTCAATGGTGGTTTCGCACATGCCGCACGCACCAGCTACCCAGAAATTTGCAGTTGTGTTTTTTGTTTTTTGCGCAAACGCGCTGAATGAAAGCATGCATAAAGCAAGCACGAATATGTTTTTCATTTTTAAGAATTTTTTTGATATTTAACATTTCTATTCTATCCACTTCGTGGACCAATCTCGGAGGGACATATCCACTTCGTGGACTAATCCCGTTAGGATACATCCGCTTTACGGACTAATCCTGAAAGGATGTATCCACTTTGTGGACTAATCCCGTTGGGACTTTTCTACAACAGAAAAGAGAATACCGCTCAAAGAGTAAGGGTACGTGTGATGTTGGTTGAGCATTTGCCGATTGGCATTTTCCTTCAACATAAAATAAGAAATAAGTAGGCTCAGGAGTAGAAGCAAATAATTGTGGGACAGAAGGAGATGCGCATTGCTCGTGTTCGCTTTCGTATTGAAGGGCGATAAGAACGTCTTCTGAGCATCCTTCGGAATGGCAACATCCTTTGTGATCGGAGTGAGAATCGTCGTGATGCTCGTCGCCGAATTCGAAGAAATGAATGGCTTGTAATTTTCCACAACAGAAGTGCAGCTTGGCTTCCAGACCGAAAGACATTAAGCTGTAAAAGCCCAAAATAAAGATAAGGGTTAGCTTCCGCATATTTCAAAGGTAAAACATCTTTTGGTGTATTTGCACGTTGTACCTTTGCAATCTAAAATAAAAGAATCAATGAGCAATTCTATGGATATGTCAGACGTGTTCGTGAAACTGGGAATTCAAGCAGAGAATCTTGGAACAAGCACGGGACAAAACTTTTTTTCTAACGGTGATTTGTTTGCGTCGTTTTCTCCAGTTGACGGAAAAGAAATCGCAAAGGTGCAGGCCACCACTGCCGATGATTACAACCGTGTGGTAGGGGCTGCGCAAGAAGCATACAAATCATGGCGCTTGATGCCGGCTCCAAAGCGCGGCGAAATTGTTCGTCAGTTTGGAAATCGCCTTCGCGATTACAAACAAGAGTTGGGCATGTTGGTGAGCTATGAAATGGGCAAGAGCTTGCAAGAAGGTTTGGGTGAAGTGCAGGAGATGATTGACATTTGCGATTTCGCAGTTGGATTGTCTCGTCAGCTTTACGGATTAACCATGCACAGCGAACGTCCGGGTCACCGCATGTATGAGCAGTGGCATCCACTTGGAATCGTTGGAATCATTTCAGCATTCAACTTCCCAGTAGCAGTATGGGCTTGGAACAGCGCATTGGCGTGGATTTGCGGAGACGTTTGTATTTGGAAAGGATCTGAGAAAGCACCACTTTGCGCCATTGCTTGTCAAAATATTTGGAATGAAATTGCTTCGGAAAGCAATTTGCCAGAAGGAATTTCGAGTATTGTTTCGGGTGATGTGAAAGTGGGTGAGATGATGACCGTTGACAATCGTGTTCCATTGATTTCTGCAACAGGAAGCACGCGCATGGGTCGCATTGTTGGAGCGAAAGTAGCAGAGCGTTTCGGAAAGTCTTTGTTGGAGTTAGGTGGAAACAACGCCATTATTGTAACAGAGAATGCCGATTTGAAAATGACCATCATTGGTGCGGTGTTCGGTGCAGTGGGAACTGCCGGACAACGTTGCACTTCAACACGTCGCTTGATCATTCACGAAAGTGTTTACAACGAAGTGAAAGAGAAGTTAGTGACGGCTTACGGACAGATTCGCATTGGAGATCCATTGGATTCGAACAACCACGTAGGTCCGTTGATCGACACGATGGCTGTTGACACATATTTGAAAGCTATCGAGAAAGCGAAATCTGAAGGTGCTAATTTCATTGTGGAAGGTGGCGTAGTAACTGGAGAAGGATTTGAGAGCGGATGCTACGTGAAGCCATGCATTGCAGAAGTGAAGGACAGCAGTTTGGAAATTGTGCAACACGAAACGTTTGCTCCGATTTTATACATCATGAAGTACAAAGAATTGGACGAAGCCATTGCTATGCAGAACGGCGTTGTTCAAGGATTGTCGAGCGCAATTATGACGACCAACATGCGTGAAGCAGAGCGTTTCTTAAGCTGTGAAGGTTCAGATTGTGGAATTGCGAATGTGAACATCGGAACCAGCGGTGCTGAGATTGGTGGTGCATTTGGTGGTGAGAAAGAGACAGGTGGAGGACGCGAGAGCGGATCCGATGCGTGGAGAAATTACATGCGCAGACAAACCAACACCATTAACTATTCTACTTCTTTGCCTTTGGCTCAAGGAATTAAATTCGATTTCTAATGAAGACTTGGATGCTCTTGTTTTTCGCTGCTTTCAGCGGAAGTGTTTTCTCACAATCGCATTTGATTGTGTTTAAAGTTGAAGATAAAAGCATCCCTTGTCGCATTGAATTAAAGACCGATGTTCAGTGGGAAATAGTGAATGGCGTAGAGCGCATTCCAATTGAAATTAAATGGGGAAAAGACTCGACCTTCAAGTCGAGTCTTCCTCTTTTCAACACCTACTTCGAAGGGAAGAAAGAGAAAGGTATTGTCACGGGCGAGTGGGTAGATCCAACACGCGCGGGAGATTATCGCATCCCTTTTCAAATAGTGAATAATAAGATTCGTGAATTCGACACGAAGGTGCATATTCCTGTTCATGCGAAATACAAAATTGTTTTTGAAGACGATACTGTTCCTGCCATTTTAGATATGGCTGTTGTGCGCGAAGAGTTTGTTGTTTATGGAACGGTATTGACTGAAACTGGTGATTACCGATATCTTCAGGGTGAACCCTTCGAGAACAGTCGGTTTTATTTATCGGCATTCGACGGAACGCATTTGTTCTATTTAGCGGGTCAATTGGTAGACAATAAGATTGAAGGTGTTTTCATGAGTGGAAAGCATTACATGGCGAAATTCACAGGAGAAGCTGATGCAACTTTTGAATTGCGAAAGGCAGATGAGTTGACTTGGATGAAGAATCCGAAGGAGACGCTTGAGCTGAAACTAAGTACGGACATAAAAACCGAACGTTCATTCGGTGAGAAGGATTGGAAGGAAAAAGTAACCTTGGTTCAGATCATGGGAACCTGGTGTCCGAATTGCACCGACGAATCGCGATTTGTGAAGTCGATGTATGAAAAGTACCACGAGCAAGGATTGGAAGTCGTTCCGGTTTCATTCGAACGCGGAACCGACAAGCAAGTGGCGTTTACACGCATTAATTCTCAAGCCAAGCAAATGGCCTTGCCTTATCCTGTTTATCTCGGTAGTGGGGCCGATTCGCCACAAAAGGCTGCAGCTATAGTGTTTTCACAATTGAATCACGTGATGTCTTTTCCAACGTTGATCTTGATTGGTAAAGATGGAAAGGTGAAGAAGGTATGGACGGGTTTTTATGGTCCGGGTACAGGAGTGCATTACACCGAGCACACGAAGGAGATTGAGGATGCGGTTTTAAGATTGCTTCGCAAAGATTGATGAATCAAAGATTGCGATGCAAAGATTGCTTCACAAAGATTGCGTTGCAAAGATTTTTATACAAAGATTGCTTCGCAAAGGAGAAGACTTTTACGGAGTAAATCTTTCGAAGAATCTTACAACGTATCTTGTGAAACATCTTTCGAAGAATCTTGTACCACATCTTTCAAAGAATCTTGTACCACATCTTTCAAAGAATCTTGTACCACATCTTTCAAAGAATCTTGTGAAACATCTTATGAAATATCTTCCTAATCCTGGATTAAGAAAAGCTTTTTTAATGATTGACCTTGAGGATTGGTGCACTCTACGAAGTACATGCCGTTTGTCCAGTTGGTGCAGGGGATGTGGGTGGTGCGATCTTGAGAGGATTCAGTGTAGATAAGTCTTCCGTCTAGAGCGAAAATCTTACAGGTGAATGTGGGTGAAAGAAATGGGTTCTCAACGTTGAATACGTTGTTTGCCGGGTTTGGATAACAATTGATTTCTTGAGCGATTTCTTCTTCCACACCGATAGTGTTTTGCTGATAGACGCGAATGTAATCGACGGTCATTTCAGCGGGGAAAACCGTGGAAGCATCGGGACTTCCAGGCCAGTTGCCGCCAACTGCAACATTCAGGATGAAGAAAAATTCGTTGTGGAATTCTTCGGTTCCAGCTACGTTGTTCAAGATGTTTTTCGTGTAGTAGATATTTCCATCTACATAAAAACGAATGGAAGAGGTATTCCAAACAATAGAGTAAACGTGATAATCTTCGACGTTCGTGTAGTATTGACCGCCTTGGTATATATGCCCGTTGTTGTTGTAGTGAACGGTGCCGTTAACGTAGGCGTTGTTGTTCACGTGTTCCATAATGTCAATTTCGCCACATTGTGGCCAACTGACATCATCGATATTTTGTCCGAGCATCCAGAATGCAGGCCATAAGCCTTGTCCAGCAGGTGCCTTCAAACGACCTTCTACTTTTCCATATTCAAAAGAGAATTTGTCTTTGGTAATTAGTCGAGCGGAAGAATAATCGCTGGTGTTAATGACTTGCTCTTTGGCAAGAATGTGAAGTTCGCCGTTGCTGGCGAAGCTGTTGTTAGTGCTGGCGGTGTAGTATTGAAGTTCGTTGTTTCCCCAACCCCAATCGCCTGTGCCTAGCTCATGAGTCCATTTGGTATTGTCAATGGTAGTTCCATTGAACTCATCGGACCAGATGAGGTTCCATGTTTGCCCATGCGCGTGGCCGAGGCCACACGCAAAGACGAACAATAGAAATCTAAACTTCATTACTTGATAATAACGGTCTCGCGAACGCTATTGTAGTTGTTTGAAACTCTAATTTGGTAAGCACCTTTGGATAGGTTTTCCAAATTGATTTCAGTGTTTGATTGGAACACTTTCATGTCCTGAATTTTTCTTCCCGACAGATCGAATACTTCGACGTTGTATGGAAGAGCCAAGTTACAGTTGATACGAATGTTTCCGTTTGAAGGGTTCGGATAAACAGAGATTGTGTTTGAATTTTCGTTTACGAAATCAGGACACAAGGTGCAGCTTTCCCAACAAACAGCAGGAAGAGTTTCAGCATCGATAACAGTGATTACACGGTTTGTGAATCCATCAAGAGTAATAGTGCAAGTAGAGCCGTCTACCAAATTTTCTTGACCCAACCAATCGTCGTATGCGAATTTGTATTCGTATGTACCAGGAATTAAAGGAATAGTAAGTTCCCAAATGTTGTTTCCGTCAAGGTCGGACATTGGAGCGCAACCTCCACACCAGTTGTTGAACGTACCGTTCACTTCAGGAGTGGTGAAAGAACCAATGTATTGCGACATGTCTACTTGGAAGGTAACGTCAACAGGAGTTGCAGTGCTTCCACATTCAGAACAGCTTCCCCAACAAACAACAGGTAAAGTACTTGCGGCAGAAACTGCTAGAGTGCGATTAGTGTATATATCAGTTGTCAAAGTGCAAGGAGAACCAGGTGTTAGTTCTTCTTGTCCAGTCCAGTTGTCGTAAGCGAATTTGTATTCGTAGTCTCCAGCTTCAAGGTTTAAGGTTGTCTCCCAAATACCGTCGCTGTTGGCATCTGTCAGTGGGTGACAATTTCCGCAAAAACTGTCGAATGAACCATTTACGGTAGGTGTTGTAAATCCTGTAACATTTTGCATATCTACTTGGAAAGTAACAGGATAGGTTGGCGGTGCTTGATTACATGATAGACATGATCCAAAACACACTGTAGGAATTGTTACATCACCAGTCACAACTAAAGAACGATTTGTAAATCCGAAGTTGGTTACTGTGCATGAAGACCCAGGAGATAAGTTTTCCCAGGTTACACTAGCACCTGAACCTGATGCAAACTTAAATTCATAAGTTCCAGCAGCTAGTGGAATGGTAATTTCCCAAATTCCATCCGCGTTTGCATCGGTCATCGCATTGCAACCGTTGCACCAATTGTTAAATGAGCCATTCAATGAAGCGTTAGAAAGGCCACTGTTATTCATGTCTACTTGGAAAGTGACATTGTAAGTTACTGGGTAGGTGCAAGATCCATCGTCTTCAGTTGCCGCTGCGTTGTAGTTCAATGCAGTTGCATCAGTACATCCAGCGATAACTACTGGAGTGTAGCAATTCAATTCGATGTTATCAATTAACAATGTGCCGCCTGCTCCAAAGAATCCGCCAGCAGCCATGTTAAAGTGCATGCGGAACAAAGACGCTGCAGTTACACCGTTAAAGGTGTATGAATAGTGTGTCCATGTATTTTCATTGATTCCAGCAGTTTCAAGGTTGTTGGTATTTACAACACCAGCGCCAGGAATTTCGGTTTGAAGTTGTAAAGCAGTTCCAACAAGCGTTCCGACAGACTTCACATCGAAATCAAGTTGAACTGTAGAGTTACTATTGTAGTTCACAGCGTTATTTAAGTATTGGAAGATGTATGCTTTTCCGATATCTGTAGAAGTGTTAGAACCACTGATTCGCAAAGCACCTGACGCATCCCAAGTCATGCTCGCTTCTGGAAGTGTTGCATCTGCAACAGTTGACCAGTTTGTAAGAGAACTAGCGTCATCGAAAGCAAGGGTTAATAAATCGCAAGGGTCAAGAACAATCCCACTACAAGTAGAACATTTTCCATAGGTGTCGTTGGTTGTTGTTCCAACTACAATTTGTCTGTTTGCGTAAGTTGCACCGTCTGTAATAGGTGCACAAGTACCACCGTTTTGAACATCGTCTACGAGGTTTTCTTGAGCGATAAAGTTATCTATCATGTATTTGTACTCAACGTTCCCAGCAGGAAGGTTAAGGGTAACATTGAAGATTCCGTCAGCGTTAGCGTCTGTAAGAAGGTTATAGGTTTCAGCAGCGCACCATCCGCACCATGGGCCTGTGATATATACATTGGTGAAAGGGTCAGTACAGTTCATTTCAACGTTGAAGTTTGTTGCGTACAAGCAAGAACCGTTATTAGTTCCAGCAGCTGGATCGTAGTTAACAGCGTTCATGTCTGTGCAACCAGGTGCTGTAGAACAAGCAGTGCAACTTCCCCAACATACAGGAGCTAAAGTGGTATTAGCTGTTAGGCTTAACGTACGATTGGTGTTTGCACCCGTAGTCATTGTACAAGAAGAACCAGGAGTTAGATTTTCTTGACCGGTCCATGCATCGTGAGCGAATTTGTATTCGTAGTTTCCAGCAGGAAGGTTAAGCGTTACTTCCCAAATATCGTCACCGTTTGCATCGCTCATAGCGTTGCAGTTTCCGCACCATCCGTTGAACGTTCCGTTTACTTCAGGAGTTGTGAAATTTCCAGCGTATTGTGACATATCTACTTTGAATGTAACGTCATATGTAGTAGGTAAAACATTACAAGCAGTGCAACTTCCCCAACATACAGGAGCTAAAGTGGTATTAGCTGTTAGGCTTAACGTACGATTGGTGTTTGCACCTGTAGTCATTGTACAAGAAGAACCAGGAGTTAGATTTTCTTGACCGGTCCAAGCATCGTGAGCGAATTTGTATTCGTAGTTTCCTTCAGGTAGGTTAAGCGTTACTTCCCAAATATCGTCACCGTTTGCATCGCTCATAGCGTTGCAGTTTCCGCACCATCCGTTGAACGTTCCGTTTACTTCAGGAGTTGTGAAATTTCCAGCATATAATGACATGTCTACTTTAAAGGTAACTTCGTGAGAAGGGGTCTGCACGCCGCAAGCGTAACAGCTTCCCCAACATACTGTTGGAACAGTTGTATCAGCAGTAACAGTGATAATTCTATTGGTGTAAGCACCTGAGGTTAACGTACAAATACTACCAGGCGTCAAATTTTCCTGTTGACTCCAACCATCTGCAGTGAACTTGTACTCGTATGTACCTGCCGCTAGATCTAGGGTAATTTCCCAAATGTTGTCACCGTTTGTATCGCTCATTGGAGCGCAACCGCCGCACCATCCGGTCATGGTGCCGTTTAGATTTGCCACAGAATATCCAGAAACATTGGTCATGTCTACACTAAAAGTGACATTAAAAGCCTCTGCTCCAAGATAGGTTGTTAACAGCAAAAGAAGTAGGTAAATCTTTTTCATATTATATAGTTATTATTTTTAAGGTTAGCACGAATATATAGTAATTGTACATTAGACAAGAACTATTTTCAAAAAAAATTGTAGTTTTTACAAAAAGTCCCAATAAATGTCATTTATTTCGCTCAAATTTGTGCAATGGCTATTTCAAAGAAAATTTCTAAGACGAGAATTGAACAGGACGATATCTATTCGATTCCTATTGACGAGTTTTTCAAGTCGGCTTTTTCTGTTGACTGTGTCATTTTCGGTTACCATGAAAGAGAACTGAAAGTGTTGCTCATTCAAAGAGGAACCGATCCTTTCCAAGATTACTGGGCACTTCCTGGTGACTTGGTCTATCCGTATGAAGACTTAGATGATTCTGCAAAACGCGTGTTGAATGACCTCACTTCTTTGTCGGACGTGGCTATGAGACAAGTTCATACCTTCGGAAAGGTGAATCGCCATCCATTGGGTCGTGTAATTACCGTGGGATACATTGCTCTAGTTGAGCTCATGGATATTAATCCGCTTCCATCTAAATGGGCGAAGCAAACGAAATGGCACAGCATTAAGCGTATGCCCAAATTGGCTTTCGATCACAAGGAAATATTGAATGAAAGCTATAGAGCGTTAAAAGATATCATTGTAGCAGAGCCACTCTGGAGTAAGGTTCTTCCAGAAAAATTTACCCTCACCGAATTCCAAGCAATCTTCGAAACGATCTTGCAACGGGAATTCGATAAGGGTAATTTTAGAAAGAAAATCAATGGATTGAAATTCTTAATACGATTGGACGAGTCTCAACAAAATGTACGTCACCGTCCTTCTAGCTTATACCGCTTCGACGCTAAACTGTTTAAACAATATCGCGACAAAGGGTTTGTTTTCGAGTTCTAATATTCTTTACAACTTCACGAAACGCTGAGTGCTAGCGCCGTTTGCAGTTACTACCTGCACATGATAAATTCCTGTTGGAAGAGATTCAGTGTTCACTTGAACGTTGTTGTTCAAAGCAACGATTGGCAATTCAATTCTTTTTCCTGTGTTATCGAGGATAGAAATTGATTTCACCAAGTTCGCACTTTGAATCATGAATGAATTTTGAACGGGGTTCGGGTAAATTGAAAACCCTTCAGTATTTTCTTCGTTCACATTTATACTTCCGCAGCTTAAACATTCTCCCCAACAAACCGTGTCCATTACAAGCGTCCCTGTAACATCTAAAAATCTGTTCGTGAAACCAGAACTTGTAACTGTGCAAGGATCTCCAACAGTAAGTACCTCCTGATCTGTAAAAGTGTCATAGGCATACTTGTATTCATACACTCCTTCGTTTAGCGGGATATTAATTTCCCAAATATTATCAGCATTGCTATCGCTCATTGGGGCACAACCTCCGCACCAGTTGTTGAATGTTCCGTTCACTTCAGGTATAGTGAATGTTGCTCCGCTAGCACCCATGTCAACAACAAACGTAATGTAATACGGACCAGTCGATTGCCCGCATGCTACACAACTTCCCCAACATACAACAGGTAAAATCTCTGGAACAGAAACGCTAAGCACACGATTAGTGTATGTTGTATTAGGAGGCGAAAAAGTAGTGTTTGTACATGTACTATTAGGAATTAACGTTTCTTGTCCAGCCCAGCCGTCGAATGAAAATTTGTATTCGTAGGCTCCTGGAGCTAACGAGATTGTTAATTCCCAAACGCCATTGCCATCAGCATCGCTCATCGGCGCGCAGCTTCCGCACCAACCGTTGAATGTGCCGTTAACCTCAGGCGTAGTGAATCCGGATACACCGTTCATGTCTACTTGAAAGGTTATATCTACTTGAGCCATTGCGCTCATAGAAAAAAATGAAAGTAAGGCGAATAGAAATTTTTTCATGGTCTAGTTTTTTGCTAATTTAGAGAAATTGTACTTTATACAAAAAGGTTTTAATACTTTTGTTTTAATGTGTGAATGTTTTGTCAAATGTTATGTACTTTGCCACTGATTCCTTCAACTGAAATGAATATATGATAAAAAACATTAATCTAATCTGCTTGTTCATTGTCTTGGCGCTTTTCTTAAATGCCTCCGACGGCATGGCCCAGACTGACGGCGTTTTCTTTGGAGGAGGCGCTATTCCAGTGACAGTGACTCAAGACGAAATGGGGACATGGCATCTTTTGCGAAATGCAAAGCCTTATGAAGTTCGCGGAGCAGGTGGAAATGTTCAACTCGACAAACTTGTAGAAATAGGTGGAAACTCAATTCGCACATGGAGTACTGACAACGCTCAGGAAATTTTGGACGAAGCATACTCAAAGGGACTAACAGTCATGCTAGGTTTATGGGTTCAACACGAGCGTCATGGATTTGATTACAACGACGAAAAGAAAGTTGCAGCACAACTCGAAGGTTTCAAAAAAGTAATTCTTCAATTTAAAGATCATCCGGCTTTGCTCATGTGGGGTATCGGCAATGAGGTAGATCTTTTTTACAGCAACACACGCGTGTGGGCTGCTATTAACGATATTGCGAAATTCATTCACGAAGTGGATCACAACCATCCAACTTCAACAGTAACAGCTGGATTAGATGAAAAGGAAGTGAAGTTAATTCTTCGCGACGCCCCGGAAATTGACATTTATTGCGTGAATACATACGGCGACATTGCTGGAGTTCGAAAGAACATTCGCAATTTCGGATGGCAAGGTCCTTATATGATAACGGAATGGGGACCAAATGGACATTGGGAAGTTACAAAGACCAAATGGGGAGCGCCTGTAGAACAGAGCAGTTCAGAAAAAGCAAAATCATACAGAGAGCGTTTGTCGAACGAGATTCAAGCTGATAAAAATTATTGTATAGGATCTTATGTATTCTTGTGGGGACATAAGCAAGAGACCACTTCAACTTGGTACGGATTATTTTCTGCTGAAGGAAATGCCTCTGAAGCAGTTGAAGTTCTTCAAGACATTTGGAAACCCGGAACAGTGAAAAACAGAACACCTGTTTTAGACTCTGTTTTGGTGAATGGAAAAAAGAAAGGCGAATACATTGCCTTAACAGCTGATGAAATCTATGAAGTCAGTGCTTTCGTGAAAGATGCCGATGGCGATTTATTGAAATCTTCTTGGGTGATTGTTCCAGAAAGTAGAGACATTAAATCGGGTGGTGATGCGGAAAGTGCGCCAACTCCTATTGCAGGTTTATTCAAAAAGAAAACTACAAGCAGCGCTAAGTTTTTCGCGCCTTCCACAGAGGGAGCGTACCGTTTGTTTTTCGAAACAGTAGATGGAAATGGGCACTATGCTTACACGAACGTTCCGTTTTATGTTATGCCAAGAAAAGAAGGACAAGCAACAAAGCGCGCAGTCTCTTTCAAACCAATCGAATTTCAACCTTAATGCGAATGAAGTCTAATTTTAAATATCTGTTTTCTCTTTTAGCACTTCTATTTCTGGTTGAAGGAAATGTTGCGTTTGGACAGGTAGACAACCTTACCTCATCATACGGACTTTATCCGAAGAAGGATTCTCTAACCCCCGGAAAGATAAGTGTTTCAGGGTTCTATCGTTTTTTTGGAACCTATACTAAGCAGAACAGAGCTTACCAAAGAACAATACCAACCGATACACTTCTTCCACGTAGTTTTTTCATTGGTGACGATGAGCAGCTGCCGAATTTATTGGTGAATGTCGCAGGACAATTTTCAGACAAATCAAGTTGGGGTTTCGATTTAAGAATGTTTCAATTCTTGAATGGAGTCATTAACCCTTCTTACGGCGCGCAAGTGGCCGACTCGCTTCGTCCGAGTATTCAGAAACCTCTAGGAACTGTTGCGCTAGGTGGAAATTTAGGAACCATGTTGGGAATGAATT
>CANKYR010000061.1 GCA_947488195.1 Flavobacteriales bacterium
AGGATTGGTGGCTTCTTCTTTCAACATAAACATTCAAGTTCTAAGAGACAATGTTGGAAATTGGAGCGTGAATATCGACCCATCTGGAGGGACAAATTTCATTTCAGAATTTTCCATTTTCGACAACACCTACAATCAAACTTCCTTCATTGGCGTTAGTTGTATTTATACATCTTCCAATGCAACTAAGTTTTACTTCGACAATATTTACTTCGGAAATGAAATTCCACCTATAGTGATAAATACACCGAATGTTCGTTCAGTTGTCATCAATGAACTCTACGCAGATCCTACTCCATCGAATGGATTATCCGATGCAGAATACATTGAACTTTTTAATGTTGATACTATTCCGTTCGAATTGTCTGGGTGGAAATTGGTGAACTCAACAACAGAAAAAACACTTTCATCATACTTACTAAACCCGAATGAATATGTGATTATTTGTGATGCAAATAGCACATCTTTCTTTCCCAATTCAATAGGAATATCAGCACTTACGGCATTAACCAACTCCGGCGATAGCCTAACGCTAATCGACTTCGACAACAACGTCGTTGATATGGTTTCATATTCAGATGATTGGTACAACAGCACTGAAAAATCTGAAGGCGGATGGAGTTTAGAGCAAATCAATCCGTACAAAATCTGCAGTGGGAAATTGAACTGGTCAGCATCAAATAATCCTACTGGAGGAACACCAGGATTCGAAAATAGTCTCTACAACATCGCGCCAGATTCAGCAGGACCAAATTTAATTAGTTGGAATGTTAATCAAGCCAATCAAGTTACTCTCGTCTTTAATGAAAGCATTGACACAACACTTTCCAGCAACTTCATTTGCACCAATACTCAGATTTCGAATGTTCAATTTTCAGAATCCAATACCGTTGTAGTTATCACTTTCAATGCAAACCTTCAACCCGAAACATTCTACACGCTAACGCAATCGGAACTTTCAGATTGTGAAGGAAATATTTCCAACTTCTCCATAGAAATTTATCAAGGGAAAACACCTGAATTCGGGGATCTGATTTTCACTGAAATTCTTGCCGATCCTGATCCCGTAGTTCAAGGAATACCTTCCGAGTTTATTGAAGTGTATAATAAAAGTTCGCACACACTTGAACTGCATGGACTCTCATTAAACAGCTGCGTCTTTGAAGGAAGCCACTTGCTTCTTCCGAATGAATATTTAATCTTTGGCGACATAACCGAAAGCCTTTCATTTCTTTCCACATCTCACAAACTGCTTATTCCATCATTTCCGACTTTAACCAATTCTGGAATGCTTTTAAAACTAAGCATGAACGGAATGCACGTAGACAGCATACGTTATAGCGTAGATTGGTTTAACAACAGTTTCAAAGCGAACGGTGGATGGTCGCTCGAATTGGTGAATCCAAATTTACCGTGCAGCACTTCCAACAATTGGAAAGCGTGCGAAAATGAAATTGGAAATTCACCTGGATATGAGAATTCTGTCTACTCGCTGATGCCCGATGTAAGCATGCCTGAATTGATCTATCTAACACTTGAAGACAGTTCACTTGCTCTTCATTTTAACGAACCAGTTACCCTTAATGGAAATTTATTTCAAGAAGAAAATTTGATTGGAAATTTCCTTTCCAATATCCCTTCAACACAAATTAATCTATTCGCTTCTGTATTACTCGACTCTTCTATATTCAAGTACACCCTTGAAGGAATTTCAGATTGCAGTGGAAACAGCAATTCTATTTCCTTCGAATGGGGATATCCAGAAGATGCTTCACCTTTAAATTTGGTAATCAATGAAATTCTATTCAATCCATCTGTTGGTGGTTTCGACTTCGTTGAACTTCGAAATACCACAACAAAGACAATCTGCATAAAAAATCTGTCCATTGCAAACGGATATTTGAATTCAGGCGCCAATATTGAAATTGTGACGACAGAAGGAAGAATTATTCTTCCCAATGAATACATTGTTTTCACGGAAGATGAAAAGAATATTGAAGAATTGTACCCTTCCATTCCAACCAAAAATATCATTCGAGTGAATGCTCTTCCCACTTTCAACAATTCAGATGGAACATGCATTATTTACTCGAATCAAAATGAAATTATTGATGAAATGAATTATTCTGAATCGATGCATTTCCAGTTGCTCAATTCATTTGAAGGTGTGTCGCTTGAAAGACTTTCAAGTGAACTACCCTCAGCGCAAGAAAGCAACTGGCATAGCGCCTCTGAGTCATCGGGATTCGCGACACCAGGAGCAGAAAATTCACAATCCATTTCAATCGAAAATATGAACGGAGTCTTCGAACTTTCGACATCGATTTTCTCTCCAGATAATGATGGAATGGACGATGTCATTCAATTTCATTTTTCAGAAATGAAATCAGGGTGCGTTGGTAACCTGACTATTTACAACGAACGTGGTATTCGCGTCAAACGTTTGATTCGAAATGAATATTTAGGTCCAAAAGGAATTGCAATTTGGGATGGGATTTCTGATAATGGCGAAGCACTTGCAATAGGCATTTACATTGCTACCTTTGAAGCATTCAACGAAGATGGAATACAGGTCAACTACAAACGAGATTTTATTTTAGCCAGAAAACTATGAGCTTCTACTTCGTTCGTACACCTAGAGTTTTACATTGGCTCTTCAACAAAGTCACTTGGCGCATTGAACATTCAAAAGCGATATATCTAACCTTCGACGACGGTCCGAATCCGGCGGTTACCCTACCATTACTTGAACTTCTGAAAAAGCACAATGCACGTGCAACTTTTTTTTTATTGGGAAAAAATGCTGAGAAGTATCCTGAGCTCGTGCAGCGAATTCTAGAAGAAAATCATTCCATTGGATTTCACTGCAATGAGCACACGAATTCGCGAAAGCTCAATCGTGTTGAATTGCTAAAGAATTTCAAACTGCCCAATTCTATTCCTTCAACACTGCTATACAGACCTCCCTATGGAAAGCTGAGGGTTTGGCAATACAACTATTTGAAAAATAAATTTCCATTGATTGGATGGACATTAATGCCCGGTGATTTCGATTCGAATAAAAAATTCGAGGTGCAATTAAACGACCTGAAATTGGCGAAGTGCGGAGATATAGTCGTGTTGCATGAACTTCCAAATACGATAGCGTTGCTTGAAGCATACTTCGAACAAACTTCTACTATTTCGTTTGAGAAATTATAGGGTTGTATCTTTTTAAAAAGTATTTCTTATTATTGCTATATGAACCTTAAGCAAAACCTCCTGACCCTTTTGGGTTTATTGTTGTGCGTTACAACTTGGGCACAAGCCGGAACTATTAAATTTTCAGGTAAAATCACCGATTCGCAAACTCAAAAACCATTGGGCGCTGTGTTGGTGTATTTCGAAAACACTTCTTACGGCATGAGTTCAACGCCTGAAGGAAACTTCAGCATAGAAGCTCCTGCAGGAAACTACACCCTTATTGCCGCCTACTTAACCCATCAGACATTCAAAAAAGAAATCAGCCTAACGGCGAATCAAGAATTCAACATAGCATTAATGTCGAACGACAATCAAATGAATTTGGTTGTTGTTTCTGCGGGAAGATATGAGCAGAACATTGGTGAGGTTACAGTGAGCATGGAAGTGATTCAACCGAAATTAATTCAAGATAAAAACGCAGTGAACATTGCTGAAATCTTGCAACAAACTCCCGGTGTTGCCATTGTAGATGATGAGCCTCAAATCCGCAGCGGAAGTGGATATAGCTTCGGCGCGGGAAGTCGGGTGCAAGTGTTGGTGGATAACATTCCCATTCTAAGCGGTGATGCGGGAAAGCCAAGTTGGGGATTTCTTCCAACTGAAAATGTATCGCAAGTTGAAATCATCAAAGGTGCGAGCAGTGTGCTTTATGGAAGTTCTGCATTAAGCGGTGTAATCAACTTCAGAACTGCCTACCCCACTTTAAAACCAAAAACAACCGTTTCTGTTTACCACGGATTTTATTCGAAACCGCAATCAGATTCAGCCGTGTATTGGAACAGACAAGGAATGAAAAGCGGAATTAATTTTCTTCATTCAGAAAAATTTGGAAAACTTGATTTTGTTCTTGCTTCCAGCGTGCAATACGATGATGGGCACTTGGGTCCAATTAAAGACACAGCAGACGGTAGTTTTTCAAATGGCGGATATAACCCATTGAAAGTCGATCGTTACAACGCAGGAAACCGAGCGCGTTTGAATTTGAACCTTCGCTATCGCTTAACCGACCGCCTTTACATTGGTCTTGCCGGCATTTATTCTACCAGTAATTCGTTGTCTACTTTAATTTGGGGCAACAGTTCAACAGATTTGTACGGCGCATACGCAGGCAGCGCCACACGAACCATTCAGCAATTGTACACAGTAGACCCTTCCATTCAATACACGAGTAAAAAAGGCGCGGTGCACTCGTTGAAATCGAGGTGGCAATCATTAGACAACAACAATGATAACAACCAAGGAAATTTCTCGGATGTCTTCTACACGGAATACCAAGTGCAGAAAAATTGGGAGCTGAACAAAATTAAAAATCTAACTACAACTGCTGGGGTGGTGAACACGAAGACCGATGCACGAGGGCAATTGTTTGTCGGTGGAAATCCAGACGGACACAACCAAGCAAGAAATACCGCTGCCTATTTTCAAGTCGATAAAAAAATTGGTGAGCGTTTAAATCTTTCAGGAGGTGTGCGTTACGAGCAATTTGTATTGAATGAAGAAAAGAATGGCAAGCCCGTATTTCGCGCAGGAGCAAATTACAAATTGGGACAAGCAACCTACATCCGCGCATCATACGGACAAGGCTATCGCTTCCCGAGTATTGCTGAAAAATTCATTGTGACATCACTCGGCGCTATCACTGTTTTCGCTAATCCCGATCTTAAACCCGAAACTTCCTACAATGCTGAAGTAGGGGTTAAGCAAGGATTTAAAATTGGTGAGTTCAAAGGATTCATAGACATTGCAGCCTTTCAACAAGAATTCAGAAATTTCATTGAATTCACATTTGGACAATGGGGCACAGATTTCAGCCAATATTTCGGATTAGGATTTAAAAGTTTGAATACCGGTAGTGCTAGAATTCGCGGGGCGGAATTATCGATTATGGGTGAAGGAAATATCCGTAAGACTAAATTTCAACTTTTGGCAGGATATACCTACACGAAACCCGTAAGCACCACTCCTGACTATGTATATGGCACTTCTCCAATTTCAACGACTTCAATATTTGCCAATACAACTTATCAAAATACAAGCAGCGATGGCGCGAACAACATATTAAAATATAGACTGCAACATCTTATAAGGTTCGACTTAGGGTGCACTCGGGGTAATGTTAATTGTGGAATTAGTTTTAGGCACAATAGTCACATGCAGAACATTGATAACGCCTTTCAAATTCTTGAGGATTTGACTGCTTCCAGCCCTCCGGAGAGCAGTTTCAATCCAGGAATTAAAGATTGGAGAAACAGTCACACCAAAGGTGATTTCGTTTTCGATGCACGGGTGGGGTATACCTTTTCAGAAAAACATAAGGTTGCGCTCATCATGAATAACGTTCTCAATCGGGAATATGCTATTCGTCCGCTTGCCATTGAAGAACCTCGCGTAACTATGGTGCAATACACCTTAAGTTTGTAGAATGAAAGGTCTTGGTATTATTCCCGCTCGTTTCGGAAGCACGCGCTTTCCTGGAAAACCGTTGATTGAGATCAACGGAAAATCCATGATCCGCAGGGTAATTGACCAAGCAAAAAAATGTTCTTCGCTAGCCGACGTCTGGGTGGCCACAGACGACGAGCGCATATTCAAGCATGTTGTGGAATACGGATGCAAAGCATTTTACACTTCAGAAGATTGTAACAGCGGCACTGAGCGCATTTGCGAACTCCTTCCGAACATTGAGGGGCATTTCGATTTTGTGTTGAACATTCAAGGCGATGAGCCTTTTGTTCATGTTGAATCGTTGGAAGAACTTTCGAATGCCCTAATCGCTTCAAAAACCGATATTGCGACTTTAGCAGTTCAATTGGAAAACAGCGAAGAAGCGAATGATTCGAACAGAGTAAAAGTGGTATTCAGCACTTCAGGAAGAGCACTCTATTTTTCAAGATCAACCATTCCATTTGCTCGAAATGGCGAACCCGATTACTTCAAGCATCTGGGTGTTTATGCTTACACGACGAATGCCCTTCAACAACTAAAAACGCTGAAACCTTCATCTTTGGAAATGACAGAATCGCTCGAACAACTGCGCTGGTTAGAGAATGACCTAACTATTTCGGTTGTAGTGACTTCCCACGACTCAACGGGAATAGACACTCCAGCTGATTTGCTGAAATATCAGGCGTAGTCTTGTAAGACCAATAAAATTCCGTATTTTCGCATTATGCAGTTCGAAAACCTAATCAAAGATTTATTGTACTCCAACGATTGCGTGGTTCTTCCCGGTTTGGGCGGATTCATTGCAAAATACAAGGGTGCAACTTTGAATACGAATCTGCACACAGTCTACCCTCCTCAAAAAACAATCGGATTCAATCCTCAAATAAAAGAAAACGACGGCTTGTTGGTTTCTGCTTTGTGTGCTTTGAACAATTGCTCTTATGCGGAAGGAAAAATTGAACTCGATGCCTGGGTGAAAGAGCAATCCAACACGTTACTTCGTGGTGAAAAAATTTCTTGGAAAGGAATTGGAATATTATTTCAAGATCGACTAGGAAAAATTCAATTCATTCCAGATAGCAAAGGAAATTTTTCACTTGAATCATTCGGATTAGAAAAGATTATTCTTGTTCCTGTTGAGCGTAAAATAGAAGAGCCTGTAACTGCCGAAGTTTCTGTGCTTGAGAAACGCGTTGAGCAAGGATCTAAATGGATATGGAAAGCTGCAGCAGTTTTAGCACTTCCTATTTTAGGTGTTGGAATATTCGCTCTTTCGCATAAAATTGAATCGACAGACTGGCAATATGCTTCCTTCAAACTTTTTGGAACGAAAAGTCGTATTGCTGAATACACGCCAGCTGTGACGAGAGCTATTCCAACATATACCGTAACGGAAGATACTGACATTGTGCCTGCTCCTGCGATTAATGAGACTGCGGAAACCGCTCCAATTCGTGTAGAAGAAACTGAGGCGGTTTCAACAAGTAAAAAGAAATACGAAGTTATTGTTGGCGCCTTCGCCGTTTCTGACAATGCTAAACGTTTGGTTCGCGACTTAAAGAAGAAAGGTTTCAGCGCCGCACTTTCCTCTAGAAAAGGAAATCTTCAACTGGTTTCGTCAGGAAGCGAAGACAATTACGAAGCAGCTCTTCAACAATTGGATCGCGCAAAAACCGAGATTAGCTCATCTTGTTGGTTGAAAGAAAATTAACACTTTATTTAGAGACGTTTCAACTCCTTTGGTATTGTTTTGAACTCCAATCAAAACCTAATTATGCGCATAGGAGAACGTATTAAGAACAGAGCAAAAGATTTGCGTCTTGGACCAACAGAATTGGCTAAGATCATTAACACATCTAAGCAAAACGTTTATGGAATTTACAGAAGAGATTCTGTTGATTCTAAACTTTTATTCGATTTGTCGAAAGCCTTAGATACCGACTTCTTTTCGCTTTACTCGAAAATTCTTTCAAGTGGTTCTTCCTTAGAAGAAGCAAATGAATTGAAAGCAGAAAGTTTGGAAAACGATATCGTTGCGGTGAAAAAAGAACTGACTGATCTTCGTGAAAAATATGCCTTACTTCGCGCATTGTTCGAAGCAAAAACTGGAGAGAAAATTCCAAATTTCTAATACTGTGTTACCTTTGTCTTCATGAATTATGAAGCGGTAATTTTCGATTTTGGAGGTGTCCTATTTGAAATAGATTACAATTCCCCCGTCCTCGCTTTTGAAGCTTTAGGAATGGACTCTTTTAAAGCAGTATATTCTCAAGCTCAACAAGATGAAATTTTCAATTTATTAGAAATTGGAAAAATTCCAGGTAATGCCTTTTACGATTGGATTTCAAATTATCTTCCGAATGCTTCCCGTCAAGAATTGGAAGAAGCCTGGAACTGTATTTTACTTCATTTAATTCCAGAGCGTGTTGACTATATTTTCACTTTGAAACAAAAAGGCATTCGCACATTCATCTTCAGCAATACGAATGAATTGCATGTTGAAGTTTTCGAACGAATGATTGAAAACACTTACGGGCTAGAAAAATTCAAATCGGCTTTTGAATTTGTTCACTACAGCAATGTGCTTGGAATGCGCAAACCAGATCCAGAATCATTCTTGGAAATTTGTAGAATTCACAACCTTACACCTGAAAAGACAATCTTTATTGACGACTCCATTCAGCACGTTGACGGTTCAATTAAAGCTGGATTGAAGGGATTACACCTTCTTCCTCACCAAACTCCAGCAGAATTAATAGACCCTCTAATTTAACTTGAAGGCTTTCTTGCTAATGGGTTTCGTGAACGACAATGGTACCATTTTCTTAATGCCTAAACCCTTGGCCTGGACATAACCCGAAGCTTGCAATTCAATTTCATCTTTGAACATTAGTGAAAGTGCATTTCCTAAAAATCCTTCTACATCTGTAATATGAGTGAAGACTTTCACGTCATAAACCTGAGAAGATTTTGGGCCCAAGACTACGGGTTCTGCTAACGATAAGGTTCCAGCAACATTGCCGTCGATGCGAAGCTCAAGATCCGATTCATAAAGCGTTATTTTATACGGATTGGGATTTTCAAGACAAATTCGTAAAACCGCAGCCACATGATTGTTGGTTAATTCAGATAAATCGAAATCTTCCACGCGCTTCACCTTTACCTCTTGATATATTTCACAAGAAGTAAAAGCGAACGATGTGAAAAATATCAATAGCCATTGAATTGAAATTCTTTTCTTTCTCATAAGACTCTCCCTTTTTCTATTTCAATCCGAACGGAAATTACTTCGAGAAATTATCGAAGAAATAAGGAATGGTTTCAATTCCCTTGTAGTAGTTAACCAAACCGTAATGCTCATTTGGTGAATGCAACGCATCTGTATCCAATCCAAAGCCCATTAAAACAGACTTCAGGTTCAATTCAGATTCGAACATAGCAACAATAGGAATAGATCCGCCACCTCTTGTTGGAATTGGCTTTTTTCCGTAGGTCTTCTCCATGGCATCAGAAGCAGCAATGTATGCTTTGCTATCTGTTGGCGTAACAACCGGCTCTCCGCCATGATGTGGACGAACTTCAACACGAACACCCGCAGGTGCAATAGATTTGAAGTGATTCGAAAACATTTCAGTAATTTGATCGGTGGTTTGATGAGGTACCAAACGCATTGAGATTTTAGCGAATGCCTTTGATGGAAGGACTGTCTTCGAACCTTCACCAATGTATCCGCCCCAAATACCGTTGCAATCCAAGGTTGGACGAACTCCCGTGCGCTCAATGGTAGAATAACCTTTTTCACCGTACAATGCGTCTATATCCAAATCTTTCTTGTAAGCTTCTTCATCGAAAGGCGCAGCATTCAACGCCGTGCGTTCTTCAGCTGTTAATTCCTGAACGCTATCATAGAAACCTGGAATGGTAACGTGATTATTCTCGTCGTGAAGTGAAGCAATCATCTTCGCCAATACGTTAATCGGATTTGCAACCCCACCGCCGTAAACGCCACTGTGTAAATCGCGATTCGATCCCGTTACTTCAACTTCAACATAACTTAATCCTCTTAAGCCACAGTCTATACTTGGAACGTCGTTCGCTATAATGCTCGTGTCTGAAATCAATACCACATCTGCTTTCAATCTTTCTTTATTTGCCATGCAGAAAGGGCCTAGGTTGGTTGAACCCGCTTCCTCTTCTCCTTCAATCATGAACTTAACATTGCACGGCAGTGAATTCGTTTTCCACATAGCTTCAAACGCCTTCACGTGCATGAACATTTGTCCTTTATCATCGCAAGACCCACGAGCGAAGATGGCGCCATCTGGATGCACTGCCGTTTTTTTAATCGTAGGCTCAAACGGAGGCGTGTGCCACAATTCAATTGGATCTGCTGGCTGCACATCGTAGTGTCCGTATACCAAAACCGTTGGCTTGCTTGGATCAATTAATTTCTCTCCGTATATAATCGGATGTCCATTTGTAATACAAACTTCTACGTTATCTGCTCCTGCGTCGCGAAGATGCTTGGCCACCAAATCTGCGCATTTCGCTACCTCTTCCTTGTAGGCCATATCCGCGCTAATGCTTGGAATACGCAGTAGTTCGAACAACTCGTTTAAGAAACGATCTTTATTTTCGTTGATAAAATCTTGTGCTGCTTTCATGACATTTAATTAGTGGTCGAAAGATACGATGGAACCTTTTAAAATCAGAATGAAAAACCAACTAAGACGAATATCTTTGCAGCAATGAGTAGCGTAAATTTCGAAAATACCGCGGTAGCGTTTCAACATAAAAATAACGGCCAATTGAAGCGCTCGTTTTGGCTCTTCAAACTGATAGCTTCTCCAAGTTTGGTAAAATTGGGTGGCACCCTGACGAATCTTGCGGTTGGGCTAGGAATTCCCATTGGTTGGGCCATTAAGAAAAATATCTTTTCCCAGTTTTGTGGCGGAGTAAATATTTCAGAAAGCAAAAAAGCCGCGCACCACTTGGCAAAAAGTGGCATTGGCTCTATTCTCGATTACAGTGTAGAAGGAAAAGAAAACGAAAAAGATTTCGACTTTACGGCAGATGAAATAAAGCGCACCATTGATGCTGCGGAGAACAACAACGATATTCCTTTCAGCGTATTCAAAGTAACAGGGATTTGCAGATTTTCTCTGTTGGAAAAAGT
Organism: Flavobacteriales bacterium; assembly: GCA_947488195.1. Lineage (GTDB taxonomy): Bacteria > Bacteroidota > Bacteroidia > Flavobacteriales_D > Sanyastnellaceae > CAIZGX01. The sequence goes on from CANKYR010000061.1 coordinate 10,865, forward strand.
AAATGCAAAGCAAGCGCTTTCGGCCAATGAAGAAGTTGAGTGGGAACGCGCTGCTGGACGCGTGTTCAGCATTTGCGAGCACGCGTTCAAGAAAAATGTGGCGCTGTTTATTGACGCAGAAGACTCTTGGATTCAAGATGCTATAGATGACCTTGCCGAAAACATGATGGTTCAATTCAACCAGAAGGATTTCATTGTGTATAACACGATTCAGCTGTATCGTCACGACCGCCTAGCATATTTGAAAGCTATGCATACCCGTTTACGCGAGAAGGGCGCAAAGACTGCCGTGAAATTGGTTCGCGGCGCCTATATGGAAAAGGAACGCAAACGTGCTGCTGAAATGTGCTATGTGGATCCGATTCAATCTACCAAAGAAAATACAGATCGTGATTTCAATTTAGCGGTCGACTATTGTTTAGATCACATTGAAGACATTGCTATTTGCTGCGGTTCTCACAACGAAGAAAGTTCTGCCATGTTGGTTGAAAAAATGAATGCTCGCGGAATAGCCAGCAACGACAAGCGTATTTATTTCGCTCAACTTTTCGGAATGAGTGATCACATAAGCTACAACCTCAGTCACGCGAATTATAACGTCGCGAAATACCTGCCTTACGGACCAATCAAAGAAGTCATGCCATACTTACTTAGAAGAGCTCAGGAAAACACTTCGGTAAAAGGACAAACAGGAAGAGAGTTGTCGCTAATTAAAAGAGAAATTCAGAGAAGAAAAAAAGCTTAACTAAAGCTTCCAAATTTTTGTGAGCGGAGAAAATAAATAGTCACTTCCTGTTTTCACTTCCTTGCACAAAATACGTTGACGACGTTTGTTCAAGCGAACGAATTCGCGCTTGTCTTTTCCGTAAAGAAATTTAGCACCGTCTGGAAGATCATCGACCATGATAATATTCTCGTGACTTGATCTGTCGTAAAGCGCAAGCGTTTTAGATAAATCCACATCGCTGCAAGTCGCTGCAGCAGGGTTATTCAAGTAGCGTTGAATGGCTTTCTCTAAATCTAACGGAAACAAATTCACATTCACAAATGGCGCGAGTGTTTCCTTGAAGCATTGCTTCC
>CANKYR010000062.1 GCA_947488195.1 Flavobacteriales bacterium
GAGTGTGCTAAGAAAGGAAGTGGATCAGATTCTTTCAGTAAATCCGAAGGCGAATGTCATTTGCATGGGAGACTTCAACGACTTTCCATCGAACAAAAGTGTACACGATGTTTTACAAGCGGGTGTATCGAAGGAACATTCGGTTTTATTTAATATGATGTCGGATTTCGAAGCGTTGAAAAAGGGGACACATTTTTACAAAGGAGAGTGGAGTCCGTTGGATCAGTTTATGGTGAGTTATGGAATGTTCGATAATAAGTGTGTGAGTGCAAACGCTTTTGAGGTCGTGTCGCATGACTTTCTTTACTACACATCAAAAGATGGAGTGAAGTCGCCAGCTCGAGCATATGTAGGAGATTCATACAAAGGTGGATATAGCGATCACCTTCCTATACTTATGCATGTGAATTAATCACATTGAAACTTTATTGCAATAAAAAAGCCGTCTCGCAAGAAACGGCTTTTTTAATAGTTTGAAGTAGAAAATTATTTCTTCTTCGCAGCTTTCTTCGGAGCAGCCTTTTTAGCAGCAGCTTTCTTAGGAGCAGCAGCCTTCTTAGGAGCAGCTTTTTTAGCAGCAGCCTTCTTAGGAGCAGCTTTTTTAGCAGCAACCTTCTTAGGAGCAGCTTTTTTAGCAGCAGCCTTCTTAGGAGCAGCTTTTTTAGCAGCAGCCTTCTTAGGAGCAGCTTTTTTAGCAGCAGCCTTCTTAGGAGCAGCAGCTTTTTTTGGAGCGGCAGCTTTCTTAGGAGCGGCAGCTTTTTTAGCAGCGGCTTTCTTAGGAGCGGCAGCTTTTTTAGCGGCCTTTGGCGCGCTAGCTTTGGTTTTGGTTTTCATAAAATAAACGGTTGATTATTTTCTTTTCAAATTGTTTACTCGTCGTTACAAATAAACTTAAAAATACACTGGATACAATTTCACTTTTCCATCGCTTCTTATCCCGATTGTCGGACTTGGAATTTTTATGAAGTTAATTACGCTTGCAATTTTCTTCATCCATTTTCTTTGCCATTCAATCTTTGTCAAATCTGCATCAAAAGAAAAAAAGAATTCACGTGTCGCGTGAAAATTATTAACACTATTAATGTTATTATCTGCGTATAAATTTTCATCAATACTATAGCCGAAAGAAATGCAAAGCCATCTCGTGAATCGCTTGGTATCCGTATGATTCAGAGATAGTGGAGCAGAGAGCCAATACGTTTGTCCGTTGTAGTCTTTCAAAAGACGTTGTTGAAAATTACGACCAAATGTTTCAGGACGCATATCTGCAAACGTACTTTTTTGATAAGAAAATTTTAGAGAGATGAATTGTTGTTGAAGAAAATATTCTTGTGAAGCGAATAAAAAATATCCAAATGTATTTGCAATCATATCGCTTTTCGAAAATCCCCACTGCGCAGATTTTCCATCTAGTATTTCAATGCTTGTTAAATAAATTAAACCAGTAGCACCACCAAGAAAAATATTTCTATTTCGGTTTGAATCACTTGTTAGAAGAGTGTTGTAGAAGTTTCTTCCTATTTGATAAGATGTGAATGCATGTCCACATTTATCCATTTGCATCCATTCTTTCGAGTCGTTAAAGAAGTGAAAATTACTTTGCGGAAAGTCTTTGTACCACAAAGTATTCAATCCGATGAACGAAGTTGCACCAGCGCCAATAGCGAGTGAAGAGAAAATAGTGTTGTGTTTTTTCGGTTGCGAATGGTTTAATGCGAGTGTGTCTTTTTCAAAAGCGGATGCATGTACACCTAATAATAATAGGACGATAAAAATAATTTTTTCTTTCATCGCTGAATGTCAATCGAGTCTAAGTACGATCTATACAGTCTTGCGTTCATTAAATGTTCGCTGTAAGTTTTAGCGAAGTTGTGTTTACCCGTTTTTTTTGGCTGAGCACACATGAAAATGTATTCGTGTTTCACAGGGTTTAGCACAGCATCTAGATACCTTTTTTCTACAATATGTATTGTAGCAGGAGGTAACCCTTTGTAGATATAGGTGTTGTATGGAGAGTCAAATTTCAAATCTTCATTTAGAACACGTTGTCTTTTTTCTTTGGTGTTGATAGCAAATAAAACACTGGGGTCTGATTGCAAGAGCATTCCTTGTTTTATTCTGTTTAGATAGAGTCCCGCTACTTCGGGAGCTTCATCTTTGTTAGATGTTTCACCGCGGACAATGGATGCTAAAACATATACATCATGCTCAGAGAGCCCTATTTGAGACGCAAGTATATTTTTTTCACTATTCCAAAAGTCTGTATATATCTTATTCATTCGTGAGAAAAAAATCGCTGGTGAATTGGACCAATACATTTCGTAAGTATCGCCGATTAGTCTCTCTAAAACGCGTTGCTGTCTTATCTCATTGGGTAAATCCGTCGTGTTTGGAGCAAGTAAATCTAGGTTTTCATTTACGTAGTTCATAAACTTCGAACTGTCTTGCTCGAATTTTTTTTCGAATCGTTGAGCTAATTTGTAAATGGTTTTAATGTCGTCTATTCGTATGGAAACTGGATCCTGGTTTCCGCTTATTAGTTTGTTCAAAATAGCGCGCGCACTTAAGTTCCCGCTAATGGTATATTTTCCTGGCGGAAACACTTCGACAGATTTAAACAAGGAGGTTAATTTCCATTTATAATAAATGATACTTGGAGATTCAGCATCTCTAGATAAAGAATCTAAGATGGATTTTTCAACGGACGCGAACGTGTTATTGGTTGGAATGTAAATTGAGAATTCTTTTCCTTTTGACTTCAATGGAGAGGATGCTAAAACATACGAGAGAATTACAAACCCAACAAAGAAAGACTCTAGAATTAAGGCTAATGCTACTTTTTTATTTTTCTTTAAGTAGTTTTTCATATCTGTTAACAATTCTGTTTAAGCACATTTGTTCACGTTGAAATTGAAACCCTGTTTTTTCAAAAAGTGAAATGCTAGCTGCATTGTCTTTGTCAATGAGCGCAAATACAATTGAAATTTGTTTGTCAAATGTAAGTTTTTTAATTAATAGGCCTAGAGCCTCTCTGCCGAATCCTTTGTTGTGATCTTTTTGGTTCGGAATTAATATTCCGATACCAATCGATTGGTCGTTCTCATCGAAGTTGAATGCGTCTAAGATTCCGAGAGGCAATTTGTTCTCTGAATTCCAAATGACCCAACGTTGCTGTTTGTGTATTGAGTAGATGCGAGGAGGAAAGAAACAGTCCGTAATTTCATCTAATGTATAAGGACCCGGATGTTCGTTGATGTGCCAATAATCCTCCAAATTTTCTACCCAATGGATATACGGAAGGTCTTCGCGCCTAGTTTCTTCAATGTAAATGTTGTCCATAAATCGTTATTCATTTCAAAAATAAGGGAAATGCCTTTGAGATAGTGAAAGACCTTCGTTACTTTGTTGTTATGACTAACACACGTATTTTACTTTCACTTGCTTTTGTTGTGGCTCTTTTAAGCAGTTGCAGCATCAATAAGAATATAATGTTTCAAACAGATACCGAGTATGAGTTTAAGAAACCAGATATAGACTCAACGAACAGAGAATACAAGCTCGCTGCGTTTGACTACATCACAATAAACTTGTTTACTGGCGATGGAGCTATTATTTTGGAGTATACGACCAGTGGTATTGAACGTCAACCGAACTATGGTGGTTTCGATTTGTATTACATATTGGATAAAAATGGAGAAGTGGATCTTCCGGTTTTGGGTAAAACAAAACTTTCGGGCTTGTCTATTCCAGATGCTCAGCAATACCTCGAAGCGAAATTCATTAACTATAATGACCCATTCTGTTTAGTCCGTGTCTTGAATAGAAGGGTTATGGTGTTTACAGGAGAAGGAAGTCTAGGAGTTGTTGTTCCTTTGGCAAACCAAAATATTTCTGTGTTGGAGGCTATCGCCTTGGCCGGCGGAATAAGAGAAAGAGGAAATGCGTCAAAGGTGAAAATTATTCGCGGGAAGAATGGTTTGAATGAAGTCTATCGATTAAACCTTTCGACTATTGAGGGAATTGAAAGCGCTAAAATGATTGTGCAAGCTGGAGATATAATTTATGTTGAACCAGTTCCCCAAATAACGAATGAGTTTGTTAAGGATATTGCGCCACTTGTCAGCTTAATTACATCAACATTGATTCTTCTTTTCGTTATTACCAAGTAAGCATGCGTATAGAAAACACTGTATTTCGAGATTTACTTGTTTTACATTTCACAGTCTTTGGCGACGAACGTGGACGCTTTCAAGAGACCTTTAAAGAAGCTCAATTCAGAATAGAAACAGGTTTAAATATCACGTTCGTTCAAGACAATGAAAGTCTTTCTGCGAAAGGGGTTTTACGCGGACTACACGCTCAAAAACCAAAGAAGTCTCAAGCTAAATTGTTGCGCGTGGTAACAGGAAGTATTTTAGATGTTGTTGTTGATTTACGAAGAACCGAACCAACATTCGGTAAGAGTTTTCAAATTGAATTGCAAGCTGGAGATGGAAAATCGTTATTCATACCTGAAGGATTTGCGCACGGTTTTTATACGTTACAAGACCAAACAATAGTTCATTACAAATGCACGAACTACTACGATCAAAATTCAGAAATTTGTCTCAATGCGTTCGATGCTTCCGCTAGTATCCAATGGCCCGAAGGAGAAAAAATTCTTTCCCAAAAAGATAAAGATGGCCAATCTTTGGAAGAGCTGAGTAATATCTTTTTTTAGTCGTTTCCACGAATGTGGAATGCGATACTGGCCATTCTTTGGGTTTCATTCCCTTCAATAATTTCTTTCAAAACGCCTGTTGAAGCGGCTTTTCGCTCAAACACTTCTTCCATATTTCTAACCCGTCCATAAGGAACTCCGTTTGCTTGGGCTTCTGTTTCAAAAGCGAGGCTATGAATATTGTTAAATTCATTTTGAAGAATTTCTTGCAAAGCCGTTCTGTTTTTTACGCGTACCGTATTGGAAGTAAATCTGATATCGTTTTTTGTATTTGGAATATTCAAAACAGCACATAGTTTTCGGAACTGCTCATCGCTGCCTACAGCGAGTACAATCCATTTTTCATCTTGTGTTTGAAAGAGTTCTCCATAAGGAGCAATATTAGGGTGAAGGGATCCCATGCGCTGAGGAATGTGACCGTTCATTAGGAAATAACTCGCTTGATTTGCTAAAGAAGCAAGAGCAGCTTTTTCAAGTGAGACTTCAACACAAGCTCCTTTTCCTGTTTTTTCTTTTTGAATTAACGCACACAGAATTCCCTCTTTCAATTGATGTGCCGCAAGCACATCTATGAGAGCCACGGGCATCTTAGTGGGGAGTCCGTCGGCAGCCCCATTCATATACATAAATCCAGTTTCCGCTTGAAGAACTACGTCGTAAGCCAAACGATCTCTTTCGAATTCAAATCCTCGAATAATTCCCTGAATCAGTTGCGGAAATTTTTCAGAAAGAAATTCAGCATCTAATTGGAATTTTTTAGAATCACCTTCTTTAAAATTAGAAATCATTATATCTGCCGTTTCTAGTTCTAAGTGGATACGAGCAATATCGTCTTCATTCGATAAATCAACCAGATAAATTTCTTTATTGTAGTTAATGGAAGAATAGTACGAACTAATTTTTTCTTTCGACTCCATGGGCGTGTGCCACGTTCGAGTGACATCGCCATTTGTTTTAGCGTTTTCGAATTTCAAAACATGCGCACCAAGCTCAGAGAAGAATGTCCCTACTTGTGGCCCCGCCAAAACTGAAGAGCAATCAACAACTTTTAGTCCTTTAAAGAATTCCATGAAGTAAAGGTAAAGACTTTACTTTTTCAGGAGAGCTTCCTTGTATTTTTCTAGACATCTGTTGCGTGCAAACGTATGTTCAACAATAGGCGCAGCGTATTCACTTGTGTTGATTTCAGGAACCCATTTCTTAATGTATTCATTCTGCTTATCGAACTTTTCCATTTGAGAGGTGGGATTGAAAATTCTGAAGTAAGGCGCAGCGTCGCAGCCACTTCCTGCCGCCCATTGCCATCCTCCAACATTGCTGGCCAAATCAAAATCCAAAAGTTTTTCCGCGAAATATCTTTCTCCCCAACGCCAATCGATGAGCAAGTGCTTCGTTAAGAAACTCGCGACAACCATTCGAACTCTGTTGTGCATGAAACCTGTTTCGTTAAGCTCGCGCATGCCTGCGTCTACAAGCGGATAGCCCGTTTTTCCTTCACACCACGACTTAAATTCTTCTTCATTGTTGTTCCATTCAATAAAGTCATACGCTGGTTTGAACGCATGGTCAACTGTATTGGGAAAGTGATAGATTATCATTTGATAGAATTCTCTCCAGATTAATTCGTTCAACCACTTTTCATTTGATGTTAAGCCATACAAGACGAGTTCTCGGGTGCTTATTGTCCCGAAGCGCAAATGCAAGCTCATGCGTGTCGTTCCGTCAATTGCCGGAAAATCACGATCGATGTGATAGTTCTGTATGGCGGAAGTATTCAAATGAATTGTTGGAAAGGCAATCTCTGTTTTTTCAAAACCAATTTGTTCCAGTGAAGGGAAATCGGTGGTTTTAGTTTTAAGGAAATTAGACTGAAGTTCTTCCGATGGATAGCAATTAATAGGATGTGATGTCAAACGTGTTTTCCATTTCTTGCTATAAGGAGTATACACCGTATAGGGAAGACCGTCGTCTTTGGTTACTTCACTCGCTTCGAAGATGACGTGGTCCTTCTTTCCAATAAATGCAATTCCCTTTTCCTTCAAAGAATCATAGATGTGTTTGTCTCTCTTTCGTGCATTAGGTTCGTAATCGCGATTAGCAAATAAATTCTGCACATCGAATTCATTCAAGAGTTGCTCGAGAGCTTTTTCGGGCGTGCAATGAAAAATACGCAGTGCACTTCCAACAGAAATCAATTGCTCATGAATGGATGTAAGTGTTGAATGAAGGAATTGAACACGAGCGTCTTTTTTCGGAAGATGATTCAATATGTTTGGGTCGAAAATAAATATAGCAAGCACTGGGAATTCAGCGGAAAGAGCAGTGAATAGTGCGTGATTATCGTTCATTCGAAGATCTCTTCGAAACCAATGAATGTTTACCTTAGTTTTTTCCATAGATATTGGTTAGAGCGTCTTGAATAGTTTTAAATCGGAATTCAAATTCGGTTGACTTTATTTTCAGGTTTGAAAGTCGCTGGCTCACGAGAACAAGTTGCGACATTTCTCCGAAAATTAATTTCAATACGAAGGCAGGCACTTTGGGAAGGAAAAAAGGTTTTCTTAAGACCTTTGCTAGTGTTTTGGAAAATTCGTAATTTGTTATGGGGTTGTCAGATGTTGCGTTGTACACTCCTGATTCTATATTGCTTTCAAGACAATGAATGAACATGCGAACCAGATCTTTCTCATGCACCCAACTCATGTATTGATTTCCATTGCCAACTGCAGAGCCGATTCCAGCTTTGAAAATAGGAGTGAGTTTTTTCAGTGCTCCATCGTTTGCACTAAGCACAACGCCAATGCGTAAATGAATATTTTTTATGGAAGGGTGAAGAGACGCGCTCGCGTTTTCCCATTGCGCTGTTAAGTCGGACAAAAAACCGCTTCCAACCGTTGCATTTTCATCCTGAAGTTCATAGGCGTTTTGGTAAAAACCTGATGCACTTGCTCCAACTAAAACATGCGGAGGCGTTTCCATCTCATTCAAGATTTCACAAAGAAATTCGGTTGAAGAAATTCTGCTAGAAACCATGAGTGCTTTGTTAGCTGTGCTCCACTTATTGGCCACGCTGTATCCGGCTAAATGAACGACTCCTTGTATGTTAGGTAGAAGCGATTTGTTCAGTTCTTTAGTCGTAGGATTCCAATAGACGTGTTGGAACATTTCGGAAACACGGCCTTCCTGTTTGCGCCGCGTGGTGAGGTTTGTGACAGCATGTCCCTCTTCCAACAATGCTTCAATAATTTGCTTTCCAATAAACCCGGTTCCTCCTGTGACTAAGACATTCATAATATTAAAACACCCTGAAGGTTATTTAGTTCTCTTGTATTTTTTGAAGCTCAGCAAGCTCAAAATAAAGTCCTTTTTGAGCGAGTAATTCTTCGTGTGTTCCGCTTTCTGCTAGCTGACCTTGTTGCAGCACGAAAATTTTATCGGCATGATGAACACTGCTGATGCGATGAGAAACAATGATATTGGTTTTTCCTTCTCTAATTTTTTTCAGGCCGCGCATAATTTTCTCATCAGTCTGGGTGTCAACCGCCGAAAGACAATCGTCAAGAAGTAGAATTTCAGGATTAGAAATAATAGCTCGAGCTATTGAGAGTCGTTGCTTTTGTCCACCGCTCAAATTAATGCCTCGTTCTCCGAGAAGTGTCTCATATTTTTCTTCGAAGCCAAGAATGTTTTCGTGTAAATCTGCTGTTTGAGCAGCCCGTGTAATTTCATTTAACGTCGCATTCCCATTTCCAAAGCGGATGTTGCTTTCAATAGTATCTGAGAATAAAAAAACATCTTGCGGAACAATGCCCATGAGGCCTCTGTAGGCATTGGTCTCCAATTGAGCTATGTCAATTCCATTCATGGAAATGGCTCCTGATGTTGGCATATATGCCTTCATGAGCAACTGAACAATAGAAGACTTTCCAGATCCCGTGTGTCCAATAACGGCAACGGTTTTGCCTTTGTGTATTTCTAGGTTCAGATTGGAAAGTGCTTCAATATTCGTTTCAGGATATGTGAAAGAGACATTTTTAAATTGAAGCGTTTCGAATGTTTGAACGGTTTCGATGCCGCTTGGAATGGCAGAAGTCTGATTTAAAAAAGCGAGGATACGAGTCATACTCGCTTCTCCCTTCAAAACTAAACTTGTCACCCAGCCCACACTCGCAAACGGCCATGTTAAAAGGTTGACGTAAAATATAAATTGTACAATGACTCCATAAGTAATATTGCCAGCAGCAACCTCTCGGGCACCAATGTAAAGCGTGAGCAGTGTTGAAAGTCCAACGAGCATTCCAATAACAGGCGTAAACAAAGCATCTGTTTTCACCAAATGCATTTGTAGTTTTTTATAGGACTGGCTTTGCTTGAAGAAATGCTCAATGAAGTGATTTTCTAGGCCGAATCCTTTCAGCACTCGTATGCCGCTCATACTTTCTTGAACGGTGGTTGAAAGTTCACTTTGTTGACGTTGAACGCGCTCTGTTTTTTTATTAATTCTTCTGCTAACAAGAAAAATTCCGATCATCATGAAAGGCAACGGAAGCAGGGTATAAAACGTAAGCTTAGGAGAAATTTTATACATAATGCCAATACACATGGTGAAGAGAACAATCAGGTTCAACGTGTACATGACAGCCGGGCCGAGGTACATGCGAACACGTCCAACATCTTCGCTAATTCTGTTCATGAGATCACCCGTACGGTTGACTTTATAAAACGAAACATCTAATTTTTGGTAGTGTGCATAGATGGAATTTTTTATATCGAATTCCATCCAACGTGACATAACGATGAGCGTTTGTCTTTGGAAGAAAAGAAAAATTCCTTTGAAGAGATAAAAGAATAAATACAGACCGCCAATAAGTATTGCAATGTATATGACCCAGTCATGGAATGCACTGTTGTTCTGCACTTCCGGAATGTCGTTAGACAGTCCAAACCAACTTCTGCATAGCGCAAGTGTTTCTGGGTAATGAATGGTTTGAATTTTCCCTTGCGCGGCACTCAGTGCTTCGGCCAGAAAGTCAACACCTTCGCCCACCACAATGGGTGCGTATACATTGAAGGCAGTGGAAAGAATAATGAACAAGGTTCCTAGGAGCAATCGCCCGCGGTATTTCCAAAAAAGATAATTGAGTTGAAGTAGTGATTTCAAAATTAGAATTCAAAGTTCCAAGTAATGCTTGGTAGTATTGGAAATAGACTTACTTGTCTTGCTGTTATTTGGAAGCCGCCGTTGTCATTGTCTTTTGTTGCGAAGTAGATGAAATACGGATTCATTCTATTGTAAAGGTTGTACACAGAGAAGTTCCAACTGCTTCGGAATTTGCGCGGCTCTTCCACCACTTGATTCAATTCAGCATCGAATCGAGAGCGTGTTAGTTTTCCTTTCACATTCAATGAAAAGTCTGCGCGGTGATAAGGCGCCATGCGGAAACTGTTTCTTTCGCCATACACTTCAACTAAATTCCCTTCAAAGAAATAACGTGAAATAGGCAGCGTAATAGCATTTCCAGTAGCATAGACAAACACAAATCCTAAATCAACGCGTGGTGAAATGGTGTACATCAAAACAACATTTAAGTCGTGACGTCTATCCCAACGTGTCGGATAGGCTTTGCCGTTATTCACTTCTTCAAATATCCGCATGGTCTTGGCCCAAGTATATCCAACCCAACCTGAGAAATCTCCCATTCGTTTTTTAATGAAGAATTCAGCGCCGTAGCTGTACCCTCTTCCAAATACAAGCAGATTGTCAATGTTGTCGCCAACGGTTTGATCTGGAGTAGAGCCTTCTCTGTAATCGCTCTGGTTTTGCATGTCCTTGTAGTACAGTTCAACGCTCGACTCCCAGCTGTCGTCAAAGAAATTTCTGAAATATCCAACACTCACTTGCGAAGCAAGCTGTGGCTTTAATCTATCTGTACTCGGCAACCAGACATCTGTTGGTAGTGATGAAGGTGAGAGGCTAGTGAGTGTAATGAACTGAAGATTTCGAGACAGCGCCATCTTAAAGCTTGAAGATTTATTGATTTCATAGCGCGCATTGAATCGCGGTTCGAATCCGACATAATCCGCAACCTTTTTATTTTTCTCGTAAATCGTCGTAATTGGAGTTGTTGATCCTCCAACGCTTGAGGTTGAAGTTGGATAGGTGTATCGGGTAAAAGGACCCACATGCATGAAATAAGGAATGCGCACGCCGGCATTGATTCTCCATTTTTCGTTCAAATCGAAATCATCTTGAAAGTAAGCCGCCGACTCATGGGAATACAATTTCACTTGTTCTCCTAAATCGAAATTTACATCTCCGCTTGAAGCATAAGTATTGTTCGGAGTGAATTTGTGATAGGTGTAATCCATTCCCCATTTCATGCGATGGGTAGGATTAGGATAGTAGCTCCACTGAACTTTAGCGCCGTAATCACGGATGCCACTGCTAAGTCCGAAAGTGAATTGGTCTTGTTTTCCTTCAAATTGAAATTTGTAATCCGTGTAGGTTAAAATGGCGTTCATGAAAAGTTTGCTTCCCGATTGGTGTGCCCAGCGAATTGTTCCTGTTGTGTTTCCCCATGGAATACGTGTTGAAAAACCGGCATCTGAACTGTTGAATGAGAACACATCTTTTCCGGTGTACACGCTTGCAAAAAGTTGGTCGCGCTTAGAAAGACGGTAATTGAATTTTGCATTCAAATCATAAAAGAAATAACCCGACCCGTTGAAGCCACTTTCCGGATTCATGAAAGGTTTCGCTAGAACATCTATG
>CANKYR010000063.1 GCA_947488195.1 Flavobacteriales bacterium
CACATAACGTCCAGGTTAATGAGTGTGGCATCGATGCATTGAGCAGAACTTACGAGAGATGCAAGGACAAAGAAGAAGGCGAGAATGTGTTTCATGTTGTTTAGAGAAGTCTTTTAGTGAAAAGGTTGTTCGGTTGGAAAAATAAAAGCCCTCTCGGGCTTTTACTATTAGTCTTCGTCTTCATCAGATTCATTTGAATCTTCGGCATCGTCTGAGGTGTCACTGTCATCCTCTTCGTCATCTTCTGAGGAATTATCGTCTGACTTGAAGCCGTCAAGATCGTTTAAATTCAAACCGTCATCGTGAACGTCCTCTTCAACGACCTTCATATTCTTGTCAATCTTGAACAAGTAAATCGTGTCTTCGGTCCGAATCTCAAGCGCTTTAATAAAAGCACCTTTTGGTGTTGTGAAGGATACGAGATGTTCATTTTCAAAACCATTCGGATAAGCAGCTTGAATTAAAGCTGCGTGTTCATCATTGATGTTGTTGTAATCTTTAATAACGCGTTTCATAATTCTATAAAAACTCTTAGTGATTTAATAGCCAAGCAAAAATAAGAGGAGCAACTATAGTTGCGTCACTTTCAATAATAAATTTAGGAGTGTGAATATCTAGTTTACCCCAAGTAATTTTTTCATTTGGAACAGCACCGCTGTATGAACCGTAGCTGGTTGTACTGTCTGAAATCTGACAGAAGTAACCCCAGAATGGAATGTCGTGCATTTCCATATCCTGATAAAGCATAGGCACCACACAAATTGGGAAGTCACCTGCGATACCTCCACCAATTTGGAAGAACCCAACGCCTTTTCCACCTGAATTCTTGGTGTACCAATCTGCCAACCACATCATGTATTCAATTCCGCTTTTCATGGTGGTAGGTTGAATTTCACCCTTGATGCAATAGCTCGCGAAAATATTTCCCATGGTGCTGTCCTCCCATCCTGGACAAATGATCGGAAGGTTGGCCTCTGCAGCAGCAATCATCCATGAGTTCTTCGGATCAATTTGATAGTACTGCTCCAACACACCACTCAATATCATTTTGTACATAAACTCATGCGGAAAGTAACGCTCTCCTTTTGCTTGTGCATCTGCCCAAAGTGCATGAATGTGTTTTTGCAATCTTCTGAATGCTTCTTCTTCCGGAATGCAGGTATCAGTAACACGATTCAATCCTCGTTCTAACAAACCCCATTCTTCTTGCGGAGTTAAATCGCGGTAGTTGGGAACACGCTCGTAATGGTCGTGAGCCACCAAGTTCATAAGGTCTTCTTCAAGGTTAGCACCCGTGCACGAGATGATATCCACTTTTCCAGCGCGAATCATTTCTGCTAATGAAATACCGAGCTCCGCAGTCGACATAGCCCCTGCAAGCGTGATCATCATTTTGCCACCTTCTGTTAAGTGTGCTTCGTAACCTTTGGCTGCGTCAACCAAAGCTGCAGAGTTGAAGTGCAAATAATTGCTCTCCATAAACTCACGCATTGTAGAATATTTTCCCATAATGTTTGCGAAATTCGAACATCAATTCGAATTTTCAATAAAAAAGTTTATGATTTTTTTAGGGTCGGAATGTTGAAAGATAGTTAGACGTTTATCCCAATGTTCTTTCGGTACGCTCATTCACCAATTTCACAATGTGACGAATGGTGCGACGCTTGATGATTCGTTCTAAATCCTTGTCTGTTCCTTCGTTGACGAGGTATTGAAATTTGAATTTCACTAGTTCGCTGGTTACGGCAAAGACTTTTAAATTGTAAGATCCTGGCTTTATGTTCGATTGGAATTCGTTCATGCCTTCAACAATCTCGCTTTCGAGCGCCACAACGTCATTAATTGCGAGAATATCAATTTCGAAATCGAGACTGGTTTTCTTAATTTCTCTTCGTGTATAGTTTACAATATCTGAACTGAAAACAACGCTGTTTGGAATGTAAATAAGATCGTCGTCTTCGTTTATGATATGAACGCTAGAAAGGGTAATGTCCTGAATTTTTCCTTTGTGAAGACCAATTGAAACTTCATCGCCAATGTTCACCACACGTGCGAAGGTCATGTACATTCCATTGATGAAATTCGAAATATAATCTTTCGCTATCAAGACAATGGCCGCTGCTAAAAGCGACAAGGTTGTCAGTGCTTTTTCCAAGGAAATGTCTAACACGGCAAGAAGCAGAAGACCGGCGTATAGCGCGAAAAGAACGGTTTTAATGTGTCCTATTCCGTATAGGAAATTGTCTCGTTTTCCCACCAATTCAGAGCGATAGAAAAGCACCACGATCTGATGAATGATATCTGTGATTAAAACCGTAATAACAATTCGGAAGACAGACTCTGCCATGTAGGAGACATACGGAAATTGCTTCACGAAATCGAGAATGCCATTCTTATACGAAAACGCAGATATTATGAATATCAGAACAACAACAAGGTGAATACTGGAGTTTCTTTTAATCATTGTAATATCCTAAAATTTCTAAGATGTCTTTTGGTTTTTGCTCGGGTGCAAATTCTTTGTATTTGATTTTCCCTTTCGCATCGCGATCAATAAGTATATGTCTCGGCTGAGGGACAAGGCAGTGGTGAATTCCACCAAAACCACCGAGGGTATCTTGGTAAGCACCTGTGTTGAAGAAGCCGATGTACTGGTCTTGATCAGGATAAAACCTCGGTAAGTAGATTGCATTCGTGTGCTGCTCCGAATTGTAGTAATCGTCTGAATCGCACGTCAATCCACCCAAGAACACGCGTTCATATACTTCGTCCCAATTGTTAAGCGGAAGCATGATGAATTTTTTGTTAATCGCCCAGGTATCAGGCAAGGTGGTCATGAAAGAAGAATCTATCATGTTCCACTTCTCGCGATCGTTTTGTTCTTTTTGATAAAGAATTTTGTAAATCGCTCCGCCACTTTCTCCAACGGTGAATGATCCGAATTCAGTGAAGATATTTGGAACTGGAACTCCTGCATCTTCGCAAGCAGCTTTGATCTGTCTTAAGATTTCAGTCACCATGTATTGATAGTCGAAGCTGAATGCGATGGAAGTTTTGATGGGGAATCCTCCTCCGATGTTCAAGCTGTCGAGCGTTGGACAAATCTCGCGTAACTCGCAATACACCTTCAAGCACTTCACCAATTCGTTCCAGTAATAGGCGGTGTCTTTAATGCCGCTATTGATGAAGAAGTGAAGCATTTTCAATTTCAAATTCGGATCGTCATGAATGACTTTCTTATAAAACTTTGTGATGTTTTTGTAACCAATTCCCAATCGCGAAGTGTAGAACTCGAACTTCGGTTCTTCTTCACTTGCAATACGAATTCCTATGTTTAATGGCGAAGTAGCTCGTTCTTTAAACACATTCAATTCATAGGCATTGTCTATAACTGGAATAATATTTTCGAATCCATTTTCCTTCAAATCTAAAATGCGCTGCACGTATTCTTCCTTCTTGAATCCGTTACACACTATTGTTTGCTCCTTCGTGATTTTCTTCAGCGTATACAGACGCTTAATCAAATCTATGTCGTAAGCCGAAGACGTTTCTAAGTGAACTTTGTTCTTCAAGACCTCTTCGAGCACATATCTAAAATGCGAACTCTTCGTGCAATAGCAATAGTGGTATTCACCCTCGTAACCGACTTCTTGCTTTCCTTTATCGAACCATTCTTTCGCGCGATTGATGTTCTCGGTAATCTTCGGGAGGTAAGTGAACTTCAAAGGTGAACCAAACTTCTTCACCAAATCCATCATTGGAATTCCATGAAAAACCAATTCATCATTTTCCATTTGAAACTCTTCCTGAGGCCATTCAAATGTCTGGTCAATTAAATCTTTGTACTTCGTGTTCATTAGTCGATACCGCGCTTAATATTTTTTGCAATTTTAGTGTGTAAATGCTTACGCAAAGCCATTTTACAGCCATTTCTTTCGAATAGAGAAAATAAACATTCCAATACCTACGACACCCATAAGTGCTAAGGCGTAAAAATAGCCGCTGTGCCATTCCAATTCCGGCATGTTCTTGAAGTTCATTCCATATACTCCGGCAATGAATGTTAACGGAACGAAAATGCTGCTAATAACAGTGAGCGTGCGCATGGTGTCGTTGGTTTTCTGTCCCAATTGACTGTGGTAAAGCGAAAGTAGATTGATAAGCGTTTCACGATACATCGCAATGTTTTCAGACTCGAGCACAATGTGATCATAGAGGTCGCGAAAATATTTTTTATTTTCATCTGAAACATCTTTCTGCATACTATTAATCGCTTCCTTCAGGGGATCAATGCTTCGCTTGAAATTCATAATGCGTTTTTTCATGCGCACAATATGGCTCAATACAACTGGTTTAGGGTTATTCAAGACAGATAACTCAAGAACTTCTATTTCGTTGGTTAGAAGGTGGCTGTATTGAATGAAGTTGTCTATGATATTGTCTAGAATCAAATAACTCAAATATTCTGCACCTTTCAAACGGATCTTCCCACGACCACTGCGAATACGTTCGCGCAACTGATCTAGCGTATCGCCTGCCTCTTGCTGAAAAAACAACAATGTATTTCCTGTCACAATCATACTGAATTGCTCAGACTTCACCCCGCGTTTTTCATTCGGTTCCAGCATCTTTCCACAGATAAACGCGCAGTTGTTTTCCAACTCGAATTTTGGTCTCCCATGGGTGTTCATGATGTCTTCGAGTACCAGCGCATGAATATTGAATTGAATACCGATTTCTTGAATAATATCTGGTTCATGCACTCCAGAAACACAAATCCAATTGACCCCTTCTGGTCGGAGCATTGACGAGATTTCTACTGCTTGAATGGACAGGGATTCTTGAACAAGTTCAGAAGTGTATTGAATAAAATCAATTTGAACCTTCTCTGTTTTTGGATCGCCAACGTAAACTAACGATCCTGGATCCATGCCAGCTTTTGAAACGTTCATGTTTTTCTTGTGAAGATACACTCAACATTTCAATCTGAATAAAATTTGAATTCGGATAATTCTCATAGCTAGAATCAAGTCATCTTCGTATCAATGGAAAATTCGAAACACGTTCATCTCATTGCCATAGGCGGAAGCGCCATGCACAACATGGCCATTGCGCTTCATAGAAAAGGATATTTAGTTACCGGAAGCGACGATGAGATTTTTGAGCCGAGTAAAACGCGATTGAATAACCTTGGTTTACTGCCAAGCGAAATGGGGTGGAAGGCAGATCTCATTCATGAAGGAATTGAAGCGGTAATCGTTGGAATGCACGCCCGTATCGACAATCCAGAACTCATTCGCGCACAAGAATTGGGATTGAAAATTTATTCATATCCCGAGTACATCTACGAACAATCCAAAGAAAAAATTCGTGTTGTTATAGGTGGAAGTCACGGGAAGACGAGCATCACTAGCATGATACTTCACGTCTTGAATGCCTTGGGAAAAAATGTCGACTACATGGTGGGCGCGCAGCTCGCCGGTTTCGATTGTATGGTGAAGTTTACCGAAGAGGCAGAGATTGCCATTATTGAAGGTGATGAGTACCTGTCTTCACCAACCGACTTGCGTCCGAAGTTTCACTTGTATCACCCAACCATTGCGGTAATGAGCGGCATTGCGTGGGATCACATCAACGTGTTTCCAACGTTCGAAAACTATGTGAAGCAGTTTGAAATATTTGCTGAAAAAATTGTTCCGAACGGAACACTCATCTATTGCGAGTTAGACGAGGAAGTAAAGAAGGTTTGCGAAAGTACAAGACAAGATATTTCGCTCAAGCCATACGGGACCTTCGAGCACGAAGTGCGCAACGGAGTGACATTCATTCGTCACAACGGAACAGAAACAGCCATTGAAATTTTCGGAAATCACAACCTTCAAAATTTGAACGCAGCATTTTTAGTTTGCGAAAGTTTGGGTGTGAATGCGGGTGAATTTCTCCGTGCTATTGCCTCGTTCACCGGCGCTGCGAAACGGTTGGAGTTGGTTGGAAGAAATGCGCATTCGGCGTGCTACAAAGACTTCGCACATTCCCCTTCCAAATTGAAGGCGACGACAAATGCTTTGAAGGAGCAATTTCCAAACAGAAAATTAATCGCATGCATGGAACTGCATACCTTTTCCAGCTTGAATAAAAATTTCTTGAGTCAGTATGAAGGCGCTATGTCCGCTGCCGAAGAAGCGTTTGTGTATTTCAACACACATACACTCGAACACAAAAAACTTCCGCCCATTTCAACGGAAGAAGTAGAACGAGCCTTCGCTTCGAAGAATGTAAAAGTGATTAATGACTCGAAAGAGTTATTGAATATTTTGTTGGAAATGAATTGGGAAAACGCCAATTTATTGCTGATGTCTTCCGGGAATTTCGACGGCTTAGATTACCAAGAAATTTGGAATCGAATTCACAGCTAGGTTAAGTAAGCCCGACATCCAAAAGCATCATGACTATGAATCCTCCTATGAGCCCCAGCGTGGCCACATCGGTGTATTTGTCTTGTTGCGTTTCCGGAATAACCTCTTCCACCACCACATAAATCATAGCGCCTGCAGCGAATGCAAGCGCATAAGGTAACACCGCATGCATTTGAATCACAGCTAGTGCACCTATTACTCCGGCAATGGGTTCAACGATTGCTGAAAGTTGTCCGTACCAAAAACTCTTTCTTCTTGTAAGACCCATTCTTCGCAACGGAAAAGACACTGCGATTCCTTCTGGGAAATTTTGCAATCCAATTCCAATGGCGAGTGCAACTGCTCCACCTATACTCGCTTCTGGAAGTCCCGCTGCAACACCGCCGAACAACACTCCCACAGCCAATCCTTCTGGAATGTTGTGAAGGGTAATAGCCAAAACCAAAAGCATGGTTTTATTCAATTTGGTTTGAACGCCTTCTGTTTTTTCTTGTGGAAAATTCAAGTGAAGGTGTGGAAGGAATTTATCTAAGCCGAATAAAAAAAGCGCTCCCATGGCAAATCCAATAGCTGCAGGAAAAGCTTTGGTGAATCCTTCACCCGGACTCATTTCAATGGCAGGAGCAAGCAGGGACCAAAAACTAGCGGCAATCATTACACCGCCCGTAAATCCAAGCATTCCGTCAAGAGCGCGACGGTTTAAATCTTTCACTACAAACACAATCGATGCACCTAAGGCTGTGACAAACCAAGTAAAGGTTGTCGCTATAAGAGCTGCATAAACGTATCCGTAAGGACCTCCTGTTTCAATGAGGTTCTGAAAGAAATTCGTTATGCTATTCATAGAAGCAAAGGTAACCTTATTTTATTCGAACACAACAGATGCGAAGCTCGTTTTACTTGCTCGTGCTTTCGCCCATTTGTGAAAGTCGAAGTAAGTGAAGAATAGCGGATCGGTCTTCTTTATGGCAAGCAATTCATTTTCCAACCAGCCCCAAAGTTCTTTGTCTTCAATGCTTTTGCGCTTCTTGAGTGTTTCATTAATGAATTGAAATATTTTCTTTTCGCCTTCGAAGGCTTTGTTGCGCGTGATTAAAAATCGTTGAACATTTCGAAGGGCGTAAGGAATATACCGTTCATTATTCAATTCAATTTGAATAATTAAATTGAAGACTTGCGCAATGCATTGCAAGTGCAGCAATTCGTTGGCGGGTGCGCTTTGCAGGAAGCGTTGAATGAAGCGCTCAGACTCTTTGAATTCTTGTTGAATGAAACACACCACTGCGCATTGGAACCAGACATGCGCTGAACGGATATCGAAATCAATTGTTGGTGAAGAAATGTTTTCTTTGTGTTGACGAACATAGGCGTAGGCGCCTTCTTTGTTTTTCTCAAGCAAGAAAATAGTAAGCGCAGTGCTATGAACTAGCGATCTGTTTTCGTTTTCTTCGAAGCAGGATTCAAGTTGCGAAAGAAAATTCGCAGCCTCTTTCACGCTTTTAAGTTGAGCGGAAATAACCGCTGCATTTGCCAAAGCACTCCGATGAATGCTTTTGTTCTCGTTACCGTTTAACTCGCAGTTTTTTAACAAAAGAAGAAGCTCGTTGATGCAGCTCAGACTTTCTGAAGGTTTCCCCAAACTCAAGAGAATGGCTCCTTTAAGTTGAAGTGATTTTATCTGAGCTTCCATTGAAATAGGAACTAGTGATTCAATATCGGATAGAAGTTGTTCGTTGTTCGCATGTTCTTCGTTTTGTCTGGGCTGACCGTTGGTGTAATAACCTGCAAACCATGACCACTTCATAAAGGCAATTTCTTTTTCATTTTGAATGGAAGAAAGAACCGATTTCATTTCTGAATAGTTAGTGTTCAGCAATTCGTATCGCTCTGCTGCCGGGTTGTTCAGAGATTCAAGGACGCGCTCTTTCCATTCGTTCAATTCAATTTGAAGGGCAGAGAGTTCGTTTTTCCGAGCAATTTTCAATGCGGAATGTACAAGCTTATCTGCTTGTTCGAAAAGTTCACGCATGTAAAGGACTTCGATACTTTGAAGCAGGCGCATCACTTCAGCGCGGGCCGTTGCCTTGTGATGAAAACTGGCCAATGATTTTAATACGGCGTGATAGAGTCTATTCTTCGCAATTGAAATAGCATCGGTAATTGGAGATCCCTTCAAAAGCTTGAATAATTTTTCTTCGTCGTAACTGGAAAGTTTTTCCATGGCGTCGAAAAGAATACGGTGTTGTCCATCTTCTGCCATGGGCTGTAGACGGAAATAGCGTTTCTCTGATTTGCTCAAACTCTTGATCAATACGAAGAGTGCGTCTGATGCTACATTGGCCATGGCGTTTCGTTTTAAGGTTGACTACAAGTTCTATTTCTTTTTTGAATAAAAGAGGCAGTCTTATTTTTCGGTATTCATTTCAAGAGTTTCGGTCATTCTCTGCGTATTTTTGGCAAGCATGCTCTTTTATAGAAAGAGGGCAATACTACAACCAGAAATTCGTTCGAGCATTCGTGAAAAAATATAGAGTCGTTCAATTCTTTTTAATACTTGCTCTTTCCATTGCCCACAATGCAATGGCTCAGTTCAGCACGGGCACGTGGAGAGATCACCTTCCATATGGAAATGTTATTGATGTATGTTACGACGAAATTAACATGGTCTATGCCGCAACGCCTTACGCTATTGTAAGTTACAATCCCGCTACATTCGAGGTAGAACGTTGGTCGAAAGTGAATCGCCTAAGCGATGTCGGGATTTCAGCGTTGGAATACGACCCGAATAGCGATGCTGTTATCGTTGGTTATTCAAATGGAAATTTAGATGTTTTGTTGGAAGACGGGCAGTTCAACATGCCCGATATTAAGTTGAGCAATATTGTTGGCGATAAGCAGATTTATGATATTCTTTCCTACAACGGATTGCTTTATTTAAGCACTGGATTTGGAATTGTGGTGGTAGACTTGTCTGCCCGCGAAGTTCGTTCAACTTATGTCTTAGGTCCGAACGGGGAGCAACAAAAGGTGAATGATGTTTTGGTGTTGAATAGCGAGATTTATGCGATTTCGGACAGTAGAGTTTTAAAAGCCAGCGTGACGAATCCATTCCTTGCGAATTTTCAAAACTGGACTGAAGTAACCGATTGGCCAAGCGCTGGGGCCTATGCAGATGCGACAGAATTCGCAGGTAATTTGTTTGTGCATACCGTTGATGCCACCAACGATAAAATTCATCGAAAAGACTTAGCCACGGGAACGTGGAGTGTTTTCTCAGAATTCGGCACCATGCGTTTTGGACGTATTTGGAACTCTGAAGATTACTTGTGTTTGGCGGGAGAGTGGGCAGCCATTTGCTACGACGAACTTCTTTATTTAGCCTATAACATCTCAGACTTGGACGACGGAACCATTGCACCAAACTTTGTCATTCGCGATATGCAAAACACGTTGTGGGTGGCTGACAAAGGAAGAGGACTTGTAGGAAGGAAGGGCAATGGTCAGGATTTAACAGTACGTCCAGACGGTCCGGCTTCCGCCGCAGTGAGAAAACTCAATGCTTACAATCACAACCTTTGGGTGGCACACGGAGCAATTTATCCCTATGGTGGAAATTTATGGAGACCCGGAAATTTCTCAGGAAGAGTAGGCGATACATGGACGACTTACCTGCCTGGCGCAGGAGCGAATTCAACGCCGGGTGTCTCAGACATGGCAGATGTGGCCATTGACCCCTACAATAACAATCGTGTTTTTTATGGTTCTTGGGAAGAAGGACTTATTCAGCGTGCAACCGACGGGACACTAACCTACTACAATGTTGAAACGGGAAACAATCCTTTGCAAGGTTCCGGATTCACTTGGGCTCCCGGATGGACTGGGGTTGGCGGAGTTGCTTTCGATCCGAATGGAGTCCTGTGGTTAACCAACAGTTATTCAACGAAACCTATTCAAGCGGTTGACCGCGAAGGAAATTTCATTGCGTTCTCATGCGCTCCTTACGTAACGAATGACGATTGGTTGAAAGACATTATGCCCACACGCGAAGGATACATTTGGGCAATAGTTGCAGGAAAAGGAATTGTGGTGCGTGATCCGAACGGAACTGTTTCCAATGCCTCGGACGACGATATTACTTTTCTGTCGGAAGCGGAAGGCGCTGGAGGTTTGGCTAATAAAGATGTCTTCTGTATGATTGAAGATTTGGATGGTGAAATATGGGTGGGCACGCTTCAAGGGCTCTCCGTATTTTATTCTCAGTCTTCGTTGTTCTCGGAAGACCCGCTGGATGGCGAACCAATCTCAATTACCCAAGACGGAAACGTTCAAAGATTACTCGATACAGAAACCATAACATGTATTGAAATTGATGGTGGAAATAGGAAGTGGGTAGGAACAAGAAATAGCGGAGTGTATTTGTTCAGCGACGATGGACTTCAAGCGATAGAGCATTTCACACAAGAGAACAGTCCGCTTCCAACCAATTCAATTTCAGACATTGCAATAAATCAAGACAACGGAGAAGTATTCATAGCAACAGAAGAAGGAATGATTTCTTATTTCTCTACCGCAACGAATTTCGATCAAGAAATGAAAAACGTTCGCGTATTTCCAAATCCTATTTTGCCTGAATTTGATGGAAACATTACCGTAGACGGATTGGCGTATAACAGCAGTGTGCGCATTGCAGATGCAGCCGGAAATGTTGTGTTTCAAGGCGAAAGCGAAGGTGGACGTGTTTTCTGGAATGGAAAAACTACTGACGGACAACGTCCTGCAACAGGCATGTACTATGTCTATTGTTCCAATCCAGATGGAAAGAAAACAGAGACCTTACAACTCACATTTATTCATTAAGCCTTCGTTGGCACACACGCCTTCACGAAT
>CANKYR010000064.1 GCA_947488195.1 Flavobacteriales bacterium
CATGTCGTTTACTTGCGTTGTGAAGTACCCAATTCGCGGATCATCATATCTTGGTTTAAAATTATTCTGGGGAACTGAAAGGAACGAGTGCTGATATTGCACGGTAACGTTTCTTCCATCTGCAACTGCGTCTCCACCAATGTTTGGTGAACTGGTCTCATATACATACGACACCACTATATCAGAATTTTCTGTGTAGGTGCGAATAGAATTTATCTTCGACTTTTCCTTACTTAAACTTCCCAATGGCGCATCTCCGCCTCGAGGAGCAGGCATTTTCACCAATTGCATTTTTTCAGAGAGTAACAATGCATCGCCATCAATAAGCATTTTATTTCCATCTAAACTCGTTGCTTCAATTTTTTCAGAGGCTAAGACGGGGTTGTTGATGTTTGAAGATGCTGATTTACTAATGGCGTTTGACGGGTCGTAATAAAAGTTCGTGTTAGGCTGAACAATTTCTAAACGCTCGTAATTTTTTTTGAAAACAACAATCTTGGAATCACCGAAAGCACCTTTGTGATAGCCCGTTTCAACCGGAGCGTTTTCAATATAATTGAAGTAAATAAACTCTTGATTCAATTGTGATTTCTGAATTTCAAGGTACGTTTTACCTGTAACTGTATCAGTGAAAAATGTAAGAAGTCCTTCTTTCTTTTTACACTTCTTTACTAAATCGCCATATTTATCTTCTGGCTTTTTCTCTTCTTTTTTCACCGGTTCCTTCTTCTTTTTTGAAGGGTCAACAGTTCCGTGTGCCGGAAATACCATTACTCCGCAGAGGACAATGGCACATAATACTAGATGCTTTTTCATTTGCTCAATTTAGATAGGCGAATATAAATCAGGTTACGTTAAAAATAACTTACCTTTACCACGGTAAAAAAATTCACCCTTTAAATGGAATCTTCCCCGTGCAATTCGAACTTACAAAAGACTTGTTGGCAGACCTCCGCAAATGGATAGGCGAAGGAAAGGATAGTGCTATACACGAATTTACCAAAGATCTTCACCCTGCTGACGTAGCAGAAATCATTAACGAGCTTCCAACCCAAGAGGGTGTTTACCTCTACCGCATTCTCGATGAGGAGAGCGCTGCAGATGTTATGCTTGAATTGGATGAAGACATTCAAGAGACTTTACTTTCAAATCTTACTAGCCGCGAAATTGCTGAAGAGTTAATTGAAAACATTGACTCTGACGATGCTGCCGACGTATTGGCTGGATTGAGTGAAGAAAAACAAGAAGAGGTTATTGCCCTTCTTGAAGATGAAGAGCAGGCCAGCGACATTATGGACCTCATGACCTATGAGGAAGGTACTGCAGGGGCAATTATGGCTGTAGAAATGGTTACTGTGCATGAAGACTGGACAGTATCCCAAGCCATTCGCGAAATGCGCAAGCAAGCCGAATACATTGACAATATCTACTCTATTTATGTCATCGATGAAAACGATCACATGTTAGGAATATTAAGTATGAAGGCTCTCATATTCGCTTCAGCAAGCATGCGAGCTACGCTCAAGGATTTATATAAAGAATCAAAAGTTCGGTCAGTAGATGTGAACACACCCGTTGAAGAGGTGATGCGCATTATGAAAAAATACGACTTAGTCGTACTTCCAGTGCTAGACGAAGAAAAAAAATTAGTTGGTCGAATTACTATTGACGATGTGGTAGATTTAATGCAAGAAGTTTCCGATCGTGACTACCAATTGGCCAGTGGTATCTCTGAGGACGTTGAGTCGAGCGATAGCATTTGGACACTCACGCGAGCAAGACTTCCCTGGTTATTGATTGGAATGATAGGCGGAATGAGTGGCGCCTACATCATTGGTGTATTTGACATAACTGAATATCCAGCCATGGCTGTATTCATGCCACTGATAGCGGCTACCGGAGGAAACGTTGGGGTTCAATCCGCCGCACTTGTTGTGCGTGCGTTGGCGAATCAGAGTGCATTCGATGAAACGGTTTGGCAAAAATTAGTGAAAGAATTTGGAGTTGGGTTGCTCAATGCCGCTGTCTGTAGCGCTCTTATATTTTTAGCGAGCCAACTGTTTCACTTCGAATTATTACTAAGCCTAACGGTTTCATTGGCATTGTTCTGTGTGATCATTTTCGCGAGTTTAAGTGGAACCTTCTTTCCACTTATGTTAGACAAATTAAAAATTGACCCTGCCTTGGCTACCGGCCCTTTCGTTACAACTGCGAATGACATCGTGGGACTTATTATTTATTTCAGTGTTGGACATTATTTCCTCACTCATTTCACATCCTTACCCCATAGCTTATTCTAATGGGAAAGAGAATTCTCTTCTTAGAAACTGTTCATCCTGTTCTTGCTGAAAAGTTAAATGCGTTGGGATTCGAATGTGAGTTTAACTATTCTATTTCATACGATGAGTTATTGAAGAGCATTTCTGAATACCACGGAATTGTGCTTCGAAGTCGAATTACCTTCGATCGACAATTGATTGAAGCTGGAACGAATTTGGAATTCATTGCTCGAAGTGGTTCTGGGCTTGAAATCATTGATCTTGCTTGTTGTGCAGATCGCAATGTCAAAGTATTCTCCTCTCCGGAAGGCAACAGCGATGCTGTTGGCGAACATGTCATAGGGATGCTCCTGTGCTTAGCCAATAATATTCATCAAGCGAATGCGAGTGTTCGACGAAAAGAATGGCTTCGCGAAGAACATCGCGGATTTGAAATAAAAGGAAAAACAATAGCTCTCATTGGCTACGGTCACATGGGACAAAGTGTTGCCAAAAAACTAAGTGGATTTGAGGCTCAGGTTATCGAATTCGATAAGTACACCGAACGTTCATTCAGTTCAATCGCCACTTACGCATCGCTTCAAGAAATTTTCGATACAGCTGATATCGTTAGTCTGCATTTACCATTGAGTGAAGAGACGAAAGAATACGCCAATAAGGCCTTTTTCCATTCCTTTAAAAAGCCAATTGTTTTCATTAACACTTCTCGAGGCGGGCATGTGAATGTAGCCGATTTAATGAAGGCACTCGACACGGGAATTGTAAGTCACGCGGCACTGGATGTTCTTCCCTTCGAAAAATCTTCTTTGGAAGGATTGAATGACAATCACTTGTTTGAAAAACTTTTGACTTATCCAAATGTGTTGATCACACCTCATGTTGCGGGATGGACAAACGAAAGCTATTACAAGTTGTCTTATGTCTTATTTGAAAAAATAAAAGGGCATTACGCCCTTTAGATTATTTCTTCAAACAACGTATTCGTTCTTTCTCCCATGAGGCTTTTGACTCTTTGGAAAAGGCTTTATCAAAATCAATCTTTCTTGTCTTGGAGCTGTACATGCAACGAGCGTATGGAGCCGATTGTAGTTCTTCACTAAACCCTTCAACCGATATTTCCATAGAGACCTGCAATTCCAAAACAAAACCAACTTTCCAATCTTTATCGGGTATATTGTCTGTAACAACCTCTAGCATTTTTGTTAAGTATCCATCTTTTTCAAAAGAGATATGATAGATGGCATTCGGGCGCAAGAAAAATTCAAAATTTCCTCTGTCACTGAAGGTGTCAAATGTTGCCTTTTTAGACTCAGACCCAATAAGCTCTACCGAGATACGAGTAGGCATCTCGGCGTCTGTATCATTCGCGATAGTAACTCCGTTTACATATACTAACTTTTCGTTTTTCTTTTCTGCCGCCAACCAATCGGGTAAACTTTTTTTCTGCCCAATAGAT
Source organism: Flavobacteriales bacterium (assembly GCA_947488195.1). Lineage (GTDB taxonomy): Bacteria > Bacteroidota > Bacteroidia > Flavobacteriales_D > Sanyastnellaceae > CAIZGX01. The sequence goes on from CANKYR010000064.1 coordinate 3,736, forward strand.
TGAAAACTTAATGCTTGAAAAGCGATCAGTAGAAGAAACAATACTCTAGACATTGCGTGTTGATTTTTTATAAAGATATGAAAATACTTTTTTTTCGAGATTAAGAATTCCTTCGCTTGCGGTAATTCGCATATGCGCGAACGGCGAAAGTTATAATCAAACCAATTCCAATTATGCTTAACACTCCCCACAACCAGCTCAGCTCGTCTTTACGTACAACTAAAAACACTACTGCTATTAAAACCAATGTGCTTACTTCATTCAGCATGCGCATGTGATATGCCTTATAGATTCTTCTGTCTTCGTATAAATTCTTGAAAATTCGTTGTCCCAAAATTTGATATGCATACAAACAAGCCACAAAGAGCAACTTAAGAAGCATCCACGGCTGTGAAAGATATGACGGGTTGAAATACAAAAGTGCTACGCCCCAAATGAGAGTTAAAATCGCGCTTGGCCATGTGATGATATACCACAAGCGCCATTCCATAATTTTGTATTGCTTGATGAGAATTTCCCGCTCGAGCTCTTCCTTTGTTTCTTGTGCTTCTGCATGATAAACGAATAACCTGAATATGTAGAACAAACCCGCGAACCAGGTTACAACAAAAATGATATGAAGCGCTTTTACTGTATCCATTACGCAAACAATGCCTTTAATTCACTAGCGTCTTCAGGCTTCATTTTTCCTGCTAAAATCAAACGTAGTTGACGTCTTCTTAAGGCACCTTCAAATCGCGATTTCTCTTCTTTCGTTTCTGGAAGTAATTCCGGAACATGAATAGGACTTCCCATTTGATCGACAGCAACAAAGGTATAGATAGCTTCGTTGCATTTGATCTTCTCGCCTGTGGTGTGGTGTTCAACATAAATATCCATAAACACTTCCATGGAAGTAGCAAAACTTCTAGAAACTTTCGCTTCAATAATGACAATGTCTCCCAACTTAATTGGATGTTGAAATGAAACATTGTTCACTGCAGCAGTCACCACTACTCTTTTGCAAAGTCTATGCGCTGATATTGCAGATGCAATGTCTAACCAATTCAGGAGCTGTCCCCCCATAAGATTTCCCAACGTATTGGTGTTTTCAGGAAGTACGAAATGCGTAGCTATCGTTAGCGTTTCCTTTGGTGATACCTTTTTCATTGCCATTTGTTTTTAAATTTATTAAATGCTTCTACAACATGATTCACATGAATGACGTCTATACACTTGTTGTGCATACCGTATTTGCAATAATTTCCAAGCTTCGAACATGGTCGTCCTTTTCGTTTCGCCTTTAGATACAATGAATGCATATGCTCTCCTTCATTCGGCTGAGGTCTGTACACTCCCATTCCCAATTCTGGAGTAGTGCATCCCCACAAAACAATAATATCTTTCTTAAATGCAGCTGCAATATGCATCATTCCGGTGTCTCCACAAATCACAGCTTTCGAATGTTCTAGAATTCGAGCACTTTCATGAACGGTACACTTTCCAATTAAATCGAGATGAAGTGGGGAATGATTCAATTGAGTTGAGTCCTCCTTTCCACCTATCCATATAATTCTTTCATCATGAAATTTTTCAGAGAGTTCTGTCCAATTTTCTTCACTCCAACGTTTTCCCTCATGTGCGCCGCCTGTAGCGATAACCGTGTATTTGTTTTCAATGAAATCAGATGGAAGTAAATCTTCGATGGATTTCGTTGTTGAAGGAATGAAATAATCCAATCCCTTTCCGTCATTAGAAATTTTAAACGTTTTAAGAGTACTGAGATAGCGATCAACAATATGTCCAACAGAACCTTTCCAGAGACCTAGGTTAATTTGAATCCACTTCCGAAAGTTCTGTTTGTTTACTTGAAAAGAAAGAACAGCCAACTTTTTTCGAATACTCCTTGAGCGGAGGCTATTCTGTAGGTCTATGATGTAATCGAAATTCTCATCCTTCAGCTCGTTTAAAACTTCCATCCCACTTTTCTCTACTGCCCATATCTTATTTACAAACGGGTTTGCTTCTTGAACAAAAGCAAAGCGACTTTGGGTAAGCAAATGTACTTCCGCGCCATGCGGGAGTTGCTCTTGTAGGATTCGATATACAGGGGATGTCAGAACAATATCTCCGATACTGCTGAATCGAATCACTAAAATTTTTGCCCTAGAATTCATTTCGGGTGCAAGATACATTCAAAAGGAACTCACTACTTTTGTGAAATGATAATTGATACGCACAGCCACGTTTATTTGGACGTTTTTCAGGAAGATTTGAACGAAGTTGTTGAACGTGCGAAATCTTTTGAAGTACAAAAAGTTTTCCTTCCGAATATAGATGAAGCTAGCATTGCTCCTATGCTCAAGCTATGCGAGCAGTATCCGTCATTTTTTTACAGTATGATTGGCTTACACCCTTGTGATGTTAACGAAGACTTCGAAGAAGTTTTAGGTCGAATGAAAGTGCTTATTCCTATTGTAAAGCCTATTGGCATTGGTGAAACTGGGATAGACCTACATTGGAAGCAAGACAATCTTGAGAATCAAAAAAAATCATTTATCGAACAAATTAATTGGGCCAAAGAATTTGACCTGCCCTTGATTATTCATGCTCGAGAATCTTTCAAAGAGATTTTTGAATGCCTCGAAGAGCATGACAGTCCTGAGCTGCGCGGAGTCTTTCATTGCTTCACCGGAAGTGAAAATGAAATTCGAAAAATTTCATCGTACCACAATTTCTATTTCGGAATTGGGGGTACTTCCACTTACAAAAAAAATCAAGATGGAAGTATTCAAAAAATTCCTTTGGACAAACTCGTGGTTGAAACAGATGCGCCGTACCTCTCTCCATTGCCCCATCGAGGAAAGAGAAATGAACCTGCGTTCATTTCTCACACTGTTGAATTTATTGCGAAATCGTTGGGACAGTCTTTCGACGAGATTGCAACACTAACCACAGCGAACGCGAAGCGATTGTTTTCGTTGGGTTCATAAGGTTTATAAAATAAGAATAGAAATAAAAAAAGCCCTCAAATGAGGGCTTTTGAAGTGGGAATTACTGGGTTCGAACCAGTGACCCTCTGCTTGTAAGGCAGATGCTCTGAACCAGCTGAGCTAAACTCCCTTCCTTTTTCAGGAGTGCAAATATATAACGTGAATCTGATTCTCCAAAAAAATTATACGTTTTCTTCTGTTTCTTCTTCTGAACTATCCTCAGAAGTCTCGAAATCAAGCATATCACGACTCTTTAACAGTCCGAACCAAATAAATAGTTTTTTGATATCGCTATCGTAAACACGATCCTCATCAAAGTCAGGAAGAATTTTTCTGAATTCTTCACGCAATGCTGCTCCAGTTAAATTGCTTGAAGGACCTTCAGCGTCAGCATAAACATTTTTCATGTTTAAAAGCACTTGCTTCAACGACACATCTTCTTCGTAAGTGAACATGCTAATGTCGGCCAAGGTACTTACACGCTGGGTGCTAAGTATTGGCTGACGCTTTCCGTCAACTAAAGATTCTGCCACTACAGCAACTTTACCTGCCGATACCACTTTGAACAATCCGGATTTACCGGATACTGAAATAATTTTTTCTAACTCTGTTGTCATACTTGTTTTTTGAATGGAGGCAAATCTAATCAGTTCGAATAGAAAATTATCAATTCGATGTATAATTTTTCTCTCTAACTTGGCCTCATGAATGCAAACATTCTTATACTATATGCTGGCGGGACCATTGGAATGTGGGAAGATCCTGCCACTGGGACACTGATTCCGCTTGATCTAAAAGATTTAAACAAATACTTACCCGAAATTCAAGGTTTGAACGTTAGGTGTGAAGGGATTTCGCTTAAAACACCCATCGATAGTGCTGAATTGACACCAAGTGTTTGGACCGAGTTGGTAGAAATTGTTGAAGCGAATTACAATTTATTTGACGGATTTGTTATTTTGCATGGCACGGATACGATGGCATACACCGCTTCTGCACTGAGTTTTATGATTCAGGGATTGAACAAGCCAATTATTTTAACCGGATCGCAATTGCCGTTGGGAAGACTCCGCACCGATGGAAGAGAAAATTTCATAACAGCAATTGAAATTGCTTCAACAAGAAAAAACAACGATCCATTGGTTCAGGAAGTAGCCATTTGTTTTGGAGAACGTCTAATGCGTGGCAATCGCAGTTGGAAAGCCAACACAGAAATATTTGATGCATTCGACTCTCCGAATTACGGAAACCTTGCCAACATTGGAACCCATATTATTTTCAATGAAGAACTTCTTTTTCGTTCTAAGAAAACATTGAAGTTTTCTAAGGAGATGACTGAAGGTGTTAGTGTCTTGAAATTATATCCTGGAATTCTCCCTTCTTCCATATCATACGCTTTGGCTCGTCCGAATATGAAAGTTTGCATCATTGAATCGTTTGGAGCTGGAAATGTTCCACGCTATGAAGAGTTTTTAAATGTGTTCAAAGAAGCTATCGATCGAGGAGTTTCAATAATTAACATTTCTCAATGCAGAAGAGGAAGTGTGGATGAAAGACTCTACAAAACAGGAAAGGCCTTTGCAGAAGTCGGTGCTATTTTCGGACATGACCTAACTTTTGAAGCGGCCATTACCAAGAGTATGTTTTTGTTAGCACAAGGGTTTTCTGGTGAAGATTTCCGTTTGGCTTTGATAGAAAATATTGCGGGTGAATTAAGTGAGAACTAAGTTCTGTACGTTTTTATCATTTGATTCGTACTTTCGTAAAATGCGATTCACGCTTGCTCTAATTGTTTTTGTACTTTTCACTATAACTACCTTCGGGCAATTTGTCACGAATGGTAGCGCATTTGCAACTGGCAGTAATTGCTTTACACTCACTCCCCCTGTAAACACGCAGCTGGGCTCAGTGTGGGCAACCTCAACTATTGATTTAACCCAAAGTTTTGACTTAAACTTCACCATGAGTTTTGGCGCCAATGATGGGGGTGCAGATGGAAACTGTTTCATTCTACAACCCACTGGCACCAATGTTCTTGGAATAGGTGGTGGTGGTATGGGCTTCGAAGGTATTCCTGTCGGATTTGCTGTTGAATTCGATTCGTATACCAATGGAAGTCCAAACAATGATCCCTGGTACGATCACATTGCATTTTTAAAAAACGGTGTGGTGAATCATGGTTCTGCCAACAATCTTGCAGGACCTGTTCAAGCCAATGCAACTAATGCGAATATTGAGGATAATGCTAGCCACCAAGTGCGCATGGTATGGAATGCTCCAACGATGACTTTCAGTTGCTACTTCGATTGTAACCTCCGATTAAGCGCAACCATTGACATGGTCAACAGTATATTCTTGGGAAACCCAATCGTGTACTATGGTTTTGCTGGAAGCACAGGAGGATTAAATAATTTACAAACGGTTTGTCTTCCAAGCAGCGTAAACCCTTTGGTTCCGCCACAACCAATATGTGAAGGCAGTATTTTAACTTTGAATGCACCTGCAAATGCTGCATCAAATATTCAATGGGAACCCGCGGGTATCATCGACAATCCAAATGCACCAACCATCAATGCCATATTAACCTCAGACACCACATTCACTATTTCGTATTCTGATCTGTGTGGCATTCCTCATCAATATTCCGTTTTAGCTACTACAATCCCCTATCCGGTAATATCCGTCCCTGCTGATTCTGTCGTTTGCGACAACAGCGTTTTGACTCTCAACGCCCAAGTTTCTAGCACATATACCAATATGATCTGGACAACAAATACAGGCACAATTACTAGTGGGCAAACAACAACGGCTCCAACAGTTTCTGGGGCAGGAACCTATACCTATACTGCATTCAATGGCATTTGCAGTGTGAGTGACGCCATGGTCGTAACGGAATTACTTTATCCGATAGCAACTTGGTCCGACAGTGTCTATTTCTGCACCGGGGAGAGCATTGTTCTTGACCCGTTGTCAAACGCAACGGCCTTCAGCTGGAACATCGATGGCTCAACTTTACCCACTCTTACGATCAACTCTGGAGGTAATTATTCTGTTTTGCTTTACAACGATTTTTGCGCTATTGCTGAGAGTATCGTAGCAAATGAAGTCGCTCCTCCCACGCTCTATTTGGGCCAAGACCAATTTCTCTGCATTGGAGAAACCGCAACAATTAATTCGAATTCCACAGGTCTATGGAACACAAATGTAATTTCTAATCAGATTACGACTACCTCTACAGGCACCTATTCCCAGAGCTTAAATACTCTCGGCTGTATAAGTGCCGACACGGTGAATGTCACCTTTCAATTCCCTCCTATTGTTTCTTTAGGAAACGACACGACTATTTGTGAAGGAACAATTCTCAACCTTAATGCCGGTGCTCCTGGCACCTGGAACATAGGCAACCTCGCAACTATTTTGCCCGTAAGTTCTCCGGGCAGCTACAGCGTGATTGTAAACGACGGCGTATGCACTTCACTAGACAGTATTGACATCTTCATGGATTACGCTCCATTGGATGTGCTTCCAGATTCTTTAACGCGTTGCTCTGATATCCGCATTACGCTAAACGCCGGAGAAAATCTAGCTGAAACATACAGCTGGAGTACATCTGAAACAAGTACATCAATTATTCCTACTGTAACAGGCACATACACTCTAACGTCAACCAATTATTGTGGAACTCTAACTGAAACAATTGAGATTGTTTATGAAAAGTGTGAGTTCACCCTGTTTGTCCCCAATTGTTTCACCCCAAACAACGATGGAATAAACGACGTTTGGTTTCCTGTTTTCGATCAACTAAACGAAATAGAAATTACGGTATTTGATCGGTGGGGAGAACCTATTTTCGAGGGAAACAAACAGAACTACTTCTGGACTGGCAACGTTCGCGATGGTGATTATTACGCGCCCACTGGAGCATATTCTTTCAAGATTCTATATAAGTCTCAGTTTGGTGATGACGAGATTATTTATGGGCACATTGTGCTCTCAAGATAATTCAAATCTTGTTATTGGAAATTTCGGCATAACAACTTCTACTTTCAAACCCATATCAATATTCGAACTAGCGAAAGTTTAGATTCAATTTTCGGTTGAATTTATACGAAAATCACATGCAAACAATTTGCGCTTTGTTGATTCAAAAATGAACTTTGAAAACAAAAAGACGCATGAAAAATTCTTTTCTTTCTAGAGATCAAAGAGTGAGCATTCTCATTTGGATTTCACTAGCTGTTTTTTACTTAACGTACAAAGAAATCGCCGCTTTCTATTACCCTACAAGTACAATTATTATTCAACACGATTCTCTTTTATCAAAAACA
>CANKYR010000065.1 GCA_947488195.1 Flavobacteriales bacterium
GATTCTCCATTTTTCGTTTATATCAAAATCATCTTGAAAGTAAGCCGCCGACTCATGGGAATATAATTTCACTTGTTCACCTAAATCGAAATCTACATCGCCGCTGGAGGCATAGGTGTTGTTCGGCGTGAATTTGTGATAGGTGTAATCCATTCCCCATTTCATGCGATGGGTGGGATTAGGAAAGTAGCTCCACTGAACTTTAGCACCGTAATCTCGGATGCCACTGCTTAGCCCGAAAGTGAATTGGTCTTGTTTTCCTTCAAATTGAAATTTGTAATCGGTGTAGGTTAAAATGGCATTCATGAACAATTTGCTTCCCGATTGATGCGCCCAGCGAATTGTTCCTGTTGTATTTCCCCAAGGAATACGCGTTGAGAAACCGGCATCTGAACTGTTGAATGAGAACACATCTTTTCCGGTGTACACGCTTGCGAAAAGTTGATCTCGCTTGGAAAGACGGTAATTGAATTTTGCATTCAAATCATAAAAGAAATAACCCGACCCGTTGAAGCCACTTTCCGGATTCATGAAAGGTTTCGCTAGAACATCTATGTAAGTTCTCCTTCCTGAAAGAATAAACGAAGAAGTGTCTTTTTTAATGGGTCCTTCCACAGTAAAACGACTGGCAATGGTTCCAATGCCACCAGCGCCATGAAAAGACTTGCTATTTCCCTCTTTCAAATTAATGTCTAAGACAGAGGAAAGTCTTCCTCCGTATGAAGCCGCACCTCCTCCTTTGGTAATTTCAATATTCTTTACTGCATCTGCATTGAATACACTGAAGAATCCAAAAAGATGCGAGGCGTTGTATACCGTTGAATTGTCAAGAAGAATGAGGTTTTGATCTACCCCACCACCGCGAACATAGAACCCCGCATTTCCCTCACCACTGCTCTGCACTCCGGGAAGAAGCGTTATGGTTTTCAAGATGTCTACTTCACCAAAAATGACAGGTATCTTTTTTATTTGATCGATTCCAATTTCAATTTTTCCCATTTCGGTGCTTCCGACATTGTCTTTGCGAGTTCCTTCAATAATAACAAGTCCGCCCGTGAATGAAATAGGATTAAGCTCGAAGTCTTTGTGAAGATTGGATTGTAGTTTCAACGGAGCCAGCAGGGTCTCGTAACCCACACACCGCAATTCCATTTCATAATTTCCTGCGGGAAGTGTAATGGAATAAAACCCGAAACTGTTGGTAACGGCGCCGCTGTTCTTATTCTTAATTAACACGGTTGCCCCAATGATACTTTCTCCGGTTGCACGGTCGCGAACGTCGCCACTAACCGCGTAGTTCTGCGCTAATGCACTTGTTCCAATGCCGAAAGCGAATAGAAAGAGTAGAATGCTATTTTTCATGTTGAAATTTCGTTTGCAAAGTTAATTCTATACCTCTTGTCGAAACATTATTTTTTTGCATTTGTTCTACATCGTAGTTTTGCAGTCCAATGAAAAAATCTTTTGCGCTCTTTGTTGTTTTTCAACTTGCTATTTTGGCCTCAGGTCAGTTGGCAAATCGAACAGCTTATGCAGTGAAAGCAGAGAAGGCACCCGTCTTGGATGGACTACTCAACGATGAAGCTTGGGCTAGTGCTGAAGTGACGGATCAGTTTTGGGGACTTCAGCCATATCCCGGCCGACTTCAAACACACAACACGGAAGTTAGAGTTGTCTACACAAATGAAGCGCTTTACATAGGAATCTATGCATTTGATCCTTCTCCAGATAGCATTCTTCAGCAATTGACAGGAAGAGACGGAGATGGGAATTCAGACTATGTGGGTGTTGCTTTGAATTGCTACAAAGATGGTGTTACTGGATACATGTTTGCGGTTTCTCCAAGAGGAGAGCAATACGACGCGAGGCAATCTGCAAACGGAGAAGACGCCTCTTGGAATGCCGTCTGGGATTGCAAGACGAAGATTGTCAAGGATGGCTGGATTGCGGAATTCAAAATTCCCTACGCAGCTTTGCGCTTCCCAAATTTGCCTGAGCAAGATTGGCATGTGAATTTTACGCGTGAAATTAGAAGAAGCCGTATTCAGGCAAATTGGAGTTTTGTAGATCCAGCTGGTGCAGGATTCTTGGCTCAAATGGGACATTTGAAAGGAATTAAAGGAATAGTTCCACCTAAGCGTATTTTCTTCTATCCATATATTTCAACCTACAGCAAGAAGGAACAGGCGGGTTCAAACGAATTCGCGTACAATGCCGGTATGGATTTGAAAATTGGTTTGAATGAAGCTTATACTTTGGATGCAACGCTTATTCCTGACTTCGGTCAGACCATTAGCGATCAATTAATCTTGAATTTAACTCCGTACGAAATCCAATTTCAAGACAATCGACCCTTTTTCAATGAAGGATTGGAGCTGTATGAGCGCGGAGAGATTTTTTATTCTCGAAGAATTGGTGATACTCCTTTTGATTACTACACCGTAGATTCAAAGAGGAAAGAAAACGAAGTTTTAATTTTTAACCCTTCACAACAACGCGTTATAAACAGTACTAAAATTGGAGGACGAAATTCTAAGGGTTTGGCTATCGGTTTTCTGAATAGTTTAACAGCCGAGAGCTTTGCCGAGTTTCGAGATACCATTACAGGGAAGACACGAACAGAGCTAACAAATCCGATTACGAATTCAAATGTTTTTGTCGTTGATCAAAATCTACCAAACAACTCGTTTGTCTCTTTTACCAATACTAATTTGACACGGTCAGGAAAGGCTTATGACGCTAATGTAAGCTCTATGGAAGGCACTTTTAGAAATAAGAAAAACACCTACGAACTGCACCTCCATGGAGCATATTCAATGAAGAATGGGTTAAATCAATTCAATGAAACTCCGAGCGATAAAAATGGGGGAATGGGAGAAGTGAAGTTTTCGAAAGTAAGTGGAAACTTCAATTTTCAATTGCTGCACTACACAGAAAGCAATACCTACGATCCGAATGATTTGGGTTATCTGCAGGCGAATAACGAACAAATCAATTCAGGAACCGTCGGTTATTCCATATACAAACCCTTTTGGAAACTGAATAAGGCATGGACAAACTTCTCTTATTCACGCTCGAATCTTTATTTCCCAAGAACATTTACTTCAAATTATGTTGAAGGAGAATTCTCTGTTATTACGAACAAGTTCCTATACATCAATCTGAATTACGACGCATTACCTACCCGAGGATATGATTTCTTTGAGCCACGAGTTGACGGAATGAAATTCCAAACCTACAAGTACTTTCGCGGGGGTGGATTTATAAGTTCTGATTACCGTAAGCGTTTGGCTATTGATGCTGGAACAGGCTTTGGGACTTATGAAAATGACGGCAGATATGTATTCAATTGGAGAATTTCTCCGCGTTTCCGTTTGAACGACAAATGGATGTTCACCTATGTTTATAGCAAACAGCAACATTTCAATGACTTAGGGTTTGCAACGTTTGATGAATTGAATGCTGACGCCCCTGTGTTTGGAAGACGCGATGCGATTTCACACACCAATGTGCTAACCGTCGCTTTTGCTTTCAATCCAGTGAATAGCATGAACGTTCGCTTCCGTCACTATTGGGGATATTCGAGGTATCACGAATTTTTCGGGTTGAAGGAAGATGGCACATTGGGTTCTACTGCCTATACCGGTGTCAACAACGAAACGAACGATTTCTCAGCTGCAAACAGAGATTTCAATTCATTAACCGTTGATCTTTTCTATAAATGGATCTTCCGTCCGGGAAGCGAAATGATTTTCGCATGGAAATATGCGATTATCCATGAAGACAATCAAATTCAGGCGAATCTGCTTTCCGATTTCAATCAAACCACTCAAATGCCTTTCAGCAACTCGGTTTCTATTCGAGTGATATACTTCCTCGATTACCGCATGCTTTCCAAGAACAAAGGTGAAGGGGTGTACAAGTATCAGTAATTTCTATTAATTTTAGTGGTGCAACCCTTTTTAAGGCTAAGCGGTCTATGCTATAAGAATGGAAGAAAAGACTCTCATACAATCGTGTATTCGTGGCGACAAGTCGGCGCAGCACTTGTTGTACAAGAAGTTTTCTTCGTTGGTGTTTGGAATTTGTCTTCGTTACGCTAAGAATAGAATGGAGGCAGAGGATTCCATGCAAGAAGCTTTTGTTAAAATTTACAATCACCTGAAAGACTATCAGTCCGCTGGTAGTTTCGAAGGTTGGGTGCGCAGAATTGCGGTGAACACAGCAATAACAGGATATAGAAAAAACTTGCGCGGAAGGTTGGAAGATGAAATTGATGATCGTTCCGAATACGCAAGCAGTCTGGTAGATTACCACGACGTAGACTACACCATGGAAGAGCTAATGATTTGTGTTCAGGCGCTTCCAAGCGGATATCGCACAGTATTCAATTTGTATGCGGTGGAAGGATACAAACACAAAGAAATTGCAGAGATGCTGGAAATAGATGTGAACACATCGAAGTCACAGTTCTCGCGAGCAAAGGGACATTTACAGAAGGCGTTGCTCGATTTGAGCGCGCAGAAAATACCAGTAGAATCACAAGTATAAGTATATGGAAAATTTGATGAATAAAGTCGCGAGTGACTTGCAGAATTACGCTCCACAGGCACCGGCTGGAATGGAAGATCGGATTCAAAAGGCGCTGAATAAAAAGAAGTCTTTTTGGAGTTTTTCTTGGTACACGATGAATGTGTATGTTGTCGCATTAATTGGTGCAGGTGTTTTGGCTTTGGTCTTTTCGAATCGTGGCGAGACCATTGCTGTTGCGCAAAATTCAGCCCCTGCGGCAACAGAGGTAAAAGCAATTCCTTCTGTTGTTGCTGATGCGAATAGCCATGAGATTTTGAATGCAGAGAAGGAATCGAAATCGGTTTCAGCAAAAACGATCAGACGATCAAAGATTGTTCAAGGAGAAACTAGCGTTTCGGCCTTGGTGGTAGAAAATTGTCAAAGCACTCCTATTGTCGAGCCAGCTATTGTTGGGGTAGCAGAAACTGTTGAAGTTCAGAGAATGCCAGAGGAAATTCAAGTTCCGTACCCGAAGAAAGAGGTTGTTAAGGCGAAAGGTAGATCTCTGAAATTGACAAGACTTACCGGAAAGTGAATCCGTACATTCGCGATACCATGCGATATTTTAGCTTAATAAGTTTGTTTGTTATCATAGCCCAAGTCTCTTGGGCTATTGTTGTTTCAGATACGCTTATTATTGATGGCGAAGTGATATACATAGAGGAACGGAATTCGCCATTGACAGATTCGCTCAATCAAGCAAGAAGGAATGACTTCAAGGAAAAGCGAAAAGCACCAGTTTGGGGATTCGATGGCGGTTATGGAATGCAGATGACTGATTTTTCTATTTCGAATCAAGTTTATCCTGAGTTGATAGGTGTGAATGAGTTTCTTGGAATTTCGAACAACACAGTTTACCACTCAAATCTCGCCGTAGGAGCATATTTCAGAGTGCATAAAAACATTGAGATTGGAGTTTCTGTTTTGAGGTCGAATGGCACAACGAGTGAATCGAATGCATTGGTATACAACACGAGCAACACTGTTTCATTTTTCACTAGCGAAAATCAAATTGAACAAGTATTTCAGACAGAGGTTCAACCCGGTGTTTTTGAATTGGACACCGTGAGTCTTTCTGCGTTCACGCAAACGTTCAGTTTAAGTTCGCTTCAAGTGCCTCTGAAATTCCGCTTCTATGTGAATGATTTTACTGCTAAATCGAAATGGAGAGCATTCGGAGAAATCTCTCCGATCTACCGTTCGTTTAAGTTGAAAAACACCGGTGAGAATTCCAATCAAATGCTTTTCATGAATTCTGCTGGTAGTTTTGTAAATGCAAATCTTAGCAATCAGAGTTGGAATCAGTTTGGTGTACTGGTCGGAGTGGGGTCAGAGTTTCAATTGACGAAGAAATTAAATGCGTTTGCGCAAGCGAATTGGAGTTTTCCACCCGTGAATAAAGTAAGTGAATCGGGGGTTAATTACCGCATGCAATACAGTAACCTATTTATTGGATTACGAATACTCATGAGCCATGGAAAATAAATTCGTGGCTTTGACTTATATTCGTGTTATGCGTCATTACATAGTTCTAATTCTTTTAGTTGCTTCGTTTGTTGCGAAAGCACAATTTCCAAATCCGAGTTTCGAGCAAAACACCGCTACGCCTCAGTTATTGGGCGAATGGAATAAAATCGTCGGTTGGAACAATGCGGGAAGCGATGTCGCAGGTCCTGACTATTATAAAGTAGGAGCCAGCAGCGCGTGTGATTTACCTGAAACACCCTTTGGTTTGTTGAACGCAAGCAACGGCAGCGCTATGGTTGGTATTACTATGTGTGGAAGAAATTTCACGAACAAAAGAACCTATCTTCAATGCCAGCTTATGGCACCGCTGATTAGAGGAAAGAAGTATAAAATTTCTTTTTATTTGGCGAACGGAAAGTCAACGACAACGAGTAACGCAGGATTGGCGGTAGATCACATTGGGGTTTATCTCTCAACTTTTGCACCTGTTCAAACCGGTTTCGACCCGCTTTATTTTTCTCCACAGTTTGCAATTGACAGTGTTTTTTATTCTGAAAATTGGAAGAAAATTAGTTTCGAATATGTGCCTCTAATTGATGACGAGAAATTTTTTACGCTGGGTGTTTTTGGTGCTGATTCTGATCGCGAAATTGTCATTGAAGGCGCAGGAAACCCTGAGGTTGGATATTATTTTGTAGATAATTTCTCCTTTATTGAATTAGACGGAGATAATGTTCCAGATGAGAATGCAGTTGACAAAGGGCCCACCCCTGCGAAAGTGAACTATGTATTTGTTCCGAATTCATTTACACCGAATGGCGATGGACAAAACGATGTGTTCATGCCTGTTGGTGAAAGTGGAAATATTGTAAGTGTTGAGGTCTTTTCGCGCTGGGGCGAGTTGCTTTTCCAATCGAAAAATGTTTCCAATCCGATGTGGGACGGCACGAACGGCAAAACCGCTTGTCCAGATGGAACGTATTACTACGTGGTTAAATACAGAATTGCGAAAACAGGTGAGGATGGAACGCAATCTGGTTATGTTACACTTCTGCGCTAGTAGCAGTAGCTTCGCGTTATGAAGGTCATTCAAGAAATCCCGCTTAAAGTTTCACCATTGGTTCAAGATTTATTGAATCAAGATGAAAATGTGCGACCTTTCATTTCGGATTTTTTCACGAAAGAAAATTGTATTTCATCGGCTCGTAACAGATCATTTTCAAATGAGAAAAGGAGTGTCTTATCGACCCAATTAATTCAGCAATATCAACAGCTCGTTTTATCTGATAAGTTAGAAAAGAATATTCAGTCGCTTCGTTCAGAAAATACGTTCACGGTTGTAACTGGACATCAGATATGTTCTGCAGGTGGTCCGCTTTATTTGATTTACAAATTATTCACGGCCATTCGAATTACCCAGGAATTAAGCACTTCGCAGAGTGAATTTCATTTTGTTCCTGTATACTGGATGGCCTCGGAAGATCATGACATTGAAGAGATTCGTCACTTCCATTGGGGAAGTGAAAAGGTTGAACTCGCAAAGGATTTCGAAGGCATCGCTGGTGAACTTCCAACAAAAGAATTTTATTCTTGGTTGAATGAACGAAAAGCAGAGGGAAAGTTCAACGAAATTGGACTGAGTGAATTGTTTATTCAAGCCTATTCGAAAAATAATTTTGCCGAAGCAACACGTTTCTGGGTAAATGAATTGTTAGGTGAGTTTGGCTTGGTATGCATAGATGGAAATGACGAGGTGTTAAAGAAGTTGGCAGCATCTCTTTTCGATAAGGAAATTCAAGAGCAATTTATTTGTTCTGAAGTGTCTAAAGCGAATAATGCTTTGGAAAATTCGGGATACAATCCAAACATTCAACCAAGAGAATTTAATTTATTTTGGTTGAAGGAAAACGGTGATTTGAAAATTCGAAAGCGCATCGATAAATACGGTGCGCAATTTCAAACGAGTGATGGCGAAAGGTACTTCACGAAATTGGAGTTGGGCGAAATTTCAGGTGCATTGAGTCCGAATGTGTTGCTGCGTCCGCTTTACCAAGAAATGGTTCTTCCCAACATTGCCTATATCGGAGGCCCTTCAGAATTAGCCTACTGGCTTCAATTGAAGAATGCGTTTCAGGCTGCAAATATTCAAATGCCACTTTTAGTTCATCGAATTTCAATGGTACTCCTGCGGAAGAGAGATTTAGAATTTGTAAAAAAAAATGAATTAGACATTGCGGAATTGGTACAAGAAAAATTTCACGAGGCCCAAAAGAAAATGTTGGATGCAATGAATGTGAAATCTTTTGAAAATGAGATTTCAGAAACGTCAAAAAGCTTTGAGAATTTGCGCCGTTATATTTCTGAAATAGATGGCTCGTTAGTGGGTTGGTTAAGTGCGGAAGAAAAGAGGCAGTTGGATCAATGGGGTAATATTGAACAAAAAATAAAGAAGGCGATTAAATCGAAAGAAGAAGTAAAATTTAGTCAATTAGAAAAGTTTTTCGCTTTTACTCATCCGAATCACATTCAACAAGAGCGAGTGTTTTCTCTTTTATACGCTACTGAAATTGTAGGTTGGAATAATCTGAAAGAAGTGCTCGAACAGATAGATCCGTTCAAGCATTCAAGTACAATTGCAGGATAATTGCTGCGCTGACTTTATCTAGATTCTCTTTTATCTGACGTTGACTTTTGCGCATACCTCCTTGATAAAGCGCTTCAGCTGCGAGCTGACTGGTGTTGCGCTCATCAATTCGAACCAATTCAATCGCAGGAAATTGTTTTCTTAACCAGTCCGCAAATTCATTTTGCTTAATGGTAATGGGCGCTTCGGTATCGTCTGCATGACGCGCCTCACCCAATACCAAAGTTGTTATTTGCTCTTTCGGTACCAATTGAATTAAGTGAGCTTTGAGTTTATCTGTCGGAACAGTTTCCAACGGCGAAGCCACAATACGAAGGCTATCGGTAATGGCCAATCCCGTGCGCTTTTCTCCAAAATCAATTCCCAATGCCTTTGACATGTTTTCGCTTATTTTTGACGAAATTATAGCAAAAGCATGTTACAGCATAAAGAGACCATAGAATTAGCTTGGGAGAGCAGAGAATTATTGAAGAGTGAAGATACCCGAATGGCCATTCGGGAAATTATTGAAGCCCTAGATAAAGGTAAGTTGCGCGTTGCAGAACCTTTGGAAAATGGCAACTGGCAGGTGAACGATTGGGTGAAGAAAGCTGTGATTTTATATTTCCCTATTCAAGAAATGAAAACTATTGAAGTAGGCCCGTTCGAATTTCACGATAAAATGGAATTGAAAAGAGACTATGCGTCGCAAGGAGTGCGCGTGGTTCCTCATGCTATTGCTCGTTACGGAGCGCATTTGGAAGCAGGTGTTATTATGATGCCTTCTTACGTGAACATTGGTGCATACGTAGGTGCGGGCACAATGGTCGACACCTGGGCTACTGTTGGTTCATGCGCCCAAATTGGAAAGAATGTACACTTGAGTGGTGGCGTAGGAATAGGGGGAGTTTTAGAGCCCGTTCAAGCAGCCCCTGTGATTATAGAAGACGATTGCTTCATTGGATCTCGTTGTATTGTGGTTGAAGGAGTGAGGGTAAGAAAAGAAGCGGTACTCGGTGCGAATGTCGTTCTAACACAATCGACAAAAATTGTTGATGTAACCGGAAAGGAACCTGTGATATACATTGGTGAAGTGCCGGAACGTTCGGTAGTGATTCCAGGAAGTTTCACGAAGCACTTTCCTGCTGGAGAATTTCAAGTGCCATGTGCATTAATCATAGGTAAAAGAAAAGAAAGCACAGATTTAAAAACCTCACTCAACGCGGCATTGAGAGAATACAATGTATCCGCATAATTTCCATATAAATTCAAAATGAAAAAAATCACATTAGTTTTATTCGCATCGATAATGTCGTTAGCAACATTCGCTCAGCGCTCTGCAATTGATAAGGTGGCTAACGCTGCTTGTGAGTGTATCAATGCTACAGAAATCAATAACGACATGAGCTCTATGGATGCTGAGATGATGCTCGGACAATGCATGGCTCCGTCAATCATGGAGAACATGGATGCGTTGATGAAGGAAATGAAGTTGAAAGAATTCAATCAGGAATCTGGCTACCAAATTGGAATTGAAGTAGGAAAAAAATTGGGTGCCATGTGTCCCAAGTTTATCGAGCTTTCCATTATCATGGCGCACAATGCAAATAGCGAAGCTGAGGCCTCAGAAGAGTATGATGAATCTGGGGAGCAAGTTGAAGAGGAGTATTCTGAAGAAGATGCAGAAATTGGCATTATGACAGGAAGATATGTAAGAGAAGAAGGTGGTGCTCAACGATACATTGTTATTAATGTAGAGGGTGTTGAAGAGAAACTACTTTGGTTGTATTGGTTCGATGGATCCGACGATATTCAGGCTGACCCTTCGTTTTATTTGAACAAGGAAGTTTATGTTGAATATGTGAATTTGGATATGTTCGATGGAATTTCAAGAAGCTATGTTCCGGTAAAACTTTTAATTAGTATTATTGGCAACGAGTAAGTATGAAGTTTCTCATTATTCAAACAGCGTTCATTGGCGATGTGGTTCTAGCAACCCCAATGGCCGAGGCTTTGGCGCAATTGGATAAAGCAGAAGTTCATTTTTTAGTTAGAAAGGGAAACGAGTCTTTGTTGGAAAACAATCCGTTCATTGATCGAGTTTGGATATGGAACAAAGGTCAAAATAAGCTCAGAAATCTTTTCAAGTTGAGCACTGAAATTCGTAAAGAAAAATTCGATTGTGTGATCAATTTGCAACGCTTTGCATCAACCGGATTCCTTACTTGGCGAAGCGAGGCTTCGAAGAAAATTGGATTTCAAGAAAATCCATTTTCGTTTTGTTTCAGTTCGAAGTTCAAGCACGAAGTGAATAATGGACTTCATGAAGTCCATT
>CANKYR010000066.1 GCA_947488195.1 Flavobacteriales bacterium
CCAACTTCGGATTGTCTGAATTCGACATATCGTCGTAAATCTCACCCCAAAAATTCGACACTTTATTCTGCGGAACGCTCGCCCAAGCATTGTGCATGCGATTCGACTCGGCAAACTTCAAGGTTGATGTTATGTACTTACTGTCGTAGTCGTTATTTATAAAGTCGTTCCATAGCACTTCATGGTCTATTAAATAATCCCAAGGTGGAGGAGCCAATGTGTCTTGATTTGGATTCAATCGCTTTTCGCCCATTTTGACATTGTGGGACTTGCTATTGTCTTCCTTCTCCTTCTTAACGCTATTCGACAGGAACTGATTCAAAAATTTCAGAGCGAAAAAAATCAAACCAATAATGGCTATCCATTTAAGTAGTTTCATTATTCCTTGCCAGCAACCTCCGCCAAACGCAGCCCGATTTTCAGCAAGAGCTTTTGTCAACCCCGCATACGAAGAGTTTGCCGTGGACTCTCCGTTTATAACCGTGTCGGGAATAGCTCTTAAGTCTCCTGCAGGAGAAGCTACATTCGTTTGGTTGCTCTCAACGGTAACAACAGGGGTTGGAGGAATGACTATGGGTTGAACGGGGTCTGGAATAGAGAAATAAATCTCTCCTTCCGTATAAAACTGATTGTCGTTAAATCGCTCGTGTGTATACTTCCGGATGGGACCAAAATCGGCCTTTCGTTCTCCAGAAAAATTCTTGAACACTACATCGTGAAGCGTCTCTGAAAAAGCTTCCGTTTCATTTTTAATAATGAGCAGGTTTCTAACCTTTCCAGGAAGAATTCCGCTTTCAAGTTTCGGAATGAAATGAAAGTCACCAGTCTTCTCTTCTTCAAAATCTCTTTCATCAAGACGCTTCAAGTTTTTTATTTGAAGAGAATGCCATTTCAAATCGTAAAAAGAAGAAGCATGCGCATCGCCTCTATGCTTAAGAACATAGACCCCCGTGAATTCACCTTTGAAATGAAGTTTCTTAGTTGCCATTCGCCTTTCTCTTATTTCTTTCGGTCGTGTCTTTTGTTTCAGTTTCAGTTTTTTCCGTATTCTCAAACTTATAGTCTACCCTTCTGTTCAATGACCGTCCCTCTGCGGTGTCATTGGAAGCTTTCGGACGTGTTTCTCCGTATCCTATAGCGGTAATGCGCGAGCCATCTACTCCAAAACCAACCAATGCTTGCTTTACTGCTTCCGCTCTATCCTGAGAGAGCTGCATGTTGTGATTGTCGTCTCCTTTGCTGTCTGTATGACCTTCAATGGTCACTGTTAAATAATCGTGGGCTATCATGTAATCGGCAAGCTGCGAAATACTCGCGTAAGAGTATGGAAGTAATTTCGACTTGTCTGTGTAGAACTGAACGTTCGGCAATTGAAGCGCTTCCGTCTTTTTAACTGTTGTTGAATCAAGGAAGTTTTTAATGAGTTCACGCATGAGGGTATCACGAACATAAATCGTATCGTGAATGACTTCTTTTCCGGCATGTTGATCATCTGATCTGTTACAACTCTTCCACAATGAAAAGAGAAGACCAAGTAAGAGCAACAATCCCAATAAACCGCAGCCGGGTTTGGCGCATCCGGAATTCAAGCAACCTCCGCCAGGACCGCCCAACCCCATGTTTATGCCGAATGATCTGTTCCATCCAAAAAGATTGAGCAATCGGTAGAACCAAGAGCCGCAGCCTTTTCTTGAAGAAAGCCAGCTCCTCTTTTTTATTTGCTCTTCAACTTTTAATCGCTCCTCTTCACTAAACTTCGGAACACGGCAATAACCATCGCCTGTTAATCTGCCGTGATAAAATCCATCTTTTGCAGCAATGAAATCCCACCCTTCGTATTGCTCACCGTTTCTGCCTTTGTTGAATTCAACATAAAGCTCCGATGCAATCACTCTCCTTTCGGGTTTGCCTTCGAATTCTAATTCGATGTAATTGTTTTCAGTGAGTACAATGTGCGGTTCATGGAAAAACTTAGAACGCTCACCACCGTGTTGCAGCAACCATTCTTTCTTTGCCTCTTCACCACCCTTTGAAAGTCGCGAAGCTTTTACGGCTTCATATTCCTCCAAAGTAATTTCCTTTTCCACCTTCATCATGAAACGCTGTTGCAGAATGACATTCGAATAATTCAAATGTTTATCCTGTTTCAACTTATCTGTTTGAAACTGAGAATGAAAAACTCCCTTGTAATATTTTACTTCCTCTACTTTCACTCGATGGATTGTATAAATTGATTGAAGGCGATTTTGTTGCCTATGGCATGCTTTGTCTCGTTCTTGTAAATGCTGTTAATTGGTGCATCTGAGAACACAGTTAAATCTCTGAGTTTCTTTTCGTTCTTCGGGAATTGCTCGTCCAATGCATGCTGCGACTGCTCCATGGTCTCGTCATAATCTATTGCTACGAGCTTCAACATTTCTTGTCTGGATTTCTCGAGGTATTCAAATTTGACATTGTATCGAAGACGAGAAACCAAAAGTAGCGGAGCGAAAACTAAACCTATTGCAATGCAAAGCATGAGTTTGTATCCGCTATGTGAAAGTTGTTCTTCAAAGGTGTGAAATGGAAAATGTGTTTGCCTTAGTTCATTTACCGCCTTTTTATTGTCTTTGTTTGCTTGTATAAGTTCAGACCTATACTGCCCTTCAATTTCCAAAGTATTCGGAAGATTGATTAATGAACTCAATGGGAAGGAAATCGTTAAAGCTATTAATCCAACGAAGACAACTCTAAACAAAGTTGACAAACGAATTTTTCCCAGATTGGATTTCAAACTCGTCCACAGTTTTTTGTTCGTTGGTGAGACTTCAACAGGAGTCTCTAAAATCTCTTGAGCCAGCGGCTTGGTTAGTAACGTGATCAGTGCAATTCTTAGAATAGAAAACTGAATAAAGCCAAAGAACAATGCAAATCCAATAGCCGCAAACCAACTATTGAAAAGCATATACCCCATGAATCCATTCGACAAAAGCGACATCCCAACAACAATCAGAAAAGTTACTGAAGCTGTCCGGTAAGCCGTTTTCTCGAGAGTAGAAACCTGGTCAAAGATCCGAGTATCTAGTCCAAGAACATTGAGCATTACGCCTGTGTATTATTGTCGTTAGATTCCTTGTAGAATTTCAAAGGATCTGCATCTACCTCTTTCATTTTTGCAGAAGACCAAATTCCGACAACCTTTTTGCTTAGCGCGTCTTGAGCCTTTAGCTTTTCTACTTTCTCCTTGTGATCGTTTTCAACTTCGAGATAGTTTACTTTTTCCATTAACATCATTCCCTTTTCTCCCTCGAAAATTCTTTCTTCTTTCACAATACCGTTCTTCACTTGCATGCGGTAATTGAAATTTTCAACCATGTAATCGTAAGGGCCCTTGTTCATCATCATCTTGAAGAAGATTGGTCCCATTTCGATAGACAAGAACACACACATTAAGGCTATTCCCAACCAGAACCCGATTTCCTCTGCAATACTAATTCGTTCTAACAACCCGTCTAAATTCTCAGCTTGTTTCTTGTTAACCACATTCAACTCATTTTCTTGATCAGCCATTTTCTTCTCTCGTTGAGATTTTAATGATTGAAGCTCAGTTTGGTGCTTTGCATCATAATCGGCAATTTCCTTCTGTTTTTCGTCTTTTAGAATTTCCAATTGTTTTGCTCTCGGTCCGAATCCTGCTGCACCAGATCTACCTTGCATCTGATCAATGTATTCTTGCTCTGCCGCCTTTTGCCGTTGAACCAAAACATCTCGTTCTCCTTCAATCTTCGATATATCGGCATCTAAAAGAGCTATTTGATCTTTAAACTTGGCATATGTATTCTTATTAAACTCGTCGAGTTTTTCTTGTTGCGTTTTACGTAATTCAACATTAATCTCTGTTTCGATGATTTTCAACTCGAGAGGTTTTGATATTGTAATACCGAGTATAAGCGCGATGAGCAAACGCGGAATTGCTTGCCCAAATTCTTTCAAGGTAATCTTATCTGTTCCGTCTCCTTTTCCAGTGCTTGAAACAATGAAACGATCTAGATTGAAAATTAATAATCCCCAACAAAGTCCAAACAGAATAGATCCAATGGTCCATTCCAAAGAGGCTATGTCATCTCCGGCCATTCCTTTTGGACCGAACGCTGTATTGAATGCGAATCCGCCGGCGAATGCAGCTAATACCCCTGTGCTGAATACAATTCCACCAATCCCTGCGTATTTCACGCGGTCTTGCTTAGGAGATTTCATTAAGAAATATTCATCCGCACCAGCACACCACCAAAGTTTTCTGGTTATCCAATGTGCACTTTGAAAAGGATACATATCCGTAGAAGCCATAATTGAAATTATTTTATTAATTGAAGAATTGATTCGTTATTGGTTTCTTCCGTAATCATTCCGGAAGCGATGAGCTGATTTATTGATTGATTTAATACTGGGCTTGTAAATTCCAATTCATTTTGAGTATTTATATTGGGAATTACAACTTTAAAATTTGAATTTTCAATTGAGACATCTGACTGGTTCACTTCGACATTAGCAACTCTTGTATTCAATGTGGGGTGAGCCAATCGAAGCTCTTCCACATGTAAATTCAAGTTACTTTCTTCAATACGAAGTAAAGTCACATGCATGGTGACATTCAAGGTCTTAAACCAAGGAAATTTCGAACCTATGACATACAGTTTAATGTATTGACTGCGAAAATTTGCGATGTTAGAAAACTCGTCAGTAGCTTTTAGAAGGTAAGTTCTTTTGAATCCAAACTGAGCTGGCAAGGGTTCTTGGCAGTAGTTTTCTACTTTCGCTTTTTTATTGATTTTATTGTTGAATTCTGTCCAGGTTATCGTATTTCCTGACTTAAGCGCCTTCAATCTTGTTAAAATAAAATTCCAAATTCTAGACTCGGAACCATCAACAGTTTGAACTTTTGAATTCGTAACAATAGGTAACACTACTCTTTTGTTTCCATTCACATACCTAACAAAAACCCATCTCGCTTCAGGAAAATCCCATTGAAGCGTGAATTTCTGCTCGTGATAGAACTGATTATTATTGTCTTTAAATTGGTACATGGTTAGGCTATACAATTATACCAATAATTTACGAAGATTAACATTATTTTTATTTCCAGCTTTCTCAATTGAGGAAATCGTTTTCTTGAAAAGAATAATGCACTGACATTACCCTCTAAATTTGGCTTTACCATTCTACAAATTAGACAATCACCTTCAAAAACAAACTTTCAAATGAATTTAAGCATCAATAAAAGCAAAGCATTAAAACAATTCATTTATACGGTTGTGACACTTTCAATTTCAATTGGGGTTTCAGGTCAGAGTTGCCTATACAAGAATCCGCTCTGCTTTTACAACACAGATGTATTAAGCTATTTGAAAATCTTACATCAGAATCAACAATACGATAAGATGACTCCATTCTTCTACGGTCCGATAGTGACTAAAATGAAAATAACTGAATTCATTACCCAGCTGTCTGAACAAGACTTTGGCTATGCCATGAAGCGCGTCGGTGTTAAAGAGGAAAGCCTAGGACAATGGTCACTTACTTACCAACGAACCATAATGGGAACAAATAATAACTTCAAGATTAAGTGTGCCTTGGTGAACGATACTTGCAGAGTTTATTTGGACGAAAAATCATGGAAGGTGATTTTCCAGTAATTACGCTTTTCGGCAAAGTATATATTCTTGCCAGAACAAGGTGGATTTTTCAAACTCTTCTTTGTCTTGTCCTTCGTAAGGAAAGGGAAGTGAATAGGCTCCAGGAAAAGCTGTGATAACATGAGATTCTCCGTCAGTCTTTTCCACAATGACGCAGAACTCATAGGTGAGTTCAAGTTGTTTCAACAATGCAACTTCCACTTGAAATCCGTTCCGGGATTCTACAATTGTATTTTCCGGAAGCACATGACTACGCTGAATAATCCCGGAATTCCCAACAGCTTCTGCCATGTGAAAGATGAGCGCTTCTCTATTTCCTGTTTGAGCAATCGTTTCAGAAGGCTCGCAGCTATTGACGTATTGAAGCAGTTCAGACGGATTAGCAAAGACTTCTGTAAAAAAAACACTCCCTGCTGATTTCGAATTTCCAAAGTGTAAAGCCAAATGCTTTTCCGACTTCTCTGATAACTTAATCATGTGTGAAATAGTCATTCAATGTTTTCCAAGTTTTCTTCGCGTAGTGTGGAAACAGGTATGATAAAATTGGAATTGCTAATGCAATTGAAACAATCGCGAATAAAAGGTAGAAAAGTGTGTCTTCCAATCCCGTGAATTCTCTTACCTTCTCTGTGGTTTCGATAATTGGCTCAATGGCCGAGATAGAAGAAATAATTGAAATGATTCCTAATAAAGCGGCTTGTCTCTTTTCTTGTTCTTCTTGAATGTTCGAAGCTAAAGAGTTTAACCTTTTTTCAAATTGCTTTATCTCGTTCTCAATTCCAAGGGCAGCTCTCATCTTCGAGTAAATCAAATTCGGCAGAAAATCGAATGAGATGTGGCTGTAATTGTAATCGTTTATAAAATCTTCGAATCTGCTCTTATAGCGAACCGGATCGTCTTTGAACTTAGAATTAAATCGGAATACGTTGTATTTGAGATATAAATTAAAGAGATAGATGGAGAAGTAAATCCTATCCTGTGTCACGAATGCATCTTCATTTACAGATCCGTTGTGATTCGTTATCAGGTTGTTTCCAATTGCGGTATATGAATCCAACAAAGCAAGTCCAGTCCATGACTGAAAAGCACTTACTCGAAACTCTGTCAACTCAGAGTAATATTCCTCAGAGGGCGTGAGATAGCTTTCGTTTGCAACACAACCTAACATAGAACCTGTTCCGATTTCGTACAACAAATGATCTCTATTATAATTTGGGGTTAGATCTTGCTCGTCTACACTAAAAGCTGAATACAATTTAAACTTCGAACCGCTGTATTCGTCTGAATCTACCTTGCTCTCTCCCTCAGTTCTGAGTGAGACTCCACCTAATATGTACTTTGAAATCCAACTATGGAATTGCAAACCTGACAGCTCTTCTTGACTTGAAAAAGACTTAAGCATAAATAGCAAATCTGAGTAGTAAGGGAAATCCGGATTCTCGTGACTAGCATCGATTGAAAGAGAAAATATGCCAATTCCATTTTCAAATAAATGTATCTCAGAACTTTTTAATTTCGGCTTCATATCTCGAAGCAAATCTCCATCCCATTTTTTCTTCTTGAAATTCAATTCTAAACTTAAGTCAGCCTGATAGGACTTAACAGACTTGTCTTTCCCTCTTATTAGAAGTAGCTCATTAAATTCCTTGTAATATTTGTCCCGATAGAACTGTGTCGCATCTTCGGACCTGCCCATTTTGGATATTGGCATCAACTCATAACCAAGTTTTCCCAGTACCTCATTCTGAAACTGTTTCTTGTAATCGAAAATACCTACAACCTTTATGATGGCGTGTTGTATGGTGGGGAATATTTCTTTTGACATGTACATTACAAATTAAGAATTGAGCTGATTTAAATTGGAATCTAGCGATGCAGCGAGCCATTGCAGCTTCCGCACAACAGATCTTTTATAAGAACGTCTAAATAACACCGAACAGTTTAAAGAGCAATAACCCAATTAATACACCGATAATGAAGCCAATTGGTTTCCAATTCTTCGCCTTTCTTTTTTCTTCCTCAATCTTTTTTCCTTCATTTTCTCTTTCCTCCTTTCTTTTCTTCCTTTCAATATTCATTGAAATTTCTTGCTTGCGAAACTCTCGCTCCCCATCTGCATCCAAAAAATTCAACACAATACTTTCAAAATAATCTTGTCCAAAACGGGTATCTTCATTGAGACATTTGGGACTACAATAAGGCAATTCAACTGAATGCCCCTTATGCTTTTCATTTACCAAAACAAACTCGAAACCATTTTTCGTAGTCCTATTGCACCAAGAGCAGGACTCGTTAAGTTCTCGAAATGTATGTCTTTTGTTTCCCTTGTATTTATGTATTCCCATGCAACTATAATTTACCAAAGCAAGCTCAACTTTGCTTTAGCGGTTTTACTGAATTTCAAAAATTTCACCGTTCTTCTTCCAAATCTTTAACATCCTATTCAGACCCGAAGATTCTCCAAAATCTATGTTTTCTAATTTCTCATTGCAATAAAGTAGATGATCCAATAAGGTTATAACTTCATCGTCGTGTTCAATAGAAAAAAGACTATATGAAAAATTCTCAACATTAAGTTCTTCAGTGGTTTCAAATTCAAAAATGGGTCCTCCTCCTGAGTAGTAATCCAAAGACCCTAAACAATTCTCAAAACCTTCATTAAATGTGGGCTCTGGACAAAAACAAGTTCCGCTATCATCACTTTGCTTGATATCCCCAATGTTAAAATCTAAAATTTTATTGTGACTTGCATCAAAAACGCCAAAACTTACTTGATCTTCCAAACAAATCTTCTGATTTTCAAGGGAACATTTGTCCAATAGAAAAGATTCTACTATTGCGAGGTAGTCCATTTCGCCGCACTCGATATTATTAACTTCTGTCTCATTAAGATTTAAAAACTGATAGTGACAAATTTTTCCTAATGTTTTTACAATATACTTCATGACACAGTTTTATAATTATGACATTATTCAATAACAAAATTGTTCAGCTCAATCGAAGGTGAAATCTACAACTTCCGTTCCTCACTCGCAATAAAATACAAAAGAAAAAAAAAAGAAATTTAACTACAAGAATTAAAACACTATATTTTTCTTTTTATTTGTTTGCTTTAGAAAATAGAAAAAGTTGAGCTTTAATCAAATTTACACTCTAAGCTTTATAGTCCAAGTATCGAAAGCCAATGGGGTGCTTGGCTGGTTAAGTAACTACTACCACTCATACAATCACATTCAAAAGAAAAACGAGGTTAGCTCGTTTTTCTTTTTTCGTCTTGATGCGATTTGTACAAAACATAAATGACTGCTCCAACCGCAATAACTCCAAGCCCGATCAGAAGTATCTTTAGCATCTGATTTTGCTTTTGAAGTTGACCCACCTGAACTGATGCGTTCGGAATAAAATCCAGGCTTGCTGGAATGGACTCATGAAGTTCCGCCCACAATGTTTCCGCTGATAAATTCTCCATACTAGTAATGATTTATTGTTATTTTTCCTTGTTGATTGACTAATGCGTATTGATTGTAATATAATTTCCTGCCACGTTGAACATTGCCCTCTAACCAGATGGGAACTGCACTGGAGCAAAATTCTATATCAAACCCCAAACCTTCCAATTCAGCCTGACTGGTAGTTTTAATTTGCCCCATGGGGATTTTCATTGCATTCAATATTGCGATGTTCTTTTTGAATTTTTGTTTTTTGTTTTTCTTTCTCGCATTCCCAGCCGCATTGGTGCATTTATCACCGCAATACATCTTGTGCCCACTGTTGGTTGGTTCGAATAGCATCTTACAAATCTTGCAAGAGATTCTTGGTAGTTGTATCGGCATAGTCTACTTGTTTAATAGGTCCATAATATCTTTCCTTCTGAAATAAACCCTTCCTCCAAATGAAATTTGCTGGAGTCTTTTGGACTTCACCCAATTGTAGAGGGTCGAAATGTGGATTTTAAACAAGCTCTTTACGTCTTGTCGGGTTAAAAGAGTATCTTCGTCCCTACTCTTTTCTTTTTGTTTGTCCAATAGGGACAACACGCGCTGCAAGTCTTGCTGAATTTGCTCCAGTACCGCAGGCACTTCGTTGAATGTAATCATGTTTTCTATCCCGCTACTATGGGATTCGGTAACAAATCTATTACTACTAACTTGTTACTTTTTACAAAAAAAGTAACAGAAAAAAAACAACAAACTCAATAGAAAAAACACTCAAATAAGAACCTTATAAACCAATGCTAATCTAGCTTACGCAAGAAGCGACTATCCATCTCTAAACCGAGCACTTCGCAATATTCTTTTAGACTTCGTATCAATTTACGGTTGGTGTAGATACACTTTTCAGAATCTCTCTTGTTGTCATGCGTATGTGTGACGTATGGATGCATTGTAGGTAATTTCAATTTTCGCGCACATTCTCTACTCGACATCTTACCTTCATCAATCCACTGATATATCCGGCCATCTGCGAAAGCTAAAGCCACAAGAAAATTCTTCTTTTTCTTATATCTATTCACCTCATCCAACTTCCCACTATCCAAATCCTTCAACCATTTCAACAAGTCGTACAGAGTATAAGCCCATGTTTGAAATGCCGAACTATTCAGCTCATCAAAAAAAGGAGAGCCACCAATGTATTTGTAACTATCCTTATTTCCAACCTCAATAAAGTCAATATAAAATGTAGTAATACCATTTAATAATGCTCGGTCAAGAGTGAAGTTAAAAACCTTCGATTCGTACTTCAATTTTTTCTTTGAAATCTCTCCAAGCAATATGCATTCTAAATCGTTGATTCCTCTTTGGATTAAAAAAGTCTGATTCACTGTTCGACCAAGTCTTTTAAGAAAAAAAGATTTTGCAATACGAGACAAGCGGCCTCGAATTAATAAACCTTGCTGATTCTGATACTGACGAATTTTTTGCAATTCAATCTTAGCTATATCCTTTTCGGGAACAGACGGAATATTATTAAACTCGTTTGGATAGCTATCATTACGCAAGAATGTTTCTGGTAATGCAAATTCCCCCTTCTTCCAGTTCTCAAACGTCCTAGATCCAACCATTACTCATCAGTTTTTCAATAGACAATTTAGATACTTCTGCTTGCGGTTTGCCAATATACGCAAGTAATTGTTTCTCGGTGGAATGACCCGTGTAAGCCATGATGTGCGTGTTCGGC
>CANKYR010000067.1 GCA_947488195.1 Flavobacteriales bacterium
TGTCGAAAGTTCGGGCAATGAACCCGAGCGAGCCTGAATTCCTTCAAGCAGTTCATGAGGTGGCGGAAGCCATTATTCCGTTCATGGAAAACCATCCTAAATATAAGGAGGCTAAAATCCTAGAACGCATGGTTGAACCAGAACGCACAATCATCTTCCGTGTTCCATGGGTAGATGATAAAGGTGAAATTCAAGTTAATCGCGGATACCGCGTAGAATTCAACAGTGCAATCGGACCTTATAAAGGCGGATTGCGTTTTCACCCAACGGTGAATCTTTCTGTTTTGAAATTCTTAGGATTTGAACAAGTATTCAAAAATTCATTAACTACCCTTCCAATGGGTGGAGGTAAAGGCGGATCAGACTTCGATCCGAAAGGAAAGAGCGATCGTGAGGTTATGGCTTTTTGCCAAAGCTTCATGAGCGAATTGTCTCGCCACATTGGTCCTAATACTGACGTTCCTGCTGGAGATATAGGAGTGGGTGGACGTGAGATCGGATTTATGTTCGGTCAGTACAAGCGTCTTCGTAACGAATTTACCGGTGTATTAACTGGAAAAGGTCGCAACTGGGGTGGATCATTGATTCGTCCGGAAGCTACAGGTTACGGTACCGTTTATTTCGCTCAAGAAATGTTGGCGGTGAAAGGAATGAACTTCACTGGTAAAACAGTTGTTGTTTCTGGTTCTGGAAACGTTGCTCAATATGCTATTGAAAAAGCGACTGAATTAGGTGCTAAAGTGGTTACCGCTTCAGATTCTTCTGGATATATCTACGACGCAAACGGAATCGATGCTGAGAAACTTGCTTTCTTAATGGAATTGAAAAACGTGAAGCGCGGACGTATTCAAGAATACGCTACCAAATACGGTTGTGAGTTCGTAGCTGGAAAAACACCTTGGGGTGTGAAGTGTGACATTGCTCTTCCTTGCGCTACTCAAAACGAATTGAACGGCGACGATGCGAAAGCATTGGTAGCTAACGGTTGTATTGCAGTAGCAGAAGGCGCTAACATGCCTTCAACGCCAGAAGCAATTGCTGTATTCGACGCAAACAAATTAATGTTCGCTCCAGGAAAGGCTTCTAACGCTGGTGGTGTTGCAACATCAGGTTTGGAAATGTCTCAAAACAGCCTTCGTTTAAGCTGGACTCGTGACGAAGTAGATCAACGTCTTCACAACATTATGAAGAGCATTCATGCTGCATGTGTTCAGTATGGTACAGACGGAGACTATGTTAACTACGTGAAAGGTGCAAACATCGCAGGTTTCGTTAAAGTTGCCGACGCAATGTTAGACCAAGGGGTGGTATAATTCATTTTTAAATATTATGGAAAGGGCGGTTTTCGAACCGCCCTTTTTGTTGCGACAATAATTCTTACGCTAAATTCGTTCGAGGTATATAATTCGACTTGATGAGGATTTTCGCTTTTCTATTTTTTGTGCTGTTCGCTTCGGGTCTTCTTGCTCAGTCTGAAGTGGGATTTTCAGGTATTTATAATTTCCAAACCGAGAGTATAGGGCTAGGGACGAGAGCTATTTTCAGAGAAAAGAAGCAGATTCAAATCAGTCCGCAGTTTTCGTATTTCCTTCCAACCAATAAAATTCATGAATGGACGCTTGGCGCATCTGCACAATACAAATTCCTCAAAAGAAAAAAAATTCAATCCTACACTTTGGTTCATGTGGGTTACAATCGTTGGGTGAATTACGAATCATCTTTCATGAAAGATGCGATGCTGAATAATTGGAACGCTGAAGTAGGCGTGGGTGTGGTTTTCGGAAAGAAAATAAAGCCATTCGTTGAATGGAGATACAATACGCGGCATCAAGAGGGTATGCTGCACGTGGGATTGTTGTTTAATAAAAATTCATTCAAAGGAAAAAAAGAAAAATGCGCAGCTTATGACTAATAGAAACACAATTTTTTTTACCGGAGCAACAACATTGTTGGTTCTTGTTGCAACCGTATTATTTTCATCGTGTTCGAAAGACCGCATAGAGCGAGATTTGAATACGTATGAATCTCCGAACGCTTATTTAGATTCTAAAAAACAAGACGAGCAAGTGTTTGTCATTGACACTGCGGGTGAGGGACCAATTATAGGCAATCAGGGAACCACCATTTGGGGAAGTATTGATTGTCTTCAACTGCCAGGCGGCGCAGGAGTGGATTATCCGTTTATTGTGAAATTGGTGGAACTCTATACGCCTAAGGATATGATCTATTATCGCATGCCAACTGTTGCAGCTGGAATGCCATTAGAAACAGCTGGTGAAATTAGATTGAGAGCCGAAAAAGATGGACAAGAGCTAGTCTTGTCTCAGCCATGCGCATTCAAGGTGAGCATGCCGAATGCGGCGCCTGCACTGAATTACATGAATGTGTATTATGGGAATGAAAACGGTGATGTTGTAGATTGGACAACTGATTTAGGAGTCTGGGGAATAACTCAAACACAGAATCCAGTGTTCGATGTTGATACGATTGGATACACGGCGTTTATTGAGAAATTAGGTTGGATTAACGCGGATCGTTCTGTATCGACAAGCGGAACGTACAGTATAACTTTCGATTCAGACGAGGACGATTTGTCGAATGTCCTATTCTTCGCCTATCTGCCAGACACCAAAACGGTATTACAGTCGAGTGCTGGAATAATCTCGGGTATTCCGTCCGGAGCATTTGCTAAGATTGTTGCAATTGCTGTAAATACCAGTGGAGATTTATTCCATTTCCACCAAGATCTAACGGTGAATGGCAATTCAACCGTAATGGTCGTGATGCAAGGAATTTCCGATCCGGAATTGACGACACTACTCGATAGTTTATAAAAATAACAGTAGAGGCTTTTACCCCTATTTTTTCGTACATTTGTCCGAATTTTATTCGAAAATTCAAACGTATGTCCGCAAACAATTCTAAAATTGTAGGAGAAGGTCTTACCTACGACGATGTGCTTCTCGTTCCCGCCTATTCAGAGGTGCTTCCACGTGAAGTTAACATTTCGTCGCAGTTCACAAAAAACATAACCTTACACACCCCCGTTGCATCAGCTGCAATGGATACCGTTTCCGAAAGCTCTATGGCTATTGCTATGGCGAGAGCCGGTGGAATTGCTGTGATACACAAGAACATGACCATTGCCGCGCAGGCTGCGGAAGTGAGAAAGGTGAAGCGTAGCGAAAGCGGAATGATACAAGATCCAATTACGCTTCTTGAAACAGCGAATGTTGGAGATGCCTTGGCTATCATGTCCGAACATAAAATTGGCGGAATTCCAGTGGTAGACACCGAAGGGGTTTTGAAGGGAATTGTGACCAACCGTGACCTTCGATTCGAAAAAAATTACGAGAAACCTATTCGTGAAGTCATGACAAGCGAAAACCTTGTCACTACGGATAAGCCGAAAGACCTAGCTACCGCGGAATCTATTCTTCAAGAAAAGAAAATTGAAAAACTTCCTGTTGTTTCCGCTGACGGAAAATTAATGGGACTCATCACATACAAAGACATTTTAAAATTGCATAAATATCCGAATGCCTGCAAAGACAATTTCGGGCGTTTGCGTTGCGCTGCAGCTGTTGGTGTTACCGCCGACACGCTCGAGCGCGTAGAAGCCTTAGTGAAAGCTGGAGTAGATGCTGTGGTTATTGATACGGCTCACGGACATTCGAAGGGTGTAATTGAAACGTTGAAAAAAGTGAAGGCGGCTTTCGGAGATAAAATTGATATTATTGTTGGAAATATTGCAACGGGTGCTGCTGCCAAAGCATTGGTAGAAGCGGGTGCCGATGGAGTGAAGGTTGGAATTGGACCGGGTTCAATTTGTACCACGCGCGTAATTGCAGGTGTGGGTGTTCCACAATTAACTGCTGTTACCGACGTTGCTGAAGCGTTAAAAGGAACAGGTGTACCAATCATTGCAGACGGCGGAATTCGATATACTGGAGATATTGCGAAAGCAATTGCCGGAGGTGCTTCAACCATTATGATTGGCTCTATGCTAGCAGGTACTGAAGAGTCTCCGGGGGAAACTATTATTTACGAAGGAAGAAAATTTAAGTCGTACCGAGGTATGGGTTCGTTGGAAGCCATGCAGCACGGTTCAAAAGACCGATACTTCCAAGATGCCGAAGACGATATTAAAAAATTAGTGCCGGAAGGAATTTCTGGACGTGTACCTTTCAAAGGTTCAGTAATGGAAGTTATGCATCAAATCATTGGCGGACTGAGAGCCGGAATGGGATACTGCGGAGCAGCCAACATTGAACAACTTCAAGAAGCTAAATTTATCAGAATTACAAATGCGGGAATCAAGGAGAGTCATCCGCACGACGTTCTTATTACAAGAGAAGCACCAAATTACAGTTATAAATAATCATGTTTAATTCAAGTCTTATGCGTTTTACAAAAGTTCTACTTTTAAGTGTTGTGCTCACTTGCGCAGCGTTGTTCAGCGCGAATGCGCAACCCATACAAAAGGCCCCTGCTGCTTCACCTGCCGTTGTTTTAAGCGTAGACGGTGAAGAAGTTTCTTTGGAAGAATTTGAGAATATTTTCAGAAAGAACAACCGCGATTCTGTTGTTACGAAAGCATCAATCGATGAATACATGGAGCTATTCATCAACTTCAAATTGAAAGTTCATGCTGCGAAAGCCGCTGGATTAGACACGGTAAGCAAATTCAAGTATGAATTGCAAGGATACCGCGCACAATTGGCTCGTCCGTATTTAACAGATCAGGAAAAATTAGACGAACTTATGCAAGAGGCCTATGCGCACTTGCAAGAAGAGGTTCGTGCAAGTCACTTGCTTATTGAATGCAAGCCGAATGTCTTGGCTGCCGATACCTTGAAGGCCTACAACAAGATCATGGATATCCGCAAGAAGATTCTTGCTGGAGAATCATTCGAGGCTGCTGCTAAAAAATACAGTACAGACAAATCAGTAGAAAAAAACAACGGTGACTTGGGTTATTTCACCGCTTTCCAAATGGTTTATCCGTTTGAATTTGCTGCCTACAACACTAAGATTGGCGAAGTGACCATGCCTGTCCGCACCCAATACGGTTATCACTTGTTGAAGGTAACCGGACGCCGTCCTGCACGAGGAGAAATTCATGTTGCACACATTATGGTGAAGCCAAATAAAGAAGATGCAAATGATCCTGCAGCTGAAGCGAAGATTAACGAAATCTATCAAAAAGCGTTAGAAGGTCAGCAGACCTTTCAAGAATTGTGTGCATTATACAGTGAAGATGTTACAACGAAGAACAAAGGCGGAGAACTTCCTTGGTTCGGAACGAACAAAATGGTTTCTGAATTCGAAGAAGCGTCTTATGCAATGAAAGCAGACGGCGATGTTTCTCTTCCGTTTAAGACTTCTTACGGTTGGCACATTGTGAAGCGTTTAGCTTATAAGCCATTGGCTTCTTTCGAGTCTATGTCGAAAGACATCAAAGCAAAAGTTTCGAAAGATGCTCGCGCGGAAAAAACAAAGAACTCATTCCTTTCGAAAATTGGAAAAGAATACAACTTCGTTTATAACCAGAAGTACATCAACAAGCTTGCGTCAAAGGCCGATAGCAGCACGTATGTAGGTCAATTGAAAGCGAGTAAAGGCTTATTGAAAAAAGTTTTCTGTGAGGTTTCTGGAACGAAATACACCGTGAACGAATTCTATCAAACCATGATTACGCGTAAAGGTGCAAACACGAATTTGAATCCAGTTGACTACGTGAAGCACGAAGCGAAAATGTTTGCGGAAGACAAATTAATGCGTGAAGAAGACGCGCACTTGGAAGCTAAGTACCCAGCGTTCCGTTTATTAATGAAGGAATACCGTGAAGGTATTTTGTTGTTTGAATTGACAGATCAATTGGTGTGGTCGAAAGCGGTAAAAGACACTGTTGGATTGAATTCTTATTTCGAAGCAAACAAGGCGAGCTTCATGTGGCCGGATCGCGCTGAAGTAGTAATCTACACCTGCGCGAACGACGAGATAGCTAACAAACTTCGCAAGATGCTTGAGTCTGGAAAATCTCCTTCTGAAGCAGCAGCTGAATTGAATCAAGGAACTCAACTAAACCTTCAAACTGAAGGCGGATTGTTCGCTCGTGAAGATCGCGAAGTGTTGGGAAAAATTAAGTGGACGGAAGGATTGAGCGTGAACGTTCCAATGAACGGACAAGTCATGGTGGTCGATATTGAAGAGTTGTTGAACAAATCTCCAAAGAAATTATCTGAATCTCGCGGACTTGTGACTTCAGAATATCAAAACTTCCTCGACAAAATGTGGGTTGAAGAATTACGCAAGACACACACCTACAAGGTTAACACAGAAGTTCTTCACTCCATAGCGAAGTAAAAATGAAGGCTGCACATTTTTTAATAGCAGCTCTTTGTGTAGCACTCGCAAGTAGTTGCGGTAATTCAACTCCAGATGCTGTTGCGTATTTGGGAGATGCGGTATTGACGATGGAGGAATTGCGTGAGCGTATTCCAAACAATATTTCAGCGGAAGATTCGACCGCACTCGCGCAAGAAATTATTCAGTCTTGGTTGAAAGATGCGCTGGTGCTTCAAGAAGCCGAGAAAATTTCTGATGAAGAAAAGCTTGCGGTAGAGCGCAGAATTGAAGACTACAGAAAGTCGCTACTCATCTATTCATACGAGCAAGATTGGATTAAAAAGAACATGGATACCGTCGTTACAAACGAACAGATTCAAACTTATTACGAGGCCAATAAGAGCTCGATGAAAGTGAATGAACATTTCATTCAACTTAAATTTTGCTCTCTTCCAGAAAAATCAAAGGACGTTAGGAATATGACTACCGCTTTTGCTTCTGACGATATTGCAACATGGGAAGCGTTTTGTGTTCAGGTTGGAGCGAAGCATTATTACAACTATTCAACCTACGTCAATTGGGAGCAATTTGCTCAGTTAATACCATTAGCAATAGCAGATCGTTCGCAGTTTATTACCCAAGCTACTTCCACCCAACAGATTAATTTCAATGGTGAAATAATTTGGGTGAAAATTGGTTCTTACCTTCTGCCGGGCGATTCGTCGCCACTGGAAATGGTTAGAAGCAATATTGCAAGTATCTTGCTGAACATACGAAAGCAAGAGCTCTTGCAGAAAATGAAAAACGGACTTTACGATCAGGCAAAATCTGAAGGTAAATTAGAACAATAAGAGAATGAAAAAAGGTTTTTTGGGGTTGGTGTTTGCGATGCTGTCTTTCCTTTCTTTGGCGCAGCCCGGAAAAACCATAGATAAAATTATTGGAGGAGTTGGTGCTGAAGTAGTTCTTCTATCGGATTTTGAAAACGCTAAATTCGAATTAACGCAAGGAAAGTCACAACTTCTTGCTGAAAAGGAATGTTCGATTTTTGAAAATTTGATGTATCAAAAACTCTTGTTGCACCAAGCAAAAGTGGACAGTGTAGAGGTAACAGACGGTGAAGTAAATGCGCAGGTTGAAAAAAGAATTACCTATTTCATTGAGATGTTAGGCAGTGTCGAGCAGTTTGAAACGTATTACGGCAAACCTATTTCACAGCTGAAAGTAGATTTTTTCGAGATGATTCGCGATCAATTGCTTACTCAAAAGAAGCAAGACGAAATAACGAAGAATGTGAAAATCACTCCTTCACAAGTCTTGAAATATTATCAGTCTTTGCCCGTCGATTCGTTGCCATTAATTGGAGAGCAGGTTCAATATTCTCAAATAGTCATTGCTCCACTGATTCCTGAAAGTGAAAACCAGCAGGTGATTCACTTCCTGGACAGTGTGCGAAATGACATTGCTTCGGGCAGAACGAGCATGACCATTCAAGCCCGCCGACACAGCGAAGATCCGGGATCGAAGTTCAAAGGCGGTTGTTACGACATGATAAAAAAAGGAAGCTTCGTTCCTGAATATGAGTCAGCAGTTTTCACTACGGATGAAGGAAATTATTCTCCTGTGTTTAAATCAACCTATGGTTATCATTTCGTGAAAGTCGTAGAAAAGCGCGGTGAATACTACAGAGCTTGTCACATCTTAATGTCTCCGAAAATTAAGGATGAAGATTTCAATCGTTGCAAAGCACAAATAGATTCTGTCTATAACGAACTGAAGGCAAAAAAGATTTCATTCAACGCTGCTGCTGCTCGATTCAGCACCGATGAAGAAACAAAGAATCAAGCTGGAAAAATTATGAATATGCAAACAGGAGGCACACGTCACGATGTTGCTACGTTGTCTGCAGAATTGAATTTAACATTATCTAAATTGAAGGAAGGAGAATTGTGTGAACCGCAATTGGCGAAGCAACCGAACGGAAAAGACGCCTACGTGATATATCAGTTAGACGCCCGTATTCCTGCTCACAGAGCGAACATGGAGCAAGACTATGAATTGTTTCAGGCCAAAACTGAAAGTATCGAGCGTCAAAATGCAACCGACGTGTGGGTAGGAAAAGCCCTCAAGAAGAATTACTCATTTATGGACGAACAGTTTAAAGATTGTACGTTTCAATTCAACTGGAATAAAAAATAATATCATGACCACATTTACATCAGATGTAGAGGCGTTAGATGCGTTGAAAGAAAAATACAACGCACTGAAATTCGAGATTCAAAAGGTAATGGTTGGGCAAGACGAAGCTGTACGCGACGTTATTATTTCAATTTTAGGAAATGGTCACTGTCTACTTGTAGGTGTTCCTGGATTGGCTAAAACTCTTTTGGTAAATACACTTTCGCAAGTATTGGGTTTGTCTTTCAACCGCATTCAATTCACGCCCGACTTAATGCCGAGCGATATCATTGGTTCTGAAATTTTAGATGAATCACGTCAGTTTAAATTCATCAAAGGCCCTTTATTTTCGAACATCATTTTGGCCGATGAGATTAATCGTACGCCACCGAAAACACAAAGTGCTTTGTTGGAAGCCATGCAAGAGCGTCGCGTAACAGCAGGCGGTGTAACACACGTATTGCCTTCTCCGTTTTTCGTTTTAGCAACACAGAACCCCATTGAGCAGGAAGGAACGTATCCTTTGCCAGAAGCGCAATTAGACCGTTTCATGTTTAATATTTGGGTCGACTATCCAACCTTAGCAGAAGAGCTAGTTATTGTGAAGCAAACAACTTCAGGTGTTACACAAACACTTTCCCCCGTTATTTCGTCGGAAGAAATTCAGTTCTATCAGCAGCTCATTCGTAAGATGCCGGTTCCCGATAATGTTATTGAGTATGCTGTTCGTTTGGTTGCGAAGACACGTCCAAACAGAGAGAACGCAGATCCATTGGCGAATCAATACTTAAGCTGGGGCGCTGGTCCACGTGCTTCACAATTCTTAATTGTTGGAGCGAAAGTGAACGCTGCATTGAACGGAAAATACAGTCCAGACATTGAAGATGTGAAAGCTGTTTCGCTTCCTATTCTTCGTCACCGTATTGTCCGCAACTACAAAGCTGAAGCCGATGGCTATTCGGTAGAGAAGATAGTTTCACAACTGCTTTAATTTTCTCCCTGGGTGCGCATTGCCATTAATACCCGATTGCTTATTCCTGGCAAGCTGGAAGGTATTGGACGATTTACGTTCGAGACTGTAAAGCGATTGGCGCACCGATTTCCCGAGCATGAATTTCATTTGTTAAGCGATCGGAAGAATGACGATCATTGGCAGTTTGGAAAGAATGTGTTTCAACATCGCGTTTTTCCTCCTGCACGTAGACCTTGGTTATTCGATTGGTGGTTCGATTTCAGCGTTCCGTTCAAACTGAAAAAAATAAAAGCGGACATTTTTATTTCTCCAGATGCGCACGCTTCGCGCAGATGTCCAATACCGCAGCTCACCGTTATACACGACATTAATTTCGTTCATTTCCCGGAGTTCATGCCGAAGAGGTATGCGAACTACTGGAACAGTCGAACAGCAGATTTCGTGAAGCTGAGCACACGCTTGGCAACCGTGAGTGAATTCAGTAGAGTAGATATTTCGAAAACCTTCAATGTCCCAGAAGCTTCAATAGACTTGCTTTGCAACGGCATAGACCACACGTTTGCTCCAGCAGAGGGACAGAAGAAAGAAGTCATTCGAGATAAATTTTCGCGAGGTGAAAAATACTTTTTATTCGTCGGTGCGCTGCATCCGAGAAAGAATGTACATAGAGTTGTTGAAGCGTTCAACACCGCAGTAGAACAAGGTGTTAAATCTACCCTACTTATTGCCGGAAATAAATTCTGGAATTATCCTGAACTGGATGGTGCGTTGGCGAAAATTAATGACCGAACGAACATTCGGTTTTTAGGACATGTGCATACTGCCGATCTTCCTTTGCTCATGTCGGCAGCGGAAGGACTTGTTTTTCCGAGTCTTTATGAAGGATTCGGAATCCCGTTGATTGAAGCGGAAGCCTGCGGAGTTCCTGTAATTGCTTCGAAGGGAACAGTGATGGAAGAGGTTTCAAACGGATCGGCGTTTTTCGTGAATCCAACAGAAGTCTCTGAAATAGCAGAGGCCATTGTAAAGATTGAACAGGGACAGCGTATCCCTATGATCCGCGAGCATACCTACACGTGGGACAAAGCAGCAGAGTTGTTGTGGGAGAGCATTCAACAAACCCTTCAACACGAGAAGTAAAATGCTATTCAATTCCATGGAATGGAATTCTTTTTATTCTTTCATGTTTTAACGGCTTTGTGTTTCATACTGTCTCAGGGTCATCAGATCTGCTGTCATCGCGCAGTAGTCAAATAAAA
>CANKYR010000068.1 GCA_947488195.1 Flavobacteriales bacterium
GAGAAATTGAAGTAGCGAAGTGACGTTACGCGTCAATCTTAGCGTATTTCGCATTCGCTTCAATAAAGGCTCTGCGAGGTGGAACCTCGTCGCCCATAAGCATAGAAAATATCTGGTCACACGCCGCGGCGTTGTCAATGGTAACTTGACGCAATGTTCTTGTTGTTGGATCCATAGTCGTTGTCCACAACTGCTCGGCATTCATCTCTCCAAGACCCTTGTAGCGTTGAACGTTGACACTTGTTTCAGAACCAGCTCCACGCATTTCCTTAACCAACGCATCGCGTTGCTCTTCAGTCCATGCATATTCGCCTTTGTTTCCTTTCTTCACTTGGTACAATGGAGGAGTTGCAATGTAAATCATTCCCTGATCAATCAACTCTTTCATGTGACGGAAGAAGAACGTTAAAATAAGCGTCTCAATGTGAGATCCGTCTACATCGGCATCACACATAATAACAATTTTGTGGTAGCGAAGCTTTGTAATATTCAATGCTTTGCTGTCGTCATCTGTTCCAATGTATACACCTAAAGCGGTATACATATTTTTAATCTCTTCGTTCTCAAGAATACGATGTTGCATCGCCTTCTCCACGTTCAAGATTTTTCCACGAAGTGGCAAAATAGCCTGGAACACACGGTCGCGTCCTTGCTTAGCAGTGCCACCCGCCGAATCTCCCTCGACTAAGAACAACTCCGATTTCTTTGGATCTTTTTCAGAACAGTCTGACAATTTACCTGGCAATCCACCTCCAAATCCTACTCCTTTTCTTTGTATGGTTTCACGCGCTTTCTTCGCGGCAATACGCGCTTGAGCTGCAAGAATTACTTTTTGAACAATTTGTTTTGCTTCCGCTGGATGCTCCTCCAAATAAGACTGAAGCATTTCACTTACCACTTGAGACACAGGAGCTACAGCTTCCTTATTTCCCAATTTGGTTTTGGTCTGACCTTCAAACTGCGGCTCTTGAACTTTTACAGAAACAACTGCTGTCAATCCCTCACGGAAGTCATCTCCAACAATCTCAACCTTCGCCTTTTCCAACAATCCGCTCTTGTCTGCATAGTCTTTGA
Source organism: Flavobacteriales bacterium (assembly GCA_947488195.1). Taxonomy (GTDB): domain Bacteria; phylum Bacteroidota; class Bacteroidia; order Flavobacteriales_D; family Sanyastnellaceae; genus CAIZGX01. The sequence continues at coordinate 1,075 of CANKYR010000068.1, forward strand.
GCGTTGAGGTTAATCCGCGCTTAAATCCCTGCAAGTGTGTTCCACCCTCGTGGGTGTTGATGTTGTTTACATACGAGAACACATTCTCGTTGTAAGAATCGTTGTACGTCATGGCCACTTCCACCGGAATAGAACCGTCTGTGCGCTCCATATGAATGATGGTTCCAATAATGGACGGACGACTCTCATCTAAATACTTCACCATTTCAATCAATCCTGCTTCGCTGTAAAACTCTTCAGTTTTAAATGAACCGTCTTCGTTTACTACACGCTCATCTGTTAAGTGAAGACGAATGCCTTTGTTCAAGAATGAAAGTTCACGAAGGCGATTCGCTAACGTGTCGAAATTGTATTCTGCCGTATCAAAAATGGTATTGTCCGGAAGGAAGGTTACAGTAGTTCCACGAAGTTCTGTGGTACCGATTTCCTTCACCGGATACAACGCCTTTCCGCAGCTGTATTCTTGCACATACATTTTACCTTCACGAAAAACCTCTGCCTTCAAAGCAATGGAAAGTGCGTTCACGCAACTTACACCAACACCGTGAAGACCACCAGATACTTTGTAAGATCCTTTATCGAATTTTCCTCCCGCACCAATCTTGGTCATTACCACTTGAAGTGCGCTTACGCCTTCCTTCTTGTGCATGTCAACAGGAATACCTCGTCCGTTATCTTTAACCGTAACGCTGTTGTCTGGATTAATGAATACATTAATGGTATCACAATGACCAGCTAACGCTTCATCGATACTGTTATCGACAACCTCATACACCAAGTGGTGAAGACCTCGAGTTCCAATATCTCCGATGTACATTGCAGGGCGCATGCGCACGTGCTCCATTCCTTCTAACGACTGAATATTGTCAGCGGTATAACCGGGGGTAAGGGTATTTTCTATTTCTTCACTCATTCTCTCGTAGGACTATTAATTATCTAACTTTTTTATTTCAAATTGAAGATTGGGACAAGCCCATTTTTTCAAGGTGACCAAAGTTACGAAAGCCCCATTGCCGTAGCAAAAAACGGGGGCCGAAGCCCCCTTAGTTTTATGAACATTTCGTTAACAAATTGCTACTTTAAAACGAATAAGAAGCTCCCAAGGCAGCAAAGAAGCGTTGCGTTGGAATTCCGCTGTAAATAGCGTATTTCTGAGCCAAGATATTATTGAACTGCAAATAAGCAGAAAGGCGCTCGTTATAGGTATACGTAGTGCGTAAATTCACGTCTACGAATCCTTTCATTTTATACACATAAGACCCGTCTAATTGCAATAAAGCGTCTCTACCTGTAACAGGCAACACTGACTTCGCCCAACGCTCGCCGTAATACATTCCCTGGAAATTGAATTTGAACTTCGAGTTCAAATTATAAGATGCCTCTGCCGAGAACTGAAGATTCGGCAATTGCCACGCATATTGTTGATCGGTTTCGAAATAAGAATAAGAACCTCCGATTTTTGCACTCCATTTCTTTCCACCTAAAACTTCAATTTCACCCTTCGCTTTCGCTACTCTCAAATTGTCGTACAAAACGCCTTGCATATTTCCTCTAGAGAACAAACTGTCGTTCACGAAAAATGCAAAATTCTCAATCGTGTTCAGCTCAGCGCCAACGGTGTAATTCACACGTCGCGAAATTGAACCACTTACACCGCCATACAATTGCATCTTGTTATTCTGATTCAGCAATTGCGGTTGAACAACAACGAATGGATTTTGATTGTATAAACCGTAATACGTTGTCGGCGCCAATGAACCTTTAATTCCTGCATAAGGAACAAACATTCCATCAAGGATACTGTAACTCACTTCCGCTTGCGGATAAAAATGTCCGCGTTGCTCTCCACGCGACTGCATGTAAAGGGCCATTCCAATCTTCACGCGAAGATCCTTGTAAACCGTATATGCCGTTGGAATGAAGCGAACAATTGCATTATCAAAAGTTCGGATAGATCTTAATGAATCACCCTCACCCCACGTATTCGCATAGTCCGGAGACCAATCCAATCCTGTTGAATTGAACTTGTTGTACGTAATTCCAAATTCACCACTGAATACTTCGGTCTTTACTAGCTTGCTTGCTCCGCCACTCACATCTACAAAGTGCTCGTTCGAATTAAATGCATCTGAAGCCAAGCGATAGCCTGCCTTTCCCCACCAATTCAAATCGTTGCTATCTCTGTCGAAGGTGTGAATACCAAAATTACCGCTGTACACATTCATGGTTTGTTTCAACGCTGAATAGTCCGCTACGTATTGTTGCGAAGAATCTATTCCATACCAATTGGTCACATTTCTGTTCCAATTGAACTTCGCATCGGCAACTGTCTTTTTGTAAAAGCGTTTGCCCCAGAGCGTCGCATGGTTATCACTGAACGTGGTTGGAAGATCAGCACCGGAAAGCACCTCAAAATTCGCATTCGAACTCTGATGTCCGTAAAGAATACCCCAATCTCCTTTCTTCGATCTTCCGTCGGTGTAATACGCATCTACCTTCGGTGTTACATAGCTTCCGAAAGAAACATCAACCCATCCGTTTTGAAGCTTCTTCAACTTCTTTTCCATCGGGAAATTCGAAGACAAAATAGTCGCCGGTTGTGTAAAAGAAATGAGTCGGGTGGGAAGCATGTTGTACTTCATTAATGAAGCATTGGTTTCCGTTTCAATGACGAAAGGCTGATTCGAAATTTTATTCGCATCGCGCAAGAAGATATTCAAATCCCCAACGAATTGCGCGCTCTGAATAAGCACACTGTCAACCTGCGCAAAAGCCGGTGCAGAAGCTGCAGCAAAACCCACAGCTAGTAGTATTGTTTTCAATTTATTCTTCATGGAACTCATCGTTTTGAATATTCTCATCAGTGTTATCAATTGGAATCTCTACTGCTCTTGGCTTCGGATTTTCCAATTCCTCTAATTCGCGTTTTTTCTGTTCTGCACGTGCTAAAATTTCCGGATTTTTCACTTTGGAAATAATGGCGTCCAGCGTCTTTCTAGCTTGATAATAATCTGGTTTAGCAACGTACACATCTGACAGCAACAGGAACGATTCATACTTCCATTTCTCGAATGAAGCGTACTTTTCAATCACCTTGAAAATTGACTTTTCTGCTTTTTCAATTTCATTCATCTTGAATTCGACGAATGCATTTTGATAGGCTGCTTCTGCAGCGCCTTCTCCACCGCGTTTCGCCACTTCGGTATAATCGACTAAAGCACTTGCGAACTCTTCTTCCTTCATCTTCATGCGCGCTCTCCAGAGATAAGCCTTCGCTCGATTCTCTGCATTGGCCGTTGCGTCTGCAATAACCTTGTCTGCATACTCACGTGCCAATCCCATTTCTTCAATGCTGTAATACGCCACAAGCAAGGCCATTTGCGCATCCTCCACACTCTTCTTCGAAACAGCAGCACTTTCAATTCTCAATAAATGTCCAATAGCATTTGCATACTCACCTTGTTGAAGACGAATGTCTGCGGCGTTGTTTAACGCCTCTTCAGTGAAGTCTGAGAATGGCAAGGCAATCACGCGCTCGTAAAAAATAATAGCTGACTCTTTGTTGCCTTCATTCTTGAAGCAATCGGCCAGCAAGAAATTCGCTTCAGACGCATGAATGGCATTTGGATACTGATTCAAATACGATTCAAGTTTTCCTTTTGCCTTTGTGCACTCACCGGCATAAGCAGGGGCAGAAGCTTTTGTGAAGACACCTTCTTCAATTTCCAATGCACTTACATCGGCCACGGTTAAATTCGTAATCTGATTTTGGAATTCAATATCATCGATCAATACCGGCTTAACAATCTCCAATGCATCGAGAATAATCTTATCGTTCCCGTAGTTTGTATATAGTGTGTTCCAAGTCGTTTTGACCTTGGCATCGTTTTCTTCGTTGCGATAGATCAAGCACAAATTCACTAAAATTCTTCTGGTGTAGTTTGAAGTGGGCTCGTCGGCCATCAGCTGAAGGAATACTGTCTTAGCCTCAGAGTTGTTGCCTGCACTCAGGTATGTCGTTCCCAATTCAAATGCTGCATCTACTTTAAACTTCGAATTCGATTCAGAATCTACCAACGATTTTAACAAGTTAATTTTCGCGGAATTATTTCCTTCATACCCTTCGCACAAAGCTTTTTGAAAAAGGATGTAATCTTTCTGCGCTGGAGTGCCCTTCGAATAACTTTCAATAGCTTGCTTGTAGCTTTTTGAAACGAAGAAGCAATCTCCAATTCTCAAGTAAGCATCTCCTTTCTTAACCGCTTCGGCTTCATTCGAATCGACATACTTTCTAAAGGCTGTATTGGCATTTGCGTAGTAAGGCTTCGACGCATCGTAGTCTTTTTGCGCTACTCCTAACTTGAAAAACGTATAGCCTAAACTGTAGTTTGCGAGTGCGTAATACTCAGAGTTAAAAGCTGCAGGCTCGGCAATACAAGCTTGGTAATACTCTTTCGCTTTCGGGAATTTATTCTGCCGGTAATTGATTTCACCCATCCAATATTTGGCTTGAGCAAACAAGTAGGTATTGACAGGATATTCCAACGATTTCGTGAAGAACTCTTCCGACTTCGCAAAGCTTTCCGCTTGATACAATTCAACACCGCGGTTGAAGGCAACAATCTGATATGAAGTCTTCGCACGAATGTCTTTCACTTTCATTTTATCCAATGATGTCAAAGCGCGCTCGTAGTTTCTCGTTTTCAAATACACGTTCAACAAGAACTCATAGGCTTCGTCGTGACGTGCAGAATTCGGATACTTTTCCAGATACCCTTCAAAAGCTGAAATAGCTTCGTGGAAAGGATTGTACGAAAGTTCGAAAGCCAATTTCGCATAGTTGAACAAGGCATCCTCTTGCACATCTATGTTGTGCGTTTGTTTCGAGGCTGCTTCAAAAGCCGTTCTGGCGTATTCCTTTTGTTCGAGTTTCAAATAGCAATCTCCAATGTTGTAGTTCGCTAATTGTGAAGTTGGAGAATCTTCCTTCGTGCAGTGTGAGTAGGCATCTATAGCGCGTTCAAAGTTCCCGTTGCGGTAATAACAGAATCCCAATTGATAGTAATCTTCAACGGAAGGTTTCGCTGTTGGGGAGTTGTGATATTTTTCTAAATACGGAAGGGCCTCTTGGTATTTCTCAAGAGTGAAGTACGCATCACCAATCAAGTGTGCAATTTCCTCGTTCGCATTCGGGTAATTGTTCTTCACATTTTCTTCCGCATTAATCAACGGCGGAGCGTAAGCCAACAGTTCATCGAAACGCTTTTGCACATAATAAATCTGTGAAATAAAATACGGAACGACCGATTTAAAGTCTTTGTCTTCCTTCAACTTTAAAAAAGATTCCAATGCCACTTGATAATCCTTGCTCGTATAAGCCATGTAAGCGTAGTAGTAGGTAGCAGCAGACTTATATTCCGAATCGCCGTCTTTCACTTTCGCAAAATCAACACGAGCATCAGAAAATTTCTTTTGATCGAATTTTACGAAACCTCGTTTGTAGTAAAACGAAGGGCGCTCTTCCGCAAGTAATTGTTTTTCTTCCACTTTATCGAACCACTCGAGTGATTGTTTGTACAACTTGCTCTTGTATTTGAAATTCGCTAATTCCAGATACACACTCTGACACCAGTGCGAATCGGGATGATTTCTTACGAAAGTGGTGAGCAAGTATTCTGCATCTGGATGGAACAGATTCATGGCGCAAAGACCTTGGTAGTATTCTGCATCGACGCGATAGCCGTCGTTTCCGGAAGTTAACGAAAGGTATTTTTCAAACGACTCTTTCGCCGGAACGAACTTTTCGTTTTCAAAAAGATTTAAGGCTTCGCGAAAGACACGCTCGGGCACAATCTTTTCGAAAGACTTTTGAGCAAACACAGATGTGGCGCTCAAAACAAATAAAACAAAACTCAGTGCAATTTTTCTCATAGTCACAATTTGTCAATGTGAAATTACCAAGACCTCCTTCGTGAGAATGGGCTAATTCTGAAACTTGCAAACGAGTAATTGTTTATGGATATTGTTCAGGGATTCCACTCCCCTGCTCCTTGACGAACCACGGTTGGATTCAATCCTGAAAAATCAACAACGGTTGAGAGGACCACTTTCGAAGTGTCTTCAAAGAAAATTTCAGCCACATCATTTGACCAATCCTCTTCGAGATCGATGGCTTCAAGCGGATATTCTTCTGCGTTGGCTTTTCTATGAACAGAAGAAACCACAAGAGGTTCACCCAATTGTGTTAGAACTCGTTGAAGAAAATCGTGATCGGGAACACGAAGACCAATGGTGGTTCTGCGCGAAGTGAAAAGTTTTGGAACCAGACTGCTAGCTTCCAACAAAAACGTGAACATGCCCGGCGTATGCCTTTTCAATGCCCGATAATACGGTGTTGAAATGGGTTTGGTAAATGTGGCTAAATGCGACAAATCATTGCATACAATGGAAAAGCGTGCGTTATCTAAACGCACGCCTTTCAATTGAGCCATTTTTTCTATTGCCTTTTTATCTGACAACGCACATGCGAATGCATAAACTGTATCTGTGGGAAGAATACAAATCCCTTGCTTGCGAATAATTTGCGCCGCCGTATAATCGGCGTTGTTGTCTGAACTAGCTATCAAAATTATTTCGCTTCAGCAGCCTTCTTGTGATCGGCAAGGAATTGCGCCAAACCGATATCTGTTAAAGGATGCTTCAACAATTGCAAGATCACACTTAATGGACATGTCATAACATCTGCTCCAATCTCAGCGCAAGCGATGATGTGCATAGGGTGACGAACAGATGCTGCAAGAATTTCAGTATCGAAACCGTAGTTGTCATAGATGGTTCTGATTTGTTCAATCAAATCAATTCCGTCTGTAGAAATATCGTCTAATCGTCCAACGAATGGACTTACATATGACGCTCCTGCTTTCGCAGCCAATAAGGCTTGTCCAGCTGAAAATATCAACGTGCAATTCGTGCGAATTCCTTTGTCTGTGAAATAGCGAATTGCCTTTATTCCGTCTTTCGTCATTGGAACTTTCACCACGATATTCTCGTGCAAAGCCGCCAAATCTTCTCCTTCCTTCACCATACCGTCGAAATCTGTAGCAATTACTTCAGCACTTACATCTCCGTCTCCAACAATTTCGCAAATGTCAACGTAGTGCTTCATTACGCGGTCTGTTCCAGAGATGCCTTCCTTCGCCATTAAGCTAGGGTTGGTTGTTACTCCGTCAAGAATGCCAAGGTCTTGTGCTTCTCTAATTTGATCAAGATTCGCTGTGTCGATGAAAAATTTCATGGTGTGGTAATTTTTTCGCAAAGTTAGCCATTTGATTGAGGAAGGTCAAACCGACTTTTCAACCAAAAGCACACACAATTTTTTAAGTCTTGCGTTGTTCTTCGTCGTGAGTATCTTTGAACCATGCGCAAATTAATTGTCATTTTAGCCCTTACCCTCCTTGGAAGCACTTCCTACGCGGGCATGTTGCTTATTCCCATGGACGAGGCGCAGCAGAATCACATTAAATCATACGGCATTGCCTATTGGGTTTTGGAGCAAAAGCTTCCGATTGAATGGTTGCTGAATTATCGAGGTGGAAGTTTTCTGATGGAAAATATTCCAAGCATTCAAAAAAAGTGCACCGAGCGTGGCGTGAGTTTTCAAGTAATTGCAGATGCGCAGGTGCAGGCTATTTATCAAGAAATAGCCGATCCTGAAGTGAACATGGAAAAGGTGAAGTTGGAAGTGGCTCCGAAGATTGCGGTATACACGCCACTTGGCAAGCAGCCTTGGGACGATGCGGTGACTTTAGTTTTGACTTATGCTGAAATTCCGTACACGAGTATTTATGATGAAGAAATTATAACTGGAAAACTTCCTGAATACGACTGGCTTCACCTGCACCACGAAGATTTCACGGGGCAGTATGGGAAGTTTTACGGGGCATACAACATGGCGCCTTGGTATAGAGACGAAGTAAGAAATCAGGAAGCGACAGCTGCTAAACTTGGATTCAGCAAAGTATCTGAAATGAAAGGTGCGGTGGCTATTAACATTAAGAACTTCGTTATTGGCGGAGGCTTTCTGTTCACCATGTGCAGCGGAACCGACTCTTACGACATTGCCCTAGCAGCTCAAGGTACAGACATGGTGGAAAGCGTTTTCGACGGTGACCCGAGTGATCCGAATGCGCAGAAGAAATTGAACTTCGCGCAAGGTTTTGCTTTCCAGAATTACAACATCATTAAGGATCCTATGGTCTATGAGTTTTCCAACATAGACGGAACAGAGGATCATTTGAAGGTAAAGGAAGAAAACGATTTCTTCACACTTTTCGATTTTTCGGCGAAGTGGGATATTATTCCAACCATACTAACACAGAACCATACCCAAGTAATTCATGGATTCATGGGACAAACGACTTCCTTTCGGGAAGGGTACATCAAAAGTGAAGTCACCATTATGGGTGAATCGAAAAATATTAAATGTGCGAAATACATTCACGGCGAATTGGGACAAGGGCAATGGACGTACTATGGCGGACATGACCCGGAAGACTACCAGCATCGTGTGGGTGATCCTCCAACAGACCTTTCACTTCACCCGAATTCTGCAGGTTACAGACTTATCTTGAACAACATTCTCTTCCCTGCTGCCAAGCGCGAAAAGCAGAAGACCTAATTTTTTTCAACTCATTGCAACCTTTTTAAATCTTGTGCGTTATAACTACCATAACGATTTTCTTTCGTTACAAAGTTTTAGTTAAGGTTTAGGTTAAGGTATTAAAAAGCTCGGAAAACGTTCCGGGCTTTTTAATGCTCAATACTTTGGGAAATAAAAAAGAGCAGCCGAAGCTGCTCTTTCCTTTTCAACATAAAATATTATTTCTTCGGATGAAGATGCGAGTTCTTTCTTGAATAACCGAAGTAGATCAAAAGTCCAACTGCCATCCAAATAGCTGCAACCTTCAATGTTTGCTCATCTAAAGAAGCTATCATAGCGCCGCAAACTAAAATACCAAGAATTGGAACCAATGGGACCAACGGTGTTTTGAACGGGCGAACGAATTCAGGGTTCTTCACGCGCATAATCCAAACTCCTGCGCTTACCAGAATGAAAGCGAATAGTGTTCCGAATGAAGTCAAATCACCAGCTACACTTCCAGGTACGAAAGCCGCGAACAATCCAACAAACACGAATAAGATCCAGTTTGCTTTGTAAGGTGTATTGAAACGCGGGTGCAATTCTCCGAATGCCTTCGGTAACAAACCATCGTTACTCATAGAGTAGAACACACGGCTTTGTCCCATTAACATCACCAAGATAACACTCGAGAATCCGGCAAGGATAGCCACATTCACTGTTGTACCTAACCATTCGTATCCTTTCATGTAGGTAGAAATCGTGTATGTTACTGATGCTTCTTTTCCCAAAGCAGGATCACCGAAGTCAGACCATGGTGCAACACCTGTTAACACGTGACCGAATAAAATGTATAAGATGGTACACACCACCAGCGAACCTAAAATTCCAATTGGCATATCGCGTTTTGGATTTTTCGCTTCTTGCGCTGCGGTCGATACAGCGTCGAATCCGATGAAGGCGAAGAATACAATTCCTGCGCCACCTAAAACACCGCCCCATCCCCAATCGAAGAATCCTTCGTGGCCTTTCACT
>CANKYR010000069.1 GCA_947488195.1 Flavobacteriales bacterium
TTCTTACTTCAAGAGGAGAGATTCGCAAGTTCGATAAGCTTCTATCTGAAATAGAGCCCATGGGCAAGACCATGCCCATCTTGTATAAAAAGTATCTTGCTCAAAATGCTAAAATCTTAGCATTCAATCGCGATCGTAAATTCAATGACGCTATTGATGCGTTTATGATTCTCGACATTCAAAACCTGCCTACTGAAAAGGCGGATAAAATTAATAGATAGAGCAGTCTATAAGGGAAGAGAAGAGAAGAGAAGAGAAGGGAAGAACTTCGCGAGGCGTCATCCGGAAAGGTCATCACACGCAGTGTGTCATCCACGCAGTGGTCATCGGCTTCGCCGTCATCCTTCGAAGAAGGTCATCACTTGCGGTGTAATTTGTATCTGTGTCGAATCGCTAGAGTAGTTCCAACAACCATGACCAAACAACCTAACCAAAGAAGATTTATCATTGGGAAGATTTCCGCTGATAGAATAAGCATTTCGCGTTTGTTGCTGCCGCCTTCTTTTACAGAAAGATCTATTCCTTCCTTTGTTTCTTGAATGGCGAAGCGCATATTGAACACCGTACTTTCTACATCAGGAACAGGGAAGGCGAGACTGTCTTTCACCAAGACACTCATAACTTCGATCGAATCGCGCTTGTTTCCTTCCTGCAAATACAACATTCCTTTTTTCGCTTTGGTTCCAGCAGGAAGGCTAGCAGGTAAGTCAGCAACTTCAATCAAAGTATCAAGCACTAACGAAATAGATTCAGTCAATAACACCTCTTCACCCATTTGAATCGTTCCTGTTTTCGCTTCGCTAAATTCTCCTTCAGCTTTCTTTTCCTCCATATCAATGTACTTGATGTAGGAATATAAGTCTTCTCCTAATCCATGAAGGACATCGGGTTCGCGGCTGTTTCCTTTCGGACTCATAAGCACGCTTGGTTGTTGCGTGAATAGAAGTTTTCCAGCTTTTCCTGAATTCCACATTTGTGCGGTAAGCAATTCATCTGGAGTCGGCGCAGGAATGAGCGTCCATAAGGAATCTTCGGACCAGTCTTTTAGGAAGTTGTCTGTAGCAGTATGTCCTTTCTTACAACGGAAAATGTCTCCGTTCATCTTAATCTTTGTTCCTTCGGTATAGTTCGCCGGTGTGACTTCGAAATAATCTACAATCGCATAAATGTGCGAACCCTCTTTGTACTTCTTTCGAAACGAAACAAAATACTCACCCATGCGCAGGGTGTCTCCTTGAAGAATTAAAAGGTCTTCGTTATTTTTGAATTCTTCATTCACTTGGGTAATGTCTCCATTCACATTTCGTGAAATGAAATAGCTGTTACCTGTGCTAATAAGTGCGCCAATTAACAGCATAGCAAATCCAATGTGCGCAATGCTGGCACCAATGTGATCAAGCTTTCCTTTGACCATTCGAATAGCATAATCGGCGTTGGCAAACAAGGCCCACATTCCTGCAAAAAACAGAATACCTAACGGCAATGGATACTTCTCTTGGAATGCAACAAAAACGACAGTAAGAATGAGTGCCGCAGCGAAAGAATAAACCAACGACTTAAAGATTTTTTTCGTGTCCGTCTTCTTGTATTTCAACCATTGTCCAATTGCAATGATCAGAAGCAATACAATGGTCAATGGAATTTGTACTTGATGAAACTGAGTGAAGCGATCGTCGCCCGCGGCAGCTGAGAAATTGTGTTCAGCAAGAGACTTCGCAAATTCCCAATTGAATGAAGTGTGCATCCAATTGAACATTCCTTCCATGGGAACCAAGAAGATATTCCACACATTAATGGAAGTCACGAAAGTGATGTGGATAGCGGAAAGCGAAAGCACCAAGGTTCCAAGGAACATCCAAAATTCGCGGCTCCACAATTCTTCTTCGTCTTCTTTTTTCGTTTTGTATTTCTTGTTGTAGGCTACGATTAAATAAATTGCTGAAAGAACTAAAAACACTATCGTTAGCGCTGGAATCCAAGTGCCTTCACCCGGCAAAACTTTTTCTCCTTCTGCTGGTTCAGGGAATGTGCCTGTTGCTAAATGTCCAATGGCAATAAGCAATAGAACACCACTTACTGCCGCGTAAATATTCTTCCACACTTTCGTGTTTTCAATCATGTATGTTGAAAGGGCTACGAATACCAGCAAGTAAACCAACAACTGCGCAAGAATTCCGCTTTCTACGAAACTGTGAACACTGCTGTCGCCTAGCACACCACTTCGCGTTAAGAAGGTAGAATACACAATTAAGACAAAGCTGCTCATCGTTAGAATAAGTGTGCTGAAAAGAGAAGTCTCTCTGCGTGTGTTGATCACCAACAAGTGCGCTGCTGCAACTAACGTTAACCACGGAACGAGCGATGCGTTTTCAACGGGATCCCATGCCCAGAATCCTCCAAAGCCAAGAGCTTCATAGGCCCAAGCTCCTCCCATAAGAATTCCCGTTCCTAAAATCATAACACCGAAAAATGCCCATGGCACAGCTTGTTTCATCCATGCAGAGCGCTCTCCTTTCCACAATCCAGCAATGGCGTAGGCAAACGGAATGAGGGTAGAGGCGAAGCCTAGGAAAAGTGTTGGCGGATGAATGGTCATCCAATAGTTTTGAAGAAGCGGATTCAATCCCTTTCCATTTTGAAACAAAGGAAGACTTAAGTAATCTGCTTTTTGAGTCCAAGGAAGTCCAATGTTCACCGTTGCTTCACGCAACAATCCAAACGGAGAAGATCCGAATTGGAAGTCACCGAAATAAACACCCAATAACATAGAAGCCAAGAACACTTGAACAAGCGCAATAACGGCCATAACGCTAGCTTCCCATTTTTTCGCAGTAAAGAGAACGAAAAGTCCTAATATCATCTGCCAAAACAACCACAACAGAAAACTTCCCTCTTGTCCTTCCCACATGCACGAGAAGATGTACTTCATGGGCATTTCTGTGTTCAGGTGGTCGAAAGCATATTTGTATTCGAAGTAATGACTGAAGAGAATGTAGAACAGGGCGGTTATAACAACCATTACTGCTCCCGAATGGATAAAGTATCCAATGCGACCGAATTTCTTCCAAAAAGGATCCTCGTTGTTTCGAACGGAAAGGAAATAAGTTACTGCTGAAAAGGCAGCGGCAATAAAGGCTAGGATAACAGCAAAATGCCCGATTTGACCGGGCAAAAGATGTTCGTTGAGGTATTCAATATTGTTCATTCACCAATTACATTTCGTGCTTCTCTTCGTTGTATTTGCTTGGACATTTCATTTGAAGGTGATCGCTGTGGAAGATTCCTTCTGCATTCATTTTCCCTTCTATGGTTACATTTTCTGAACGCTCCAATCCAAGTGGACGGCCAGAATCTTGATGTAGATAAACCACTTGCGATTTTCCATTTGCGTCAATAACATTGAAAATGGTGAGGTTCGCATCTACCACCGGATCATTTTGAATGGCAACGTTTTTATCTAACGTACCAACAATTTTATATTTCTCTCCCACATGATCTGCCGCTTCTCCGAATGTTGCCGAACTTGTACTTTTTGCATATGTGGCAATGATAATACCGAACACAGCCGCCACTAAAATCAATAAAACAATCTGAAGTTTGCTCATCTATTTTTGATTTTGTTCTTTCATTTTCTTCTCCAATCTTGAAACTTTAATATCAAGACGAGCGAGGTAAACAATAATTCCTGCGAGGATAAGTGTTACTACACCAATCACAACAGGCATCTTTCCGAAATGTTGAAAATAGTCCATATTAATCTTCTGTAATTTTAAGTTCTTCTTTTATTCGCTTCGCGCGAATGCGAACGCTGTAGAGCCAATATCCGAGGCAAATCCATCCGAATACCGCAGGATAGAACACCGCGCGCAAGGTGCTGTCTAAGTCATATTGTGAAAAGGCTGGATTTCCGCTTTTCCCCGGATGAAGTCCAGCAGCGAAGCGAGGCATGATCATGAGTAAAATGAACATGAGCACGAATGCGAAAATGTTGAACACGGCTGAGATGCGCGCGCGTTTGTCTTCATCGTCAATAGATGCACGCAAAATGAAGTATCCCGAGTAAACTAAAAAGACAACCAACGCTCCGTTAAGCTGCGGATCATTCGTCCACCAATCTCCCCAAGTATAGCGTGCCCACAACGAACCGGTCAAAAGTCCAAGAACACAGAACAGCACGCCCACTTCATTCAATAACGTTGAACGCATATCGAACTTCAACATCTTCTCCAATCGGTTTGAAGATTCCTTCAAATTCAACAATTTCAAACTGTTCGAGAAAGAAAGTATCATAATGAAGAACATCGTGAACCACATAGGCACGTGCCACATGAGGTTGCGAATGGTTTCATTCAAGATGGGTAAATTCGGAAAACCGAAACCTGAATATTTCTCTAGCTTAGTATTTTTCACCCAAGATGAATCGGTTGCGGCAGTGTCTAAAACAATATTTCCGATTGAGCAAGCCTGATTCAAGATTAGCTCACCATCTATGCTATTGTAAGCTTTGAAGAGTATAGCGTTGGAGGGAAGAGTGTCTGGTAGATCAAGCGTTATCGCTATTTTTCCATTGTCACTGGGCTGAACATCACCTTGAAAATAATATTCTCCTACACGAATTCCGGCAGTGGTTTGAGCGTCCTTAAAGTGCGTGTAATGTCCTGCAAGCTCTATTCGGTTATAGCCAGATCTGAGTTGAGTCGTATCAGCAACCACCAAGGCGGGATCCAATGCTTGATACAACGAAAATGTACAGGCATACAAGAGAGAAATACTTCCTAAAATTTTATACCAATGCTTCATTCAAGAATGGAATTGTTCACGTGCGAAATTAAGCACGAATGACGGCAAACAGAAGAAAAAAAAGGTGCGAATTATCAAGATTTCCAAAAGAAAGGAACCAAGAATAACGACATAATGGCGGTGGTTAAAAACAACCCCGCTAGAAGCATCATTCCGTAGGAAGCGACTTGCCACGAGGCGCCATCAAGAATGTTGACTGTTACAGATGTTAGGCTGAAGAGGAATGGCATAAGGACAGGAAAACCGAGCACAACGGTAAGCGAGGCCGAGCCGTTCGCTTTGAAAGAAAGTGCAGAAAGAAATGTTAAGGCGGTGCCTAATCCGATACTTCCGAGAGAAACAGCCAGCAGAAGCAATCCCATAGATGTTCTCGACCAAATGTCAGATCCGAAAAAGAGAGAGAAAAGTAAGATTGAAAGAAGGTTCAAGACTAAGATTAAAAGTGCGTAATACGCTGCCTTGGCTATCCAAACTTGACGCGGAGAAGCGAGGGTGTATAAGAGTTTGTCGGTCCCGTTTTGTTCTTGTTGAAACGATTTCTGCATAGCGTTGAATGCTGCGAATAGTCCGACAATCCAGAACAGCGCGGCAAGGACTTTAGAATCCTCAATCGTTTCAAGGGAGAGGTAGCACGTGAATACGGTTGAAAGCACAAAGAGTAAGATGCCGAAAAGTAATTGCTTTTTACGCATATCGAGTTGAAACTCTTTTTTGAAAAGGATGTAAACGGCTTTCACGTTGCGAAGATAAGAGCAACGAAGTAAATGCGGTTTAGAAGGTTCGAAAAGAACTGCGAGGCACAATGTAATCTCCGTTCGGCTTGCGAATCATTTGATAGAATTCCTTGCACAAGAAATTTAAGTTTCTACGAACAGGTCTGTTCTTTAAATGACACTCCCAAACTTCCATGGCTGTTTGCTTGGTATTCTCCCAGGCATAAGCGTTCAGACCTTGTGGTTGAAGGAAGGATTCGATGTACATTTTAACGTCTTGAATGTGTGTTAGGTTTTGCATGTCTTTGAATTTTCTTCAAAGCACACCCTTCACATTGTAATGGATTTACGAGGTGAAAATTATTTGTAATTTTTCATCGCGAGATCTAAGCGACTTAAAATTTCTTTTCGAAGGGAAGAGGGTTTTAGAACTTCAACTTCATTTCCGTAACTGAGAATGAAATTGTAAAGCTCTTGACACGGGTGCAATTCAAATTGAAAAACAGTTCCTTCTCTCGATTCTTTTAATTTCTTTTGTGAAGAATGAAGGGGTTGTGTTTCTACCAACTTAGCAGCAACCGTTGAAAATCGAAGTTCAATTTTCTCGGGCTTACCTGTGCTCTCGGAAATTCCCATGCTGTATTTGAAAAATGTTTCCGGAGAAAATCCTTTCGGAACAGTGAACTTCGTTTTGCTTGATTCAATAGAAACAATGCGTTCCAAGCCGAATGTCAAAATCTTTTCGCGCTCAGGTACAAACGCAACTAGGTACCAGCGATTTAAATATTCTTTCAACAGCAACGGATGAATCGTGTATTGCTTCACTTCATTCTCTTTGAAGCTCTGGTAGAAAAGCGTGCAGGCCGTTTTCGATTTTGCAGCTTCAAGCAACGGTCCAAGAAATTCGTTTCCCTGACTTACTGTGCTTGTTTCAAACTGAATTAACGCTTTGTGTTTCTCTTCTTCAATAGATGAATTCAAATTAACGCGTTGAATAATTTTGTCAACGGCACTTTCATACTGAGAAAGAAGAGGTACATGTCGAAATTGATTCAAAATAGCAGCAGCGAATCGAATGGCTTCAATGTCTTCGTCGACAAGGTTTAATTCGTTGATCGAATAATTTTCTTCGGTGTAGAAATAACCTTTGTGGGTTCTGTTGTATTCGATAGGGGCGTAATAGCCCAACTCACTTTCGTTCTTCATGGCCCATATGTCTTTGTCTATGGTGCTCAATGAAATCTGATCGGCTCCAGAGCCGTATAACGCATCTGCACAGGCCTCACGCAAATCTTCTCTACTGGGGAAGGATTTCCCTTTGTTCGTTAAACAACGATCAATGATTCGGTAGCGAAGAAGTGCGTATTTATTGGCCGGCATTTTTTAATTAGAATGGCAAATCGTCTCCGTCTGCGTCGTTGTTCGATGGATTGTCGTTCATCATTGGAGCAGGAGCTGGCGCAGCCGAATTACCCATTGTTGAAGGATTGCTCGCAGAAGTGTTTCCTGCAGCAGCAATTTCCATTGTCCACATATCCAATGAAACGAAGTGTCTTCCGTTGTATTCTCTTCCGCGAAGATTGAATTTCACTTTTACAACATCGTTTTCCTTGAAATTTTTCAAGACATCAATTTTTTCTTTTGCTGCTTGAACAAGGACTTCTTGCGGATAGCGCTCGTCTGTGCGAACCACAAATTCTTGAATACTGAATCCGCTAGGGAATGATTTTGTTTCGTAGAACTTAACTAAAGTTCCTGTTAATTCTAATGACATAATACTGATTGTTTAGTAGCAACGAATATCGGAATTCTTGTTAGGATTCGAAAGCAATTGTTATGAACAATTCGCGTGAGCGATGACTGCTATGCGGATTGCACCTGCTTTTGATCGCGGAAGAGGATAACAAATAAGATAAGCACCACAAGCGAATAGCCGGCGAAGCAAAGCCACGTGCTGTGCCAATCGATTAGAGCGATTTGTTTACCGTTTTCGCCAGGGATGTAAGTCGTGAAATATTTCTCCATTACCCATCCACTTGCGCGACTTCCAAAGACAGCTCCCACACCGTTTACCATCATGGTGAATAAGCCTTGCGCGCTGGCACGAATGCTGGGCTCAACGCTTTTTTCAATGAACAACGAACCTGAGATATTAAAAAAGTCGAAGGCCATTCCATAGATAATACACGACAATACAATCATCCACAATCCACCAGCAGGATCTCCGTATGCAAACAGTCCGAAACGAAGAACCCATGCCACCATGCTTATAATCATGATTTGCTTAATTCCGAATCTTCTCATGAAGAAAGGAATGGCTAGAATAAAGAGGGTTTCAGAGATTTGAGCAATGCTTGAAATTATCGCTGGATACTGAACAGCTAATGGTTTTGGGTCAGAATAAAGACTGTCGAAACTGTGCAAGAAAACATCTCCGTATGCATTGGTCAATTGCAACGCTGCACCCAACAACATGGCGAACAAAAAGAAAATCGCGTAACGATAATTTTTAAACATCGAAAAGGCATGCAATCCAAAAGCTTGCAGGTATCCTTTGTGCTCCATGTTCTTTCCCAAAGGCGGACAAGCCGGAAGTGTGAAGGAATAAACGCCGAGCACCAACGATGCAATTCCACCTAAATAAAACTGAAAGGCGTGCGTTTCATTTCCAGTTAAACTTACGGTCCATAAGGCAACAATAAATCCAACGGTTCCCCATACACGAATAGGAGGAAAGACTTTCACTACATCTATTCCTGGCTCTCGCGATAAAATGGCGTAGGCAACAGTGTTCGACAAAGAAATGGTTGGCATATAGAATATCATCGTCAATAATATTCTCCAAAACATTTCATCAGGAGTAGAGGACGCAGGGACAAAGAATAAGCAGATACCGCCTAAAATGTGTAAAACTCCGTATAGCTTTTCAGCATTTATGTATCGGTCGGAAAGTATTCCAGCAATAGCGGGCATAAATAGTGCAGAGATACCCATAGTTGAAAAGATCACTCCGAATTGGTCAGGACCCCACTGCTTTGTTTCAAACCAAAAAGCACCTATCGTAATTAACCAACATCCCCAAATAAAAAACTGAAGAAAACTTAAAGCGGTCAGACGTTGCTTGATCATGCGGAAAGAGTTTAGTTGTTGAATGCAAGAAGCGTGCAAGCCGCTTCTGTAACATTTTTGTTTTTTAATAATTCAGCTGCACGGGCATGAAGCGATTGTTCCAACGCTTCTGCATTTCCTTCATGTTCTAAAAATAGGTCAGAAAGCTCTATCAATTTGTATTCATTCACGTCGGTCTCGTTAGGAAGGGCTTGTAAATTGCCCAACATACCTAAATCGTTTCCTGTTAAAATCTTCGAATGACGAATGTCTTCGGGCAATGCGTCGATTCCTATTCCAATTTTTTCATTCGGTTTCGGTACTTCGAACAATCCGTCAATGGCACGCACGTAAAAGTCTCCACCGGCGCGCGCAACAAGATCGGCCTTGTACATATCGATTCTTCCGTTTTCATCGAGAATGGAATCGTTGATGTGAACGCGAACGATTTCGCAAACGACTAAGTTGCCTGCTCCGCCTTCGGTTCCGAGTTCAATGACTTCTTTCACTTTACATTCCAATTGAATAGGCGATTCAGCAACGCGCGGAACGCGAACGGCTTCAGAAGCCAATTCGGTGACACCTGCTTTAATGAATTCATTTACTCCAGCAGCGTATTCAACGCTGCTTAACGAGCATTGCTGAACCAAGCTGTAATTCACAATATTTATGACACACTCAGGAACACGCTTCACGTTCTCATAGGTGTGCTTGGTCGTATTGTCCCGACCTCTTCTCGCTGGAGAAAAAATAGCAATAGGCGGATTCGCAGAAAAGACGTTGAAGAAGCTAAACGGAGAAAGATTCGGCGTTCCGTTTTCATCAACGGTGCTTACCCATGCAATGGGACGAGGAGCAACGCTGCCTAAGAGAAGTTGATGCAATTTCCCAACGGGAATTTCACCTGGAATAAATGTGGCCATATTATTTTTTTGAAAGCGCTTCCACTTCGGAAACGGAGTCCATGACTTTTTTCTTCAATTCATCTTTGAATTGCGCTATACGTTGCATCAATTGCGCGTCGGCAACGGCTACAATTTGAGCGGCAAGAATTCCTGCGTTACGCGCACCATCGAGGGCAACGGTTGCAACGGGAACTCCAGCTGGCATTTGAAGAATGCTTAGTACACTATCCCAGCCGTCGATGCTATTCGAAGATTTAATTGGAACACCAATAACAGGAAGGGGAGTGAGAGAAGCAGTCATTCCTGGTAAATGCGCCGCCCCACCGGCTCCGGCTATAATTACCTGAACACCTCTACTGGCGGCGCCCTTGGCATACTCGAACATGCGGTCCGGTGTGCGATGAGCGCTTACTACACTAATTTCAAAGGGGACGTTCAACAGGGAAAGAACATCTGCAGCTTCTTGCATAATGCGCAAGTCGCTCTTACTTCCCATTATAATTCCTACCATAGTCTTTATTGTTTGTGTCGTCACTCAAATCCTATGGATCAGAGATTTACTTATTGTTTCTT
>CANKYR010000070.1 GCA_947488195.1 Flavobacteriales bacterium
TGAAAGAACTAGTCTGTGATGTAAATGTGTGATCTCCATTGTTACGATAGTATCCGAAAGCTCCACCAGCGTAAACAACATCAATGAATCCGTCGTTATCAAAGTCAGTCATTTGACCTTGCATGAAAAATCCAGAAACGTTTTGTAATCCTGAACCTGGAGTAATGTCTGTAAAGTATCCAAGACCGTTGTTCTCGTATATTTTTAAAGTACTACTGTGGGTAGTCATCATGCAATCGAAGTCACCATCATTATCAATGTCGCCAAACGTCGCAGTCCAAGATTGTTGCAGGTTAACCAATCCGCGAGCAGCCGCATCTTCATGAAAAACATTATTTCCGTCATTCACGAAAAGCAAGTTCGTGCGACGCTTATCTAAAGGATCGGGCGAAGATTGACGGCATTTCGCTACCAACAAGTCAAGGTCACCGTCGCGGTCAAAGTCAGAAAATTCGTTTCCGTAGTTTCCAGACATTAACGGATCGTTCGATCCTGGGTAGTTACCGGGGTATAAGTTATAGTCCAAAACTATGTTTCCAGAGGCATCAGTCATAATGGTGTTCTTGTCAACCATGTTTCCTGCACCGTCGTTTCTCCACATGTGAGAAGGACCATCGTCGTGACAAGCGAAGAAGTCTAACCAACCGTCGTTGTCCATATCACCCATAGAACAAGCTTGGGTAAAAATTCCAACTAGAAGAGTATCCTCAACGGCTATTCCTGCTCCATCGATGTTGTAATAATGAAGACTATCATAAGCACCTCCGCTAATAACATCTCCAAATCCATCATTATCCATATCGGCGATGGACATACCCCATTGGGACTCGGGCAATTGAACTCCAGTATTCACCTGAGTGAAAGAGCCGTTGGTTTGTTGATATAAAATGCGAAGTGTTTTACTTTGGTCCATAACAACGATGTCGTTTAATCCGTCGTTGTTCATGTCCCAAACGCCTGTAACACCTCCGCTAAAGTATGAACCCGGAAGCGTTTCCGCTGTAAAGGTCTGCGCAGTTGCAGCAGCGAAGCTCACTAATGAAAGAGCTAACACGTAAAGTTTTTTCATAAAGATAAATTGGTTTTCAAAATTTCGAAGTGAAAATACGACAAAGCCCGTTCAAACAATACAGACTTTTATTAAAAAAACGAGGAATTATTGAAAACTATATTCGAGCTATGAGCTCTGAATACAAATCGGTTAAATATGTCTCGTTATTCTCTGCTATGGCAATAATTTCTTGAATGCTTGTTTTCTTTAAGCGAACGGGATCGCAAGCGTCTGTAAGAATGCTAATCGCACAACACGGAACACCCATGTGAACGCAAGCAATAACTTCCGGGACAGTGCTCATACCCACCGCATCGGCACCAATGGTTCGCAGAAAGCGATATTCCGCGCGGGTTTCTAAATTGGGGCCTGGCACAGAGGTATAAACCCCTTCATTCAAAACAATACCTTTTTCTAGAGCTATATCCTTCAACATACTGTTCAACTTTTTACTGTACGGCTCGAGCATATCCGGGAAGCGAACGCCCAATTCGTCGTGATTGGGTCCGCGAAGGGGATTGTCGGGCTGAAGGTTAATATGGTCATCTATGAGCATGAGAGAGCCCAAAGCGAAATCTGGATTCAGCGCTCCGGCGGCGTTCGAAAGGAGAATAGCTTTTGCCCCAAGTAACTTCATTACTCTAACCGGCAAAACCACTTCATCCATTGAATATCCCTCGTAATAGTGAAACCGTCCAACGCACGCTAATATCCTCTTACCGCCCAATTCGCCATAAATTAACTTTCCAAAATGAAATTCAACAGTTGCAATAGGGAAGTTCGGTATCATGCTGTAGCTGAATTCCTTCAACACCTTAATCTTATTAACCAATCCGTGCAGGCCAGTCCCTAAAACAATCCCCACATCTACATGTCCTACTCCCCTTTTGCTGAGCCATTCAGCGCTCTCTTGAATTTCTATCATATTCTATAATTTGGTTTTAATTCGTGCACTTGTCGAAATGCTAACCTACACATTCCTTGCGGATTAAAAAAGTTATTCACGGCTATTAACAATGAATAAACAAAGGTCGTGTGTAAAACTTCATTCAGAAAAAAAAAGTTCCTCGTGTCAAAGGGCCGTACTTTCGCTAAACGTGTGAAACATGCGTGAAACAAGTAAAAAGAACTTAAAAACCCCGATATCATGGGAAAAATAATTACCGTTGCAAATCAAAAAGGCGGCGTTGGAAAAACCACCACTGCCATTAACCTTGCTGCTGCATTGGGCGTTTTAGAATTTAAGACCTTATTGGTAGACGCCGATCCACAGGCCAACGCAACGAGCGGTGTAGGTGTTGATCCGAATACTGTTAAGACAAGCATTTATGAGTGCTTAATTAACGATGTAGATCCGCGCGATATCATCATTACTACTGAAAGTCCAAATCTTGATTTACTTCCTTCCCACATTGACTTAGTTGGAGCCGAGATTGAACTCATTAATATGCCTAGCCGCGAGTATATGCTTCGTGGCACATTGAATAAGATTAAGGACGATTACGATTTCATTATTATAGACTGCTCTCCTTCTTTAGGATTGGTAACTGTGAATGCCTTGTCAGCTTCAGCCAGTGTTATTGTTCCGGTTCAATGCGAGTATTTCGCTTTGGAAGGACTTGGAAAATTATTGAACACGATAAAAATCGTTCAACAAAAATTAAACACAGAATTAACCATTGAAGGTATTCTGTTAACGATGTACGATACCCGTCTTCGCTTGAGCAATCAAGTGGTTGAGGAAGTGCGCATGCATTTCCAAGAGATGGTGTTCGACACTTTAATTCACCGCAACACTACTTTGGGAGAAGCTCCTAGCTTTGGTCAAACGGTGATTATGCATGACGCCTCGTGCAAGGGGGCGGTGAACTATTTGAACATGGCGCGTGAAGTTCTTCAGAAAAATAATTTGACGAAGATGGGCAGCGACGAAAAATACATTCCTGTAGATCATGAGTAAGAAACAAGCATTGGGAAGAGGATTAAGTGCTTTATTGGAGCATTCTCCGGTGTCTAGTAAAAATGAACTTGTTTCACAAGCTGCGCCAATTTCAGGAGAGAAAGAAGTTGGACACGTTGCTGGACCGATTACCTTATTGAACATTTCACAAATTGAAGCGAATCCTTACCAACCGCGTAAGGACTTCAACAACGACGCATTAATTGAATTGGCTACGAGTATTGGTGAGCTCGGACTCATTCAGCCGATAACAGTGCGCAAAGTTTCTTCACAGAAATACCAAATCATTTCTGGAGAGCGTCGCTTCCGTGCAAGTCAGATGGCGAACCTTACAGAGGTTCCTGTATACTTGCGTGAAGCAGACGACCAAGGCATGTTGGAAATGGCGTTGGTGGAAAACATTCAACGTGAAAACTTGAATGCGCTCGAGATTGCCATTAGCTACAAACGTTTGATGGAAGAGTGCAGCCTTACAACTGATAAGCTTGCAGACCGCGTTGGTAAAGACAGAACAACCGTAACGAATTATGTTCGTTTGCTTCGCCTTCCTCCAGAAATTCAATTTGGAATTATTGAGAAACGCATTAGCATGGGACATGCACGTGCTTTAATTAACGCCGAACCAGAAAGCAAACAGATTAAAATTTTCAAGTTAATTCTTGAAAAAGATTTAAGTGTTCGCAAGGTGGAAGAGTTGGTGAAGGAAGATGATGCCCCGAAATTATTCGCGTCGAAAGCGAATCTCATGCCGCTTGAAATTCAAAAGATGCAAGCCGACTTAAAATTACGATACGGAAAGAAAGCCAAGGTTACTCGAAATGAAGGTGGCGTTGGGAAAGTTGAAATTCCGTTTACTACAGATGACGATTTAGAGCGCATAATTTCTATGCTCGGACTTAATTAAACAGTATGAAGCACGCGTTCATCGCACTTCTTATGCTTATTGCATTGAACAGCATTGCCCAAAGCAATGCTGTCGCTGTTTCTGACAGTTCCAAATTTCAATTGAAATGGAACCAACCTCATAGTCCGATGAAAGCAACAATTTACTCGGCAATTCTCCCAGGTAGCGGTCAGATATACAATCGTAAATATTGGAAGGCACCGATAGTCTATGCTGGGCTTGGAGCCTGCGTATATTTCATTTCAGATAACACGCAGAACTATCGTTTCTGGAAAAATTCCTATATCGCATTCAATGATCTCGACCCTTTAACAAATCCCAGCGGCGAAGCCGAAGGGCTTAGTAATGCGCAGCTCGATGCCAATCAATTGTTCTACAAAAAGCTAGTTGACATAAGTTACATGAGTTTCCTTGGCGTATACGCTCTTCAGATTATTGACGCAAATGTTGACGCACATTTGTTTTCATTCGATGTGAGTCCGAATCTCTCTTTGAACTACACGCCTGTTGTCTCGCCACGATTTACCGGACTTCATTTCACCTTAAATATTCACTGATGAAAATTGCATTGTTGGGATATGGAAAGATGGGCAAAGCAATAGACGCTTTGCTTTCCGAATACGGTCACACGTGCGTTGGGAAATTCAATTCTGAAAATCCGGCAACAATTGAAACGCTTTCTCAAGCAGATGTCGCTATTGAATTCAGTACACCTGAGCAATGTTCGAAAAACATTGCGCTTTGTTTCGAAGCAGGTGTTCCTGTTGTTGTTGGAACAACCGCGTGGTATGGACAATACGACGAAGTTATTTCAAAAATGAATTCGAATAGCGCGCTGCTTTCAGCCACGAACTTCAGCATTGGTGTTCAGATCACCTTCCACCTGAATAAAGAGTTGGCGCGTGTTATGTCGAAATTTCCAGAGTACACGGCGAGCATTGAAGAGATTCATCACAAGGCAAAACTCGACAAGCCAAGCGGGACGGCCATTACGCTTGCTGAAGGGATTTTGGAGAATGCTCCAGGCCTCAGTTCATGGAAATTGGACGAGGAAAGACAGAATGAGAATGAGAATGAACTAAGCATAATTGCACTTCGATTTCCAGATGTTCCAGGAACGCATACCGTTCGCTATACGAGCGAAATTGATACGATAGAATTGAAACATGAAGCTCACAACAGAAAAGGATTTGCAGCCGGTGCCATACGCGCTGCGGAATTTCTTCATGGAAAGTCTGGCGTGTATACCATGAAAGATGTCTTGAATTTGTAACTTCGCCCAACTAATAAATAGAAAATGAATCTTATTCCTTGGATATTACTGTTTTTGTTAATCGCTATTCAATGCGCAACCACACCTGCTTTCATAAAGCGAAGCGGATTGGAATTCAAGTTGCCGGGGTTCATTCCTATTTTGCATTTTCTTCCGATGTTAAAAATCATTGGAAGACCTTGGTATTGGTTCTTGTTGCTTTTAGTACCGGGAGTAAACCTAATCATGTTGGTTATTGTAAATGTTGAAGTTGGAATTGTTTTCAATCAAAGATCTAGCAAGGAACAATGGAAATTCGGTGCTTTGCCGTGGTATGCACTTTATGAATTGGCCTTCAAGAAGAACGAAGAAAAATATGTCGGTCCCCGCAATTGGAAAGACAAGAAAAAAAGCTGGGGCCGCGAGTGGGGAGAAGCTATTTTGTTCGCCGTTGTTGCTGCAAGTATTATTCGTTCATTCACTTTCGAAGCCTTCACCATTCCTACTCCATCTATGGAAGCAAGTATGAAGGTTGGAGATTATTTGTTCGTAGACAAGTTCACATACGGAACGCGTTTGCCCATGACTCCGGTTTCTATTCCGTTCTTCCACAATGCCATTCCAGGCGGATTAACGAACAGCTATCTCAGTTGGTTCAGTCTTCCGTACATGCGTACTCCAGGATTCGGAAAAGTAGAACGCTTCGACCCGGTGGTATTCAACTTCCCTAATGGAGATACAGTATTGGTTGATCCGTATTACGTTGGGCACAATTATCAAGAACTTTTGAGAAACGAAGCAATAACCATTGCTGGAGGAAATATCGATTTGTACTTGTCTGACAGAGCGAAATACGAAGCCATGGCGCGTAGCAATTTCAACGAGAAAAAAGTGTGTAGGTCTTGTCGCGAAAACACTCCAGGTGGAAGAGGGAATTTGAAAATCGGCGGAACGCGCTACCGCCCACTCGACAAAAAAGAAATGTACATCAAGCGTTGTATTGGACTTCCTTGGGAAACGCTGGAAGTCCGCGACGGACAAGTATTCATTAACGGATCTGCGATTGAAAGCAAAGCTGGCATGATGTGGAATCATATGATTTCGGTTTCTTCTCCATCTGCTATTTCAAAACTTCAACGTGATTTTGGGAAATTGAACAGCGAAATTCAAATTGTAAATCAAGAAGGGAGTATGTTGCTCGTGCCATTAACGGCAGATGAGGCAAATAAAATGCGTGCTATGGCGAGTGACTTTCCGAGCGTTGTTCAATACCAAGATACTACACCGGAAAATTCATTATCTATTTATCCAAATTCTGCAGACTATCCTTTCAAAACTTGGTCTATCGATCGGTATGGTCCTATGACTATTCCTGCTGAAGGTATGACTATTGAAATGTCGCACGATGCTTTCGTTCGTTACGGAAGAGTGATTGGTGCATATGAAGGAAATACCATTCAAGAGAAAGACGGGAAAATTTTCATCAACGGTCAAGAAGCAGCGACTTATACTTTCAAGCAGAACTATTACTTCATGATGGGAGACAATCGTCATCACAGCGCCGATAGTCGTTGCTGGGGATTTGTACCTGAAGATCACATTGTTGGAAAAGCGGTGTTCACTTGGTTCTCGAAAGAGAATAATGAATACCATGGCGGCAATAAATCATGGTTAGAGCAGATTCGTTGGGATCGTATCTTCCATCTGGTAGATTAAGAATTTCGAATGAACGTGCTTCCGCTTTGTTGCTTCGCTCCTGTGAGTTGGTATGTTTTGTATGCTGAAGACAATTTCGCTTTAAGCAACGAAGAGTATTTTCAGAAACAAACGTATCGCAATCGATTCGACATACTCGCGGGCAACGGCATTCAAACCCTTACCATTCCGGTTGAATCGACTGGAGGTGAGCGTACGCTTCTTCGCGACATACGTATTAGTCCGGAATACAGTGGAAAGAAAACCCTACAAGCCATTCGCAGCGCCTACGGTAATTCAGCGATGTATGATTTTATTGATGTTGAACTGGAAGAACTTTTTTTGAAGGAAGAGAAGTTTCTGATTGATTTTAATATAAAAGCGCATGATTGGAGTTTGAAATGGTTTTCAAAGATTCCGAAGGAAAGATTGGCGGAGCCAAAGATTCTTGACGAAAGATGGAAACAGCGAGGGACGAGACCGGTGGAGTTGAAGAGATATCCGCAGGTATTTGCGGATCGATTTCCGTTTGAAAAAGACTTGTCTATTCTCGACGCCATTTTCAATTTGGGAAAGACCTCTGTGAAGGCGCTTGGGCATGTTAACAATTCCTGAAATTAGTTTCGTATTTCGCTGAAAGCATTGCATTTTTGCAAGGATGAAGAAACGCAATTCCGACCTCGTTCAATTTTTTCTAACCGTAGGTATTTTATGTGCTGTTGCGCTACTTTCCTCGGTTGTCTTTTTCAAATTAGATATCACCGCAGAAAAGAGAAATTCACTTTCTAAAACATCGTTAGAGATGTTGGAAAGCTTGGAAGAGCCTGTGTATGTGCGTGTGTATTTGCATGGCGAATTTCCCGCAGACTACAAGCGTTTGGAACAAGCTGTGGAAGAGCGTTTGGCTGAATTCAACAGTTTAAGCGACGGACTCATCGAATACGAATTCATTGATCCGTATGAAGAAGCCGATGAGAAAAAACGTCAAGAAATATTTACTGCGTTGGATGAAAAGGGTTTGAAATTTTCGAACATTTCCTACGAGCAAGACGGCGCCGAAATCAACAAAATTATTTGGCCGGGTGCTATTGTGGAATACAAAGGCAAAGAATATCCTGTTCAATTCATGCGAAGCGAAATGCCACTATCTGATCCAGAGATGGTAAACTTCTCTGTAAACAATTTGGAATACGAATTGGCGAGTAGTTTCCGTAGAATTTTGCGTGATCGCAAGCCGTTGATTGGTGTGCTAGAAGGACACAAAGAAATTCAACGCATTCACATGGCCGATTTGCTCTACACGTTGAAAGACAATTACAACGTGAAGCCTGTTACCATCAATGGAAAATTAAATGCGTTGAGCGACAAGCTTCCGGAATTTCAGTACCGTTCTAACGCCTACGACATGCTTATTGTAGCGGGTCCAGACACTGTTATTCCAGACAAAGACCGTTTCCTCATTGACCAGTTTGTGATGAACGGAGGAAAAGTATTGTGGATGCTCGACGCGCTTCATATGGATCTAGACAGCATTAAAACGGGTGGATTGGCCATGGCCGTTTCGAACGAGAACGGCTTGTACGAAATGCTTTATGAATACGGCGTTCGCTTGAACCGAAACATGGTCATTGATTTTCAAGGCGCTCCTATTATTCTTGACAACGGACCTATGGGCAATCAGAGAAGTTATGTGGAAAAGAGCAACTACTTCGCTCCTATTCTCACTTCAGAAAAACATTCTCATCCGATTGCCGCGAACCTCGATCCTATCTTCACAGAATTCGCAGGATCTATTGACACCGTGAATCAAAGCAAGAACATTCGCAAGACTCCGTTTTTGTTTTCTTCCGATTTGGCGAAAGAATTTAAAGCGCCTGTTCGAATAGACTTGGAATTGTTGCGTGAGACAGGAGACTATTTCAAAACCAACAACAAACCGAATCAGGTGATGGGTATTTTGTTGGAAGGAACTTTCTCTTCTGCCTTCAACGATTACCTTCCAGATAGCGTAAGAAAATCTCCTGAAATCTCCTATCGCTCATCGAGCGAACCAACGCGTATGATTGTCATCTCAGACGCCGACATTGCCTATAACGAAGTTCAAGTTGAAAACGGAAAAGAATATCCTTTGCCACTGGGATACAGCAAGCAGTTCAAGCGTGTGGTATACGACAACAAAGATTTACTTTTGAATTGCGTTAACTTTTTGTTGGACGATGCAAGTCTAATTGACGTTCGTTCACGAAATATTCAAGTGAGAAAATTAGACAAGGATAAAATTTCCAACGAAAAAAATTATTGGAAATCGTTGAATACTGCATCTCCGCTTTTCGTGTTGGCCATCTTCGGAACGACAGTCATTTATTCAAGAAAAAAGCGTTGGACCAAGCAGAACTAAGATGAAAAAAAAGAATATCATTCTCCTTGTGTTGTTTCTAATTCTGGCAGGGACAGCCGTTTTCCTTTATCCGAAGTTGAGTAAGAAAAGTTCAACAGGCGACAATCCGTTCATGCAGTTTTCTATTGAGGACACAGCGTCTGTTTCAAAAGTTACCATTCAAGATAGAAATGGCAATGTGGCTTTGTTGGAAAGAAAAAACGGAAGCAGCGAATGGACCATAAACAAAAAATACAATGCTCGAAAAGATGTCATTAAACTTCTTCTTGAATGTTTTCACGACGTTCGTGTAAGAGGAAATGTTCCTTCGAAAATGCGTGACAATATGATGAGTGTGATGGCGACTTCGGCGAAGGAAGTGAAAATTTACGGAAAGAACAACGAACTTTTAAAAACGATCTTCGTTGGTCCGAATACCCAAGACCACATGGGAACCATTATGCTGTTGGAAACACCCGAAGACGGCCGGAGCGAAGAACCCTACATTACCCACATTGAAGGATTCACTGGATTTTTAAATCCACGCTTTTTTATTGAAGAAATGGAATGGCGCAGCACAGATATATTCTACTATCCGAATAACGACATTGCTGAAATTGAATTGCTGCACATGACAGACCCGTCGAGCAGCTTCAAGTTAACACACTTCGGAAACAACAAACTTAAATTCGAACGTTACCTCAATGGAACGCTTACTCCTTTTGCTAAGCTCGACACCGTGTTGGCCTTCGATTTAATGAAACGTATGCGCAAAGTAAATTTAGAGAG
>CANKYR010000071.1 GCA_947488195.1 Flavobacteriales bacterium
ATTTCCGATATTTTACAAAGCGGAATGAACGATGAAATCTGGATCTCACGTGTTGTAGAACTCATGAATGAATTTCATGTCGATAACATTTTTGCCGTTGGTGAAATTTTCCTTCAACATAAAAATAAATTACCAAAAAATTTCTCGTGCTTTCAAGGCACCGAAGAACTTGTTGATTTTCTCATTTCAAATAAGATTGATTCGAATGCCCTGCTCATCAAAGGCGCTCGGAAATTTCATTTCGAAAAAATAGTGAGCGCAATGCAAGAGCAGCATCAAGAAACCATTTTCGAGGTGAACATGAACGCCCTTGCCAACAACTACTATTATTTCCGTTCATTACTGAACCACAATGTAAAACTTATGGGAATGGTGAAGGCGAACGGATACGGCATTGGCGCGGTTGAAGTGGCTGTCTGCCTTGCCAATTGTGGAATTGAGGCGTTGGCCGTAGCATATGCAGACGAAGGCGTTCAACTTCGCGAAGCAGGAATTTCACTTCCGATTTTAGTTCTTGAACCGAATGTTACCGACTTCGCTCCGCTTTTCAAACATCGTTTAGAACCCGAATTGTTTTCCATTCGATCATTCAAAGCGTTCGCGAAAGCTGCTAAAGAATTCAATGCAGAAAAAACATTCAAAGCGCATTTGAAACTCGATACAGGCATGAACCGTCTTGGATTCAAAAACAATGAAACCATTGAATTGCTTGAATTACTTCGAGAAAATTCAAACATTGAAATAACGAGCATCTTCACCCACTTTGCCGCTTCGGAAGATGAAAGTCATGATGCCTTCACCCAAGTTCAAATCAACGATTTTGAAAATCGTTGTGCACAGATTTCAGCAGTGCTAGGCTATTCTCCAACTCTTCACGCAGCGAATACCGGCGGAATTCAGCGATGGAAAAACGCTCAGTTCGATATGGTTCGCTTGGGTATTGGTCTCTACGGAGTTTCAGCCTTCGAAGAGGAACAAAAAATGTTGCGCACCGTCGGAAGCCTAAAGACCAGCATTGTTCAAATAAAAACAGTTCTTTCAAATGAAACCGTTGGTTACGGAAGAACATTCACTTCCAACCAAGAAATGAAAATAGCCGTTCTTCCGATTGGCTACGCAGACGGCTTCCGCCGATCTCTTTCCAACGGAAAAGGAAAAGTGTTCATCACCGGAAAAGCCTGTCCTGTCGTGGGGCGTGTGTGCATGGACATGACCATGGTAGACATTTCGAGCCTTGAAGCAACGGAAGGCGACGAGGCTATTATCTTCAACGAAGAACACCCAATCACGGCTTTCGCAAACGACTGCGATACCATTGCCTACGAGGTGCTCACGAGTATCCCCCAACGCGTGAAGCGTATAATTGTAAACGAGGCATAAACTTCGTGCGGAAAAATGTCATTTCTGTGAACATGTAAGGCGCATTCATTCCGATATTTACACAATATCGAAATTGTTATGATGCACAAAAATAATTTTCAAAAATCAATTTTGACCTTTTTGGGTCTAATTGTCTTTTCATTTCTTTCATTCGGACAAGCTGCTAGAATGAACAATGAGTTTATCCTACAACTTAAAAAAGGATTTTCTCCTGCCCAAGCAGAACAAGAATTAATTCAACATTTCGGAATTCTACCAGAAATAAAAATGGGTTATGAAGTAAGCGACATCATGCGCGCGTGGCTATTTACCTTCAACGAAGAGAAGATTTCTTTGAATGAAATCATTCGCTTCGCTCCAACGTGTTCAAGCATTCAATTGGCTCAAGCCAATCACAAAATTGCAGAACGTATAGTGCCTAACGATCCGTCATATTCTCAACAGTGGTTCCACAACGATGCTTCAGACAACGACATTGATACGCCAGAAGCTTGGGACATTACTACCGGTGGATTAACGGCCTTTGGAGATGAGATTGTTGTTTGTGTTGTTGAAGGCGGCGGTGCAAAATGGGATCAGGCAGACATCATTGAAAACCACTGGACCAATACCAATGAGATCGATGGAAATGGCATTGATGACGACAACAACGGTTACATCGATGACATTGACGGTTGGAACATGACTTCCAACAATGATGTTATTGCCGCAGGGAATCACGGCACGCAAGTGAGCAGCATGATTGGCGCAAAAGGAAACAACGGTATTGGAATTACCGGCGTTAACTGGAATGTAAAAATTATGCAAGTAGACATGGGTAGTGTTTCACCAAACAATGTGGTTGCTTCAGAAGCCAATGTAATTGCAGCATACACCTATCCTTTGAAGATGCGTCGCCTTTACAATCAAACCGGAGGTGCCCAAGGTGCTTTCGTCGTTGCTACCAACAGCAGTTGGGGAATAGATAACGGGCAACCTTCACAAGCGCCAATTTGGTGCGCCATGTACGACACACTTGGAGTAGCTGGAATTCTTTCGTGCGGTTCTACTGCGAATAACGAAGTGAACGTAGACGTCGTTGGAGATCTTCCAACAGCATGTCCGAGTGAATATATGGTTGCAGTAACAGCTACAAACAGCTCCGACGTTAGAACATTCAGCGGATACGGAATTACAACCATTGACATAGGTGCTCCGGGCGAGGCCGTTTATCTTGCGGGTAATACCAATTACGGAAACACTTCGGGAACCTCCTTTGCGGGTCCCTGTGTTGCCGGTGCAATAGCACTCTTGTATTCTGCCCCCTGCACCTCGCTCATGTCCATTGTGAATGCAAATCCAATAACAGGAGCCCAACTGATACGCGATTATATTTTCAACGGGGTTGACGTAGTACCCAACCTTCAACCCGAAATGGTAACGGGTGGACGACTTAATGTGAAAAACAGTCTCGATTTATTGTTGAGTGAATGTTCCGGCGGAGGTTGCGTCGCGCCTTTTGCAATTGGTGCCATGCAAATTCCAAACATGTTAGATTATAGCGTTTTTTGGAACAGCACGCCTGACGTAACCACCTTTGCTTGCCAATATCAATTGCAGGGTTCGGGTACCTGGACACTTATCGAAAATATAAACGCAAACAGTGTTGAGCTCAATGGACTGCTTGCTTGTTCAACATACGAAATTCAATTAGCATCTTTGTGTAACGACACTTTGGGTGAATGGACAAATTCATTCTTACTTACCACCGAAGGATGTTGCGTCAACCCGAACGAATATTCGGTTCCGAATACGCAAGGTGCCACAACAGCGACTGTTGCATGGAATGATATCTTTGCATCAGATGGTTACAGTATTCAATTAACGGGTCCAAACGGAACCGAGATTATTCAGTCGCTTCAGCCAAACATTACATTCTTTAACCTAGATTCGTGCACCACCTATACTATTCAAGTAGCGTCAATCTGCGTCAATCCAGAAAATCCTTTCACTCTGTTTGAATTCTCTACTACAGGTTGTGGTTCATGCACCGACGTTGTTTATTGCGATGCCAATGGTGGAAACGCGGCGGATGAATACATAGACGCGGTTACTGTGGGTTCATTTACGAACATTAGCACCGCCAATGCAAACTACACCGATTACACAGATCTTAATACGCTGACACTGGTTGCGGGAAACTCTTATCCAGTTTCGCTCACTCCAGGTTTCCCAGCTGGGTCGTACAGTGAATATTTCAAAATATGGATCGACTACAACGCCAATGGAACGTTCGACGAACCTGCTGAATTAGCCTACGATGCAGGCAGCGGTTCTCAAAATGCAGTTACAGGAACTATCACCGTTCCTGCAGCTCTTGCTCCAGGCAGCACACGCATGCGTGTTGGAATGGCTTATGTTGGAATATTCGGTGCAGGAGACCCTCCTACCTCTTGCGGAACCTATGGTTACGGCGAAGTGGAAGACTACTGCGTGAACCTTCAACTTGCAGACGGAGTTCAAACCATAGAAAACAATTTCAACTTTAACGCATTTCCAAATCCAGCCAATGAAACGGTGTTCTTCACCCTTCCATCTAACATTCAAAAATTCCAATTGAAAGTATATTCGAGCGAGGGGAAATGCGTGAAACAAATCACGACTGATTCACGTTCATTCTCGGTAAACGAATTGGCTGCAGGATGGTACGTTTTCGAAGTGCTTTCGGATAACGGAATTGCTAGAACAAAAATTTGCGTTGAATAAGCAAACCAAACGACAACTTAAGTTGTCTAATAAAAAATGAATCGTAAACTCCTTCTCACCTTGTGCACTTGGCTCATTGCTCTAGCGGCATGGGCTACACACAATCGTGCGGGAGAAATCGTTTACGAGCATGTAAGTGGCTACACCTACAAAGTAACCATTAACACAATTACAAAGGCTAGCTCCTTCGCCGCTGACCGTCCTTCTTTAAAAATCAGATGGGGCGACGAGCCTTCAGGTACCACCGAAAATCAACTCGACAGTTTAGAAAGAAGCTCTCAAACAATTTTAGCCTCTGGCGACGCAAAGCGAAATGAGTATATCGGATATCACACCTACTTAGGACCTGGAGTCTACTATTTGATCATGGAAGATCCCAACAGAAACGAGGGCGTGATAAACATTTTGAATTCTGTGAATCAAGTCTTCACGATTCAGACCATGCTTGTTATCTCGCCAGCAACCGGACATAACAATTCTGTGCAGCTTTTAAAAATGCCCATTGAAGACGCTTGCCTGAATCAACCGTGGATACACAATCCAGTTGCGTTCGATCCAGATGGAGATTCATTGGTCTACTCGCTCGTGCCATGCATGGGTGCAGATGCTATAGCCCTGGCAGGCTGGTTACTGCCTGACGCAAGCACTGTAAACGGTTCTGATGTTTTCAGCATTGACTCTCAAACAGGTGATGTTACTTGGGTCGTTCCACCGTTGGCAGGTGAGTTCAATATTGCGATTAAAATTGAAGAATTTCGAGATGGATTATTAGTGGGTTATGTCATTCGCGACATGCAAATTACTGTTATAACCTGCAACAATCAACCCCCTGTTATTGCTCCGCTTCCCGACTATTGCGTTGAAGCAGGAAGCACCATTCAATTCGATGTCAACGCAACTGATCCAAATGGAAACGCTGTCTTCATTAGCGCTTTTGGCGGACCATTAACCAACGTTGTTAATGAAGCCGAATTCAATACGTTCACCGATACGTTCTATTGGAATCCGGAATGCGATGAGGTGCGCGCAACACCATATACAGTAAGCTTTGAAGCACTCGATAACGGTTTCGTTCCATTGGCTGATATTGAGTCCGTAAACATTACCGTTGTCGCACCTAAAGTACAAAACGTTCAAGCAAATGCTGTGGGAGCTACGGTGGGAATATCTTGGAATCCTTCGCCATGTCTAAGCTCATTTTCTAACTACGAATTGGCAAATGTTCGCTATTTCATTTATAGAAAACAAAACGGATACAACTTCAATCCTTCCGATTGCGAAGTGGGGATGCCTGCCTATACAGGATTCGTTTATATTGGACAAACACTTGGCGCGAACAGTAATTTTTACCAAGATAATGCCCCCGGATTCGGTGTTCCATTTTGCTACCGCATTGTCACCGTATGGCCAGACGGCGCATTGAGTTACGCAAGCGAAGAGGCATGTGTTCAGATTAAAAAAGACATTCCGGTCATAACAAAAGTGAGTATTGAAACAACAGATATTTCGGTTGGAAGTGATACCGTTTGGTGGTCGCCTCCTTCGCAGCTCGACACCCTCGCCTTCCTTCCTCCCTATCACTACGAATTAGAATTCGACAACAATGGTACATGGCAAACCATTTTCGCTTCAAATCCTTTCACCATTTTAAATACAGGAGATACGATTTACTACCATTCCAACATAGACACCTTCACTGCACTTAAAAAATATCGTGTTAAATTTTATTCGAATGAAGACGTCGTTGGATATTCCTCTAGCGCAACTTCTCCATGGCTTGTTGCAACACCCATGGATAATGCCATGCAACTGAATGTGCAAGGACAATTCCCTTGGATAAACTCGCGCTATTTCATTTACAGGAAGGCACCAGGAGAATTAATTTATTCCTTGTTGAATGAAACAACTGCACCGCAATACCTCGATACAGGTTTAGTTAATAATGCAAACTACTGCTACAAAATTCTTACACTGGGATCATACGGTGCGCCGAACGTGCCGGACTCTTTGTACAATTTTAGTCAGGAAGTATGCGCAAGTCCTTTCGACGCAACACCACCCTGCCCGCCTCTGATTTCTCAAATTAACAATTGTGAAATTCCTTCACTTCAAATTTCCTGGAATAACATAGACCCGTCGTGTTCACAAGACATTACGGCTTACAACATCTATTACGCCCAAACAGATACCAGTCAATACTCCTTACTGGGAACCTTGAATGGCGTCGGCAACGTAGAATTCGAATTCCTTCATCCAAACGGATTGCAAAGCATCGCGGGTTGCTTCTACATTACAGCGCTGGATTCTTTGAACCTTTGGCCCGACGGAGAACTTCATCAGAATGAAAGTGTCCCTTCGAATGTGGTGTGCATAGACAACTGCCCAACATATGAACTTCCAAATATCATCACCCCAGACTTAGACGGATTGAATGATATTCTGAAGCCCTTTCCTTATCGTTCCATCGAAAGCATTGACCTTAAAATTTTCAATAGATACGGTACACTGCTCTTCGAAACAACAGATCCGGATATTGGCTGGAATGCAACCGATCAAAAGACGCAAAACCTTGTCAGTGCAGGAACATACTACTACACGTTAATGGTCAACACCATTCGCCTTCAAGGAATAGTACCTGTATTCTACGAAGGATATATTCAAATCTTGAATGCCACACAGGCTTCACCTCAACAATAAAATATGTTTACTGGAATTATAGAATCGCTCGGGGAAATTGCAAAAACGGAAACCGTTGGAACCAATTTAGAACTCTGGCTTTCGTGCGATTTCAGCAACGAACTTAAAGTAGATCAAAGCCTTGCGCACAATGGAATTTGTTTAACTGTGGTTGAAATAAAAGAAAACAAATATCGCGTCACCGCTATCGATGAAACCATTCAGAAAACAACCATTAGTAGTTGGAGGGAAGGAGACAAAATCAATGTTGAAAGATGCGTGAAATTGGGCGATCGGCTCGATGGTCACAACGTTCAAGGACATGTAGATGTGGTTGGAAAATGTATTTCCAGTACCGAAAATGACGGCAGTTGGAAATTCACTTTTGAATATTCACCAAAAGAACTTGGACACATCACTGTGCCGAAAGGCAGCATTGCCGTTAACGGCGTAAGCCTGACTGTAGTCGACAGTTCGAAGACTTCGTTCTCTGTGGCTATTATTCCATTTACCTATGAACATACCACTTTTCAGTTCATTAAAAACGGGTCATTCGTGAATTTAGAATTCGATATTATGGGGAAGTATGTGGCCGCGTATATGGCTGCACTATCTTCGTAACATGATATCTTCAGTACACGAAAAAAAACTATTTCTTCTCGACGCTTACGCACTCATTTTCCGTTCTTACTACGCATTCATTCGCACGCCGCGAATCAATAGCAAAGGACTAAACACTGGAGCCATGTTCGGATTCACGAACACACTTCTCGATATCCTGAACAACGAAAAACCTTCGCACATAGCTGTTGTATTCGACGCGCCTGAGCAAACCTTGCGCGAAATAGATTACGAGGCATACAAAGCCAATCGTTCTGAAACGCCTGAAGACATTAAGCTCTCAGTTCCTTACATCAAAAAAATTGTCGAGGCCTTCAACATACCCATGCTTATTGCTCCTGGATACGAAGCCGATGATATCATTGGAACGCTCGTTAAAAAAGCCGAAGAAAAAGGGTTTTACACCTACATGATGACCCCCGATAAAGACTACGGTCAGCTCGTAAGCGACAAGTCATTCATCTACAAACCTGGCTACCAAGGCGGAAAAGCAGAGATTTTAGGCGAAGCAGAAGTCTGTGCAAAGTTCAACATTCAAAATGTAAGTCAGGTTATTGATTTACTTGGAATGATGGGCGATGCCGTAGATAACATTCCGGGACTTCCCGGCATTGGCGAAAAAACTGCTTCTAAACTTTTAGCTGAATTCGGATCCCTCGAAGGTTTGCTCGCTAACACAGATAAACTGAAAGGCAAGCAAAAAGAAAACGTCGAGAACTTCCGCGAGCAAGGAATCCTTTCGAAGAAGCTCGCAACGATCATGCTCGATGCTCCAACTCCATTCGATGAAGAGGCGTTGAAAGTAAGTGAAATAAACAAAGATGCTATTCGTGAAGTTTTTGAAGAACTTGAATTCCGTCAGTTAATCAAGCGTGTGTTGAACGAGGAATCTGCTGCAAGTGCAACCGTAAGTCCTTCTTCCAGCAGCAATGCTGTGCCCGATTTATTTTCCTCTGCCGGTGAAGAAGTTGAAATTCCAACTACATCGAAAAACACACTTGAAAATGTTCCTCATGAATATTTCATGGCTACTTCAGAACAGGAACTACAATCATTAATTTTAGAATTGCAACGTGCGGCCATCTTCAGTTTCGACACCGAAACTTCAGATCTAGAGCCTCATTCAGCCTATTTGGTTGGACTTTCGTTCAGTACGAAAACACACACCGGTTGGTATGTTCCTATCTCTTCCAATTTCGAAGAAGCGCAAAAGCAGTTGGAAATTTTCAAAGAAATTTTCTCCGACACTTCGAAAACTCTTGTCGCTCAGAACTACAAGTTCGACTTCAAGATGATGAAGAAATATGGAACGAAGATTCAAAATAAAATCTTCGATACCATGCTCGCTCATTACGTGATTAATGCAGATGGAAAACATGGCATGGATGCGTTGAGTGAAAAATACTTGAATTACAAACCCGTTTCCATTGAATCGTTGATTGGCCCGAAAGGGAAAAATCAAAATTCCATGGCTCATCTTCCTGCAGAAAGCATTAAAGATTATGCGGCAGAAGATGCAGACGTTACGCTTCAACTTGCCGAGATTTTCATGCCTGAATTGGAAAAGCAAGGAACCACTTCGGTATTGGAAAACATTGAAATTCCTCTCATTGAAGTGCTCGCTAATATGGAATGGGAAGGCATCCGCGTTGACAAAGATTTCTTAAACGCATATAGTGTTGAGCTAGGCAAAGAGCTCGACATCATTGAAGAAAAAATTACAGAGCTTGCTGGAGAGAAATTCAATTTAGACTCACCGAAACAATTAGGTGTTATTCTTTTCGAGAAGTTGAAAATAACTACCGAAATGAAGAAGACGAAGACCGGACAATACAGCACCGGCGAAGATGTTCTTCAACGTTATTTACACAACCATGAAATTGTTCCGCTCATTCTCGATTACCGTGAATTGCGCAAATTGAAAAGCACGTATATCGATACACTTCCGAACATGATTAACCCAATCACCGGACGCGTTCACACCAACTTCATGCAAGCTGTTGCTGCAACTGGTCGATTGAGCAGCAATCAGCCAAACCTGCAAAACATTCCCATCCGCACTTCACGCGGAAAAGAAATTCGAAAAGCATTTGTTGCCCGCGACGAGAATCACGTCTTAGTAAGTGCCGATTATTCTCAAGTTGAATTGCGCATTATTGCGGCATTGAGCGGAGATAAAAACATGATCGAAGCGTTTCAGCAGGGAGAAGACATT
>CANKYR010000072.1 GCA_947488195.1 Flavobacteriales bacterium
CCAAATACTCTTCAAGTTCAGCTGCTTTCGGAAATGTGATGGCGTAAACACGCGTCAACATCTTATTTTTCTCGTCGCCTCTCCAATAAGCACCGGCAACATTCATAAGCTTCGCAGCTTTAATGAATCCCGTGTTTGGAATGTGCGGACCACGACATAAGTCTGTGAAACTCCCTTGGGTGTAGAACGTTATTTCTCCGTCCTGAAGTCCTTCAATCAATTCTAATTTATACTGATCTCCCTTCTCTGTGAAGTAAGAAATCGCATCGGCTTTCGACACTTCCTTCCGAACGAATTCGTTCTTCTGACGTGCCAATTCCAACATTAATTTTTCCACTTTCGAAAAATCTTCTTGGGTGAACGGCTTTCCCTCGAAATCTACATCGTAATAAAATCCGTTTTCAATCGGAGGACCAATGGCCAACTTAACTCCTGGATAAAGGACTTCCAGCGCTTCAGCCATCAAGTGAGCAGAGCTGTGCCACATAGTGGACTTCCCGTTTTCGTCGTTCCACGTGAGCAACTTTACCGTAGCGTTATCGGGGAGTGGACGCGAGGCGTCTACAACTATTCCGTTGACTTCTGCAGCAAGCACGTTACGTGCAAGACCTTCGCTAATTTGAGCAGCCAATTGCATTGCAGAAGTACCTTCTTCTACAGAGCGAACGCTACCATCGGGTAAAGAGATGTTTAACATAGTGAAAAATGAGGTGCAAAGATAGCAACAACGCGGCTATTCTATTTTAAGAACTTTGCAATATTCGGTTTGAAATAATTACTGCTCTTCATGACCTTTCCATCTTCACGATAGATGGGCTCGCCATTATCATCGAGCTTACTCATGTTGCTACGTTGAATCTCTGCGAATATCTCTCCCATTTGTTCGTGCAGACCGTGGGCATTCATTGTCCCGCAAAGAATGTAGAGCATGTCGCCTAACGCATCGGCTATTTCGACGATATCGCCATTCTGGGCGGCTTCCAGATACTCTTCGTTCTCTTCCTTCATTAAATTGAAACGCAGCGTGTATTCGCGTTCTTCCAATTCACCTGTTGGTGTTTTACGCACCGGAATTCGGAATGCGTTGTGAAATTCTTCCACACATCCAATGAGGTGCGAAAGCGATGGATCTTTTTCGTTATTCATATTTCGAAATTAATTCAAGAGCCTCGAAAGATTATTTTTTCTTATCCACACAATTTAACAAAGTTGGAATTCGTTAGGGCAGTAAGGTTCACCCAATCGGGTGTAGGTTTTGGTTAAGGAATCGAAAACGCTCTTCAACGGAAGGGCGTTTTTGATTTTCAAGCAATAAAAAAGGGTTCCGAAGAACCCTAATCTATACTCTATCAAAGTGTTTTTATTTCGCCACTGGGCCGAAGTATTTTCTTTCTTGGATACGGCTTGCTTTACCGGTAAGGCTGCGCAAGTAGAAGATACGTGCACGACGCACTTTACCACGCTTGTTCACTTCAATTTTATCAATGAAGGGTGAAGCAATCGGGAAGATACGCTCAACACCTATACTGTTCGACATTTTGCGAACGGTAAAGGTTTCTGTTGAACCTGTTCCTCTTCTTTGGATTACTACTCCAGAGAATGTTTGAAGACGCTCTTTCACTCCTTCAATAATTTTATACGTTACAGAAATGGTATCACCTGCAGAGAATTTTGGGTATTCTGCGATTGGGTTAATTCTGCTTTCAAGTTCCTTTATGCGGTTCATAGTCGTCTGATTTTCGTCCCTAAAAATAGGGCTGCAAATATATGCATTATTCTGAAAGGAACAAGAGAGAGTTGATTTTTTTTTGATTTCCCTCCGAATGTCCCATTTTTACTGCTGTTCTTTCGGCTTCTTGTCCTTGTGTTTCCAACGCTTGTGGGTCCACAACCACAAGTAAGGCTCTTTGTAAATATCCTCAGCCACTCGATCATTGGCCAACTGAATAAGTCCACCTTCCTTGAAATCTCGTGGATTTTCAGTGAGCACTTCAAAGTA
Source organism: Flavobacteriales bacterium (assembly GCA_947488195.1). Lineage (GTDB taxonomy): Bacteria > Bacteroidota > Bacteroidia > Flavobacteriales_D > Sanyastnellaceae > CAIZGX01. The sequence continues at coordinate 2,000 of CANKYR010000072.1, forward strand.
CGATTCGTAATATCCTCTCTTCACCTTATTGAGATGCCCGAATACAACAGGAAGGTTCAATTCCTTGGCATACTTCTCGGCGCCATAATAAGCGGGAGTCTCAATTCCCAAGAAGTTAATCCAAACACATTTCTTCGGGTCGGCAGGCGATTGATCCACAGCGAAGACCATTCCCATGAGCTCGCCTTGGTGCTCTTCCAAGTACTCTTTGGTAGCGCGTGTTGAAACCAACTGCATTCCATACTTCTTGCGCGATTCACGCATCTTCCGGTCGAAATACGGATTGCTCAAGCGTTTGTAAATACCAACAAGCGGCATTTGACATTGCATGGGTGCCGCCAATGCCCACATTTCCCAATTCGCATAATGCCCACCGCATAGAATGATACTCTGCCCCTTTTCTGCATAATTCTTTAGAAGCTCTGGGTTGTGCATCACAAAACGCGCGCGCAATTGGCTTTCTGTTACCGAAAAATTCTTAATGACTTCCAGAATGAGGTCGCAGAAGTGCTTGTAAAAATCCCAGGCAATCTGCTCTCTTTCTCTTTTTGTTTTGGTTGGAAAAACCAATTCCAAATTATACATCACCACCTTCTTCCGATATCCGAAGCACACATACAAAATGAAGAATGCCAAATCAGATATTCGATAAAGAATAAAATAAGGCATCAAACTCAATGGCTTCAGGAAAAGCCAAAACAACAATCGACTCATTTTTATAAATTCTGAATCAGATTCTTCTTCGGATATTTCACCGTGAATCTCAATTGACGCTTCTCTGTCTTCTCGGGTTCAATGGTCATCTTCCACGTCACCTTACCAGTAGCGACTTCCTGTGTTGCACCTGAAAGTTCTTCCACAGCCACTTCCAAATCTGCATTCTGCGTAAGTGGAACTTGGTCGTAGACTTCAATATTGATGGCTTTCTTTTTCGTGTTAACGATGGTAATTTCATACGCCTTCGAAGTAGATTTCTTCACTCCGAAAACACTGGTCTTGCAGAAGTCCTTCACTTGATCGCGCTTCACAGTAATGGCGTTGTCGCGTCCCAATGACAATTGAAGCGTATCGTTCGCCAAAGCTGGGTCTATGTATCCGTTTCCAACAAAAGTTCCTTTGAAGTAAATGTTACTTTCACCGCTCAACAAGCTGTACTGCATCCAGTCGATAATATCCGCTTGCAAATACGCCGCTGCTTCCAATTTTGGAATTGCTACATATTTGTAGGAAGCCTTCAAACGTTGTTTTTGCATTACCACTTCAACCGGTTGATTGTCGCTAGCAATGTCGTATTTAATAGAAATCTTAAATTCAGTGCTCACTGAATTAGATGTAATTGTTGTGAAAGAAGCAGACGTTAGCATGCTATTCATTGCCCGAGAATCCTTATCCATTTCCGCCATATATCCAGATGCCATAGCTGCAGGCTTCCGCTTGTAATCGTCCTCTGCTTTTGCTCTTCCTCGATATGCTTGTGGTGCGTATATATTCAGATACCACGGATTCAAGGCTGGAACTTGCGCGCCCACATTCGGATTACCCGTTGAAATGGTTAAGTTCACTCGCTTCCAATCTGCGCCTGTGCCTTGCCACACTTTCGCACGGTAGGTGAATTCGATATCAGATTCAATGTCTTCAGCACGCAAATCGTAGTAGGGCGTCCAACCTGCATTCGTTGCCAAATAAGTAATCACTACATCTGATTTTTTGTCTTCGTCTGTAGTAACCACGAATTCAATTTCACCCGGATTGGTCACATTTTGAGATTGTAATTGCGAAAGCTGTGTTTGCAAATGTTGAAGTTTCTCGTTGTTTTCGCGATCGGTTTGGTTCAAGTCTAAAATCTTGTATTCAATTTCCTTCATGCGACTTCTGTAAAAGTCAGCCATCTCTGAAAGGTCTTCGCGGATAAGCAAAGCATTGTCGCCTTTTATTGAACGATTGGCCTGCAAGAACGCTTTCTCTTCCTGATACACCGCGCGTAAACTTGCGCGTTCAGCAGTCTGGAAACCTAAAAGTTTAATACTGTCTTGAATGGAACGAACGCGCGTGTTTGAAACCTTCGAAGTGTAATTCATTTGATGCTTGACACTTAAAATTGTGTAATCCTTACTTCCTAAAATCTGAATAGAGTTAACATCCATGCCGGCTGTAAGTCCGGATAGAACAAGGGTATTCTCACCCTTCTTCAAATTTACATCGCCCTTATGCGTCACTTGCGCACCGCTCAAGAATAGTGTTACATCGGTAATTGGAGCAGTAACGCTCTTCGATTGAGAGAAAGAAACAAACGCACAAAGCGCGAAGAAAAGGGTTAGCCTTCTTTTCATGGTCTAATAATTTTTTGTAAAAATAAGTCTTTGTGAAACAGATTCAAGCCTCAAATATTGCTCAATATTAGAATTGAATAATTCTTGAAGCGAACTGCTTGTTCAAATGCAATTCGTGGGAACATACGATAACTAATTTATTATCGCCTTCGGCCCACTTCAACAATTCAGCAAATAAATTCTCGCGGGAAGTGGCGTCTAGATGCGCAGCAGGCTCATCGAGCAGCACAACAGGCGTATCTTGAACCCATACACGCGCAAGTTGAACGCGCTGGTATTCACCATCGCTTAACTCAGTGAGCAGATTGTTTTGAAGTTCATTCAAGTTGAATTTCTGAATGGCCTCTTCCACCCGACTCATCTTCTTTCCAAATACATCACCTACTGCAATCGCTGTTGTAACCTCCAAAGCTGCAGCGGTTGTTTTCCGGGAAGGGACATATGAAATAAAGGATGCACGATCAGAATAAGACAACTGACTCAGTGGTTTTCCTTCCACAAAAATTTCACCTTCCGCCAGAGAAATTAATCCTGCAATGGCATCTAAAAAAGTCGATTTTCCAGAACCGTTATTTCCTTCAATAGCTACCAAAGTACCTGAATTAAAAGCTATTGTCAGGTTAGAAATGACAGATTTCTTTCCGCGTAAAACTGAAATATTTTCCACTCTTAGCTTATCCATACACCACTTCTTTTTGGATTGAACACGATGTAGAACACACAGGGAATGCCCATTGCAGCGGTTATTGCGTTAAGAGGAAGGGCATACAACCTTGAAATTAGATCTGAGATGACTAGCAATGTCGCACCGACAAGCGGAATAAAATAAATGAGCTGTTGTTGATTGAACGAGCGAATAAACAAACGAGCAACATGCGGCGCCATGAGTCCAATGAAGGCAATGGGTCCGCAGAAGGCAGTTATGGTTGCTGTGGAAATTCCAACAGAAGTTAAAAACACCCAACGTAGTTTCACCACATCTACTCCGGAAGTGGCTGCTATTTGTTCGCCCATGGCAAAGGCATTTAACTTCCTTAAAAAATAAAATGTCGGAATGAAGGGAACGAAGGCCCCTAAAAACAGCCAAGGCACTTGCGACAAGGTAAGATTATCCAAAGATCCCATTCCCCAAACTACAAACTGATTGACATTGTTGGCGCCGGCCATTTTTTGAAGAATACTTTCAATGGCTCCTGTGAAGTGCGAGAAGAGCAAACCCACAACCAGTAATGTTGAAGCCATGGGGAGTTTTCGTTGAATAACGAGTAGTAGCGATAGCACCAACATTGCCCCTGCAAATGCAGGAATAAATAAAGCCCATGTCCCCGCGTTGAGGAACCAATTCATTCCCCAAGAAGTTAGAAATATGACCGCCATGGCCAATGAAGCTCCACCGGTAATACCAAGAACCGAAGGACCTGCGAGTGGATTTCGAAAGATGACTTGCATGTAATTCCCGCTTAAAGCGAGGGAACTTCCAACCACAATTGCACCGAGAATATGAGGCATTCGATGCTGCCAGAGGACAAGTCCAGCGGGAGATTCAGCAGATTCAAACAACGAAACAAGCGATATCGCTTTACTTCCCATGAGAAGCGCAGCTATGCAAATCACAACAAGCAAGACGAGCAGTATAAAGAACTTTATGGTTGAATGGGTTAGCTTCATGATTCTAGGCAAAATTCACGATTAATTGAAGTGAACACAAAAAAAAGTGGATTTTTTATGAATACTTCCGACTTTTGCACCTCATTTACTAAACATGAAATTCGATAAAAACACCGTCATTGGACTTTCGTTAATGCTGCTTATTGCCGTTGGCTTTAGCTGGTATTCTGCAAAGAACAAAGCTGAGGCGGCAGCTAACGCTCCTCAACCAACAGAGCAAACTGCTCAAGCTGAAAGCACTCCTTTGCCTGAAAACTCGGCAGTGGTTGCCTCAAACGGAATTTCAACACCTACCGAAGTTGCAGTTTTGAACACAGCTCGTTACGGGTCAATGGATGCAGCTGCGATGCCAGCACAAGAGACGTACACGGTTCTTTCTAACAGTAAGATAAAAGTGAAGATTTCTTCGAAAGGAGGATTGTTACATTCAGCAGAATTGTTGGAAGCTGACTACAGAAAATACAATTCACAACAACAAGTTCAACTTTGGGACACTGCTCAAAGTAAAATGGACATTGCTTGGAAGAATGGCAGCGGCGCTGTTTTATTGTCGAGTGAATTAAACTTTACTGCTTCTGCAACCGTTGCCAATGCAACAGATGGAGCTGCTACTGTGGTGTTAACAGCAACCGGAAGCAACAACGCGCAATTGCAATGGACCTATTCGCTTGAGCCAAACTCTTACAATGTAAAGTGTAATTTCGAGGCGAAGGGAATGGAGAATGAAATGTTCGGATCTCCTTTAGTGTTCCGTTGGTTGTTGAACGGACTAGCCCAGGAAAAGGGTATTCAAGCAGAGCGAAGCAAGTCTTCTATTTTCTATCGTGAAATGGAAGAGGACCGCAATTACTTGAGCGAAGGCGCAGGTGATCAAAAGCGTCCAGAGAAGGAATTGAATTGGGTTGCTATGAAGCAAGATTATTTCACTGCTGCCATTATTAGCGCTGAAGGCTTCGATAAAAATGCCGACCTCAGCATTATGGTTCCTGCAGATTCTCAGCATACGAAATCATATTACGCCGAGCTTCCATTGAAGACCAAAGCATCTTCAAACGCGAAAGCGGAATTCCAATTTTACTTAGGTCCGAATGAATACAAGGCTCTTGAAGCAACCGGTGCAGCTGAATTCACAGACGTCATTGACTACGGCTGGTGGATCATTGGCTACGTTAACAAGTATGCGGTTCGACCTTTGTTTTGGTTCCTGGCAGATTACATTGTTTCCTTCGGATTAATTATTTTGATTGTAACCATTATTATTAAGATGGTACTCTTTCCTATTACTTGGAAAAACTTCCTAAGTGGAGCGAAGATGCGCGTTTTGAAACCTGAGATCGATGAGATTAACAAGAAGTTCGAAGGAAAAGATGCTGTGGAAAAGCAACAAGCTACCATGGCGCTTTACCGTCAGACTGGCGTGAATCCTTTTGCGGGTTGTATTCCTGTCTTGCTTCAAATGCCTATTCTTTATGCGATGTTCCGCTTCTTCCCAGCAGAGATTGTTTTGCGAGGAAAGAGTTTCTTGTGGGCAGAAGATTTGGCGGCGTATGACAGTATTTTAAATCTCCCTTTCAACGTACCGTTCTACGGAGCGCACGTGAGTGGATTCACTTTGTTAATGGCTGCCTCTACGTTTGTTTATTCGAAGATGAGCATGGGCTCTCAGCCAACGATGACTCAACCGGGAATGCCGAACATGAAAGTGATGATGAATATTTTCTCGTTCATGATGATCTTCTTCTTCAACAGCATGCCTTCAGGATTGAGCTTGTATTACTTCACAGCGAACGTTATTTCTATTGGTCAAATGTGGGCCATTAAGAAGTATTTCGTGAATGAAGATTCTATTCGTGAAAAGATTGAAGCGAACAAAAAGAAGCCGAAGAAAAAAGGTGGATTCGCTTCACGCATTGAAGAAATGCAAAAGGTGCAGCAAGCGAAGTTGGATGCTAACAAAAAGAAATTGAAAAAGTAAAACGTCAAACCTCAAATAAATCAAATGAAAAAAAATCTCATTCTCGCACTAACGGTGCTCATGATGGTCCCTAGCGCAATGTTCGCAACGGAAGGCATGTGGGTGGTGGCTATGTTGAATAAAATTAACGAAGCTGAAATGCAAGGTCTTGGATTAAAACTTTCCAAAGACGACATCTACAACATTAATCAAGCGTCTTTGAAAGATGCGATTGTTCGTTTCGGTGCTGGATTTTGCACCGGAGAAATTGTGAGCGACAAAGGACTTGTATTTACAAATCACCACTGCGCTTACGATGCAATTCAATCTTCTTCAACATTAGAAAACAACATTCTTCAAAACGGATTTTGTGCAAAGTCATTGGACCAAGAGATTCCGATTCCAGGCTTAACGCTTTCTTTTTTGGTTCGTGTTGAAGATGTTACAGAGAGTGTATTGGGTGCTGTGAATGTGAACATGACTGAAGCAGAGCGCGAAGCGGCAATTATGGCTCGCAACAAAGAATTAGTTAAGGCCGCGAACGAAAGCGGTTTATACAATTCTGAAGTAAAAACATTTTATGCTGGAAACGAATTCTACTTATTCGTTTATCAGACTTACCGCGACATTCGTTTAGTTGGTAATCCTCCAGAAAGCGTAGGGAAATTCGGTGGTGATACAGACAATTGGATGTGGCCACGTCACACCGGTGACTTCAGCATGTTGCGTATTTATGCAGGTGCTGAAAACAAACCTGCAGATTACAGCAAAGACAATACGCCTTTGAAGCCTAAGCACTTCTTCCCAATTAACATGGGTGGTGTGAAGCAAGGCGATTTCGCTATGATCATGGGATATCCTGCAAGAACTTCTCGCTACTTAACCTCTTACGGAGTTGAGCAAGCTGTTGACGTGCAGAACCCAATTTTGGTTGAGTGCTTCGGATTGAAATTAGAGACTTGGAAGAAGAACATGGATGCGAACGAAGGTGTTCGCTTGATGTATGCTGCAAAGTATGCAAGCACTGCTAACTCTTGGAAGTATTACATTGGCCAAACACGCGGATTGAAGCGTTTGGATGTTGAAGGAAAGAAAGCTTCGACTGAAGCTGGATTCACGAAGTGGTTAACTTCTAATTCAACGGCTAACGATAAGTTTGGCAAAGCACTTCCAATGCTTCAAGACTTTTACACTTCAACCAACGAAACACAAAAAGCATTTTTGTATGCGCGTTTAACTGGAATGGGTGGAGCAGAGTTCATGAGCTTGGCCTCTGAATTTCAACGCACATTCGAAAAGTATTTTGCTGAAACCGATGCTTCGAAGAAACAAGCGATGCTTGATGGATTCAAGGCTTCAGCTGAAGCGTTCTTCGTGGAATACAACATGCAAACAGACAAAGATGTGTTTGTTGCTTTAACAAATTTATACCGCTCCAGAATTGCTACAAATGCTCGTCCATCTTGGCACGCAGTGCTTGACGCGAAATACAAAGGAAACGTTCAGGCTTTTGCTGACAAACTTTTCGCTACTTCAGTAATCGTTGACAAAACGAAATTGATGAACTTCTTAGCGAAGCCAAATCAAAAGGTTTTTGAAAAAGATCTTGCTGTTGCAACAGCGAAGAGCGCTGGTGAATTTGGTGACGCTTTAG
>CANKYR010000073.1 GCA_947488195.1 Flavobacteriales bacterium
TGTTAATTCCTGAACGCTATCATAGAAACCTGGAATGGTAACGTGATTATTCTCGTCGTGAAGTGAAGCAATCATCTTCGCCAATACGTTAATCGGATTAGCAACCCCACCGCCGTAAACACCACTGTGTAAATCGCGATTCGATCCTGTTACTTCCACTTCAACATAACTTAAACCTCTTAAGCCACAGTCGATACTTGGAACGTCGTTCGCTATAATGCTCGTGTCTGAAATCAACACCACATCTGCTTTCAATCTTTCTTTATTTGCCATACAGAAAGGACCAAGGTTGGTAGAACCCGCTTCCTCCTCTCCTTCAATCATGAACTTAACATTGCATGGAAGTGAATTCGTTTTCCACATCGCCTCAAACGCCTTCACGTGCATGAACATTTGTCCTTTGTCATCGCAAGATCCACGAGCGAAGATTGCACCTTCAGGGTGAATCTCTGTTTTCTTAATCGTTGGCTCGAAAGGTGGTGTATGCCACAATTCAATTGGATCTGCTGGCTGCACATCGTAGTGTCCGTAAACCAAAACCGTTGGCTTGCTTGGATCAATTAATTTCTCTCCGTATATAATCGGATGTCCATTTGTAATACAAACTTCTACATTATCTGCTCCTGCGTCGCGAAGATGCTTCGCCACCAAATCTGCGCATTTCGCTACCTCTTCCTTGTAAGCCATATCGGCGCTAATGCTTGGAATACGCAGTAGTTCGAACAACTCGCTTAGGAAACGATCTTTATTTTCATTGATAAAATCTTGTGCTGCTTTCATGACATTTAATTTGTGATCGAAAGATACGATGGAACCTTTTAAATTCAGAATGAAAAACCAACGAAGACGAATATCTTTGCAGCAATGAGTAGCGTGAATTTCGAAAATACCGCGGTAGCGTTTCAACATAAAAATAACGGCCAATTGAGGCGCTCGTTTTGGCTCTTCAAACTGATAGCTTCTCCAAGTTTGGTAAAATTGGGTGGCACCCTGACGAATCTTGCGGTTGGGCTAGGAATTCCCATTGGTTGGGCCATTAAGAAAAATATCTTTTCCCAGTTTTGTGGTGGAATAAATATTTCAGAAAGCAAGAAAGCCGCGCACCACCTGGCAAAAAGTGGCATTGGCTCTATTCTCGATTACAGTGTGGAAGGAAAAGAAAATGAAAAAGATTTCGACTTTACGGCAGATGAAATTATGCGCACCATTGATGCGTCCGAGAACAACAACGATATTCCCTTCAGCGTATTCAAAGTAACAGGGATCTGCAGATTTTCTTTGTTGGAAAAAGTAAATGCAAAGCAAGCGCTTTCAGCCAATGAAGAAGTTGAGTGGGAACGCGCTGCTGGACGCGTGTTCAGCATATGCGAGCATGCGCATAAGAAAAATGTGGCGTTGTTTATTGACGCCGAAGACTCTTGGATTCAAGATGCGATTGACGAGCTTGCTGAAAACATGATGGTTCAATTCAACCAGAAGGATTTCATTGTGTACAACACGATTCAGTTGTATCGTCACGACCGCCTAGCATATTTGAAAGCTATGCATACCCGTTTACGCGAGAAGGGCGCAAAGACTGCCGTGAAGTTGGTTCGCGGCGCCTATATGGAAAAGGAACGCAAGCGTGCTGCTGAAATGGGCTATGTGGATCCGATTCAATCTACCAAAGAAAATACAGATCGCGATTTCAATTTAGCGGTTGACTATTGCTTGGATCACATTGAAGACACCGCTATTTGCTGTGGTTCTCACAACGAAGAAAGCTCTGCGCTGTTGGTTGAAAAAATGAATGCTCGCGGAATAGCCAGCAACGACAAGCGTATTTATTTCGCGCAATTGTTCGGCATGAGTGACCACATCAGCTACAACCTCAGTCATGCTAATTACAATGTGGCGAAATACCTTCCTTACGGGCCAATCAAAGAAGTAATGCCCTACCTGCTGCGCAGGGCGCAAGAGAATACTTCGGTGAAAGGACAAACGGGAAGAGAGTTGTCTTTGATTGAAAAAGAAATTCAAAGAAGAAAAAAGGCTTAACTAAAGCTTCCAAATTTTTGTGAGCGGAGAAAATAAATAGTCACTTCCTGTTTTCACTTCCTTGCACAAAATACGTTGACGACGTTTGTTCAAGCGAACGAATTCACGCTTGTCTTTTCCATAAAGAAATTTAGCCCCGTCTGGAAGATCATCGACCATGATAATATTCTCGTGACTTGATCTATCGTAAAGCGCAAGCGTTTTAGATAAATCTACATCGCTGCAAGTCGCTGCAGCAGGGTTATTCAAGTAGCGTTGAATGGCTTTCTCTAAATCTAACGGAAACAAATTCACATTCACAAATGGCGCGAGTGTTTCCTTGAAGCATTGCTTCCATTCAGCTCCGTGTGGCTTCACGAAATGTCCGTTACGCACATGACAAACCAAGTGAGCCAATTCGTGCATAAGTGTGATTAAGAAAGCGTATCGATTGAGATTGTGGTTGACAGTGATCTTATAACGTTCGCCGGGAGCATATCGGAAATCACCGTGCTTGGTGCTGCGGCCTTTTGTAATTACCAAATCGTGCGGATAGGCCCGCAACATTTCACACACCTTCGCTACTGAACCACCGGGTAAGAATGGAGTTAACGCAGTTTCTAAATCATTGGATTTAGCCATGCCTAAACGAACTTAATCCCAAGTAGGACAATTGCAATTTTTATGTGCACGTTTCGCAGCACGTTTCGGATTGTTGCATGAAGCAACACCTACCACTATAATTGCCGCAACGAACAAATAGAATAATTTCTTCATGCCCCGAAAATACAGAATATCGCGGAAGAATAGCTATACCTTCAAAAATTATTACACTCAAAAAAAATAAACTACCTTCGGCGTAAGTTTAAATCATGACAGGAATATTAGGAAATTTCGGACGGTATTTTTTGCTGATGCGCAGGGTTTTTTCGCGTGCAGAAAAAAAGAATATATATCGCCCGCTGATTTCCGATGAGATGATAAAAATTGGCGTGCAATCGGTTGGAATTGTTGCCTTGCTCTCTTTTTTTATGGGCGCCGTAGTCACTCTTCAAACCGCAGTGAATATTGAAAGCGGTTGGATTCCGAAATGGACCGTTGGATATACCACCAGACAAACCATGATTTACGAGTTTTCTTCCACCATTGTAGCCCTTGTGTTGGCCGGCAAAGTCGGAAGTAACATTGCATCGGAAATTGGTACCATGCGCATTTCTGAGCAAATAGATGCGTTAGACATTATGGGTGTGAACTCTGCGAGTTATTTGATTCTTCCGAAATTAATTGCATCTACCGTCATGTTTCCTTTCTTAGTTCTTTTAGCAATGAGCGTGGGTATTTGTTCCGGTGCTATTATAGGAACCATGACTAAAGCTGTTTCGCTCAACGATTTCGTCTACGGCATTCAATACGATTTCGACAGTTACGGAATTGTCTATTCTCTTATAAAAACTGTTTTCTTCGCATTCATTCTTTCTACCATACCAGCATACCACGGTTACTACGCCAGTGGAGGTGCATTGGAAGTTGGAAAATCAAGTACGAAAGGTGTGGTATATAGCATGGTTGCCGTAATGGTTGGGAATTATTTGCTTACTCAGATATTACTGCTGTGATTCAAGTACAGAACATATCAAAAGCATTCAAAGATGTTCAAGTGCTCACAGACATTAACATCGACTTCTTTCCTGGAAAAGTGAATTTTATTATTGGAAGAAGTGGTCAGGGGAAAAGTGTCTTGCTGAAATGCATGGTTGGATTATTAGAGCCAAACGCTGGAAGTGTTCTGTACGATGGTGTTGATTTCCTCAACATGAACGAAGATCAGCACAAAGCAATTCGTCAGGAAGTGGGAATGCTATTCCAAGGTGCTGCCCTTTTCGATTCTATGACTGTTGAGGAAAACGTTATGTTTCCGCTTACCATGTATAGCGACTTAACTCAAGAACAAAAGCTCATTAAAGTGAACGAATGCCTTGAACGAGTAAATCTTGTTGGAAAAAATAATCTTTATCCAGCAGAGCTCTCGGGAGGAATGAAGAAGAGAACAGGCATAGCTCGTGCAATTATCATGAATCCGAAATTCCTTTTTGTAGATGAACCTAACTCGGGATTAGATCCTGAGACATCCATTGTTATAGACAACCTTATTCGCAGTATTACATATGACCTAGGCTCCACAACCATTGTGGTAAGTCACGACATGAACTCTGTAATGGAAATTGGCGATAAAATCAACTTCATTAGCGGAGGGAAAGTGGAATGGAAGGGTAACAAGCATGAACTTTTAAGATCGAAAAACGAAGCTTTGAATAATTTCGTTTTCGCCTCAGAGTTTATGCAGGAAATTAAGGATCGCCTTAGCGGCGAATAATCATTCGCTATAATTCACGATTATTCTCGCCAAAGTTTCTCTATCTCACCCAAAATTTCTCAGTAACTGTATGCTCTTGGGTTCTGAAAGAAATCATGTACAAGCCAGAAGCAACATTAGAAGGAAGTGGCACTTGGATCAATTGATCCAAAGATTCAATGAACACATCATTGGAGAAAAGCATTTGCCCGTTCATTCCAACCAACTGAATCATTCCTTTTCCTAATGCACGCTCATCTGTAATTCGAATGGTAGCCATCTTTTCTTCAATTCCTTGGAATGAAATTACCGCAATATTTCCTTGGTTATCGACTTCCATAATATCGGCTGCATTTCTTTCTACATGAATTTCCTCGCTCATAGCATCCATAGCGCTTGGGACTCCGGGAGCCATAGAGGCGCCAATAGTTACCACACAAAAAGCGCCGTAATCACCTTCTTGCGGAGCATTACATGAAGTAAGTTTCGGTTTAACTGCAATCCTGTAAGAACTTCCTGCAGACAAACTGAATTGATTCAACATCAACAATTGAGTTGCAGTTGTAGCTACAATTGCGGGGGCAATTGGTGTTTGGGGTGCAGCCGGATTAACTTTCGCTATTTGCCAAATATACTGACTAGCACCTTGGATGAATTGGGAATAAACAATGGTGAAAGGCGAAATAGTGGTTCCACAAATATTAGCATAGCTTGGTGGCGGACCTGTTACTGTTAAATAAGGAATTGGCGTTGTAATTAAACAATATGGTGCGCTCCAACTCCCCCAAACATTGCAGTAATTCATTCTAATTCTAACTGAATAAATTCTGTTGTATCTCAAACATGAAAGTGCTGGAATGTTTAAAAAAATCGTACTAATTCCCTGTAAAGATTGAGCGGTGGCAACAACGGTTCCCCCTAGAGAAAATTCCCATTCAGCAATTGCGTTTGGACCTAAATATGTCGAATTTAATACTCCGTTCTGCAATGTAAACGTTGTGCATGGAGTGTTGATAATCGAATTATTAGGATAGGGTTCCATCGTGAGAGTTCTTACTGGGCCCTCACCGCACCAAATTCCATCCATTTGAATTTCAATATAAACGTCATAATTCGTTCCGTAACAAATACATGGGAATGAATATAAAGGTATTTGATTTAAGCTAGAAACCCCTGTATTTCCCAGGCATGCAGTAACTGTGGGATTTGCTTGATTAACAAATCGAAAACGAGTTGACGTTACTAAACTATTGTGTTGAGCTAAAGATGGATTGTTCCGCTTAATAAGATTATTTACACTGTATCCAGGCAAACCAACATCTAGAGTAGGATTTGGAGAAGATACCAAAACAGCTGTTGGGTAGAATTCAACTTTTACAGTAAAACAAGATAGAGAACTTCCATTCGACCCAACTCTGAAATAATATTCTGTTCCTGGATTTACTGGGTTATTTGCCCAGGTCGTCCTTAATATTTCCGTAGCTCCTACCCCTCCAGAATTTTGACATTCTCTATAGATGGGCGCTAGTGCCGTTCCTGCGTAAAAATCTACTGAAGCATCAAATCCAGAAGGAACAACCGTAATTCTAACTGCTGCTGACAACGTTCCCGCTGGAACGGTAAATCTGAACCAACAAGCATTTGTTGGGGCCGTTGTTGTGCACGTAGATGTTGGTTCACCTGTTGTTGCAACTAAACAATGACTCGTAGCTGTTATTGGAGATGATGGAGATCCCACAGCATTAAAGACGTAATTCTCTGGAATAGTGTTCACAGCCGTTGCAGAAGTTGCCTGGGCAAATGAATTCAACGAGCCGAGAAAAATAAGAGTAAAGAATAAGAGTCTTTTCATTGTCGTGAGGATATAAACAAATGTAACGAATAAGTGTTGAACAAGCTACGGGTTTGGCGATTAAAACTTCATCATTCTAGGTTGGAAAATGGAAAAAACTTCCTCTCTTGTCAAATAATCTGGCTTACTCTGCTCGTTTTCAAATTTAGAAATCACATCTTCTGTGTTCTTCAGCGGCTCCGCAACCCGCAGCTCTATCATTTCCGATGCATAATCACTTGAAAACCCAATTTCATTCAATGAATAATTTCTCACTTCCAATCCCAACGCATCGAAAAACGTAGTGCTGTATATGCTGACCTGAATTTTCGCTCGCCTCAATTCCTCATTCAGTGATGCGAAAACGGGCAGCACTTCAACGAAATCGTTCGCTTCACTTTCATATTTCTGAACTTCAGATTCTAGCGGATGCAATTTCACAATAAGCTTCCAATCGGTATGTAACGGTAAAATATTATCTCGCATAAAACGAATCCAAGCAATGTAAGGCTCCGATAAATTTTTCTGTGCGCAAAGCAACACTCGATTCTCTTTTACGAAATCAATTGATGTTATACTGACATCCGTTGTGAAATTTCCAATTACAATTGGTTTCATGCATGCCAGTTCTGAACCACCTAGGAGCACGCGCTTCCAGAAATTTCCAAACAGCCATATTTCATTCGGAAACATACCCTTTGAAACAGCTTCCTGATATTGTTTCGGATAAACATAATAGAGGTCGTGCTTAGAAATTAATCCGTGTTGAAGCTCAATTGTTTTTATTCCTAGCAATTTCGCTGCAGCCAAACAACCTTCATTGTGATAATGTGTCATGCCCACCAATGTCTTTGGCTTCGCTGCAGAAAGCAATGAGTGCCACCTTCTAAACGATTCAAAAAAAACAAAGAATGCACTTTCCACAAATTGAAATTCACTACTTGAAAGCACTGCCGCTTTTTTAATTTTTCGCAATACTCCTTTCAATTCAAAATAAATTTCATTTTGAATGTCATTCGTGGGTGGAAACCAATTCGATAAATCTTTCAATGAAAAATCCGCTTCCTTCGCGAATGCGCCGGTAGTTTCCCACCACGAATATTCTGTGCTTAAGATAGACTCTCGAATCAGATGGGTTATGGGTGAAATCTCCTCTCCAGTTGGAAGTTTCAACTTTCGCCTTCCTTCCAGAATTAAAATACTCTCACTTTTTTGCGGAAGGAAATTTCCTTTTTTTCTTTTGGAATTCATCCACGATTTCAACTTGTATATAACCCAACTTGAAAAAAGATTCTTCTTCAACAATTTATTCTGAGCATCAGTCATAGCGTATGACAAGCCGTGTTGAACCAATTTAATGTAATTGAAATTCTTCCCTTCGAACAATTTTCCATCTGGAAATCTTTGCTCGAATTCATTCTGAATAATATTGAAATCAATGGGACGAAAGGCCATGTCGCAAGTTATTCAATTCATTCCACATTTTTCTTCCTTTGGTGCGAATCCAAATAAACATTCCAATCAAAATAACTCCTGTAGCAGCAAGACGCCACGCCCATGAAAAATCACGCAAAGCAAATACCCCAATTCCCACAACCACAATGATTGCAACGAGTTCGAATGGACGAATGAGCTTGCGGAAATCCGCACTGTTCTTTATTAAAAAATATCCAGCCACGCCCATAACGAAATAAGCTATCACTGTGTTCAAAGTAGCAGCCCACGTTTCATAATAACCAATGAACACGAAATTAAGTAGTACATTCGAAAGAGCGGCCACTACAGTAATCTTCAACACTTCAAACGTTCTTTTTTCGAAGATCGCCTTGTTTGCAATCGCAACAAAAATTGGTCTATAACAAAATCCGAAAATTAAAATTATCGCCATTGGGTATGCATTACTCAATTCAGCCTTTCGATACAACAACCTAAAAATATCGGGCACCCAAAGTCCAATAATAACTGCAACACTCAACGAAACAAAAAACCACAGCCTAACTATCTTTCCAATCAAATCCTGCGCAACCTCAGTTCCCAATTTATATAAATCAAAAACAATCGGACTTATGACTTGATTTGCCTGCAACTGAATATTATCAAAATAGGAAGCAAAGGAATAGGCTATGCTATACTGTCCAATTCTATTCTGATTTACCCCGAATTTATCAAGTAAAATTCGATCCGAAGAGCTCAAAAGATATGTTGCATATTCCATTGGAATAAGCGGTGTCGCAATTTTTAGATCGGAAACAATTTCATTCTTGTTGAAATGAAACGACGGGCGAATACGCTCTTTCACATACAAGAAATATCCAAAGTAAGCGGCCAACAACCCCGAAGAAATGGCCTGTGAATACAACCACGCCATGTATCCTAAATTGAAATAGCGTACACCGACGAAGCTCATAAGCGCTGACAGTATTCCTACGCCTATTGTTATGGTATATACCCTTTGATGCTCATGCCTGAACTGAAATAATCGCGTGGCAATCGATTTCGTTAGATCGAAAAATAAAAGTGGAACAATGACTAAAGTAAGAACTGTGTTCAAGCGATCCGCTGTAATTTTATTTCTCAAAGTGAAGTATAATAGCGCCCCAACCAAACCGGCATAGACAAATTTATACAGCCATTGGAAACCAAGAAGTCTTGACCATTTCAATTTAAAATCTTTACCCAACTCGAAATAACTTTGTTGGAAGAGGACTATGTATCCCAGGCTGCTGAAAGCACCTACCAATCCGGCATAACTCAGAATTAAACCGTAAATGGCAAAGTCACTTGCAGTTAAAAATGGCGTTAAAAATGGAAGTAAGAAAAGATTAATCAGCGCTGGAGTCTGATTAGCAAAAGAATAAAAAAAGGTGTGAGAGACTATTTTCTTAAGCATTCACGGTTAGGGCTTAAGACAAATATACGCCTTAGCCGTTCAATGCTTCAGCACCGGCAACAATTTCCAAGATCTCTCCAGTAATTGACGCTTGACGAGCTTTATTGTAAGTTAACTTAAGATCCTTAACCATTTCACCGGCATTGTCTGTTGCCTTGTGCATAGAAGTCATACGAGCACCGTGCTCAGCAGCGTTACTATCTAACAGGGCTTTGAACAACTGAACTTTCAGTGTGCGAGGAATTAACTCTTCAAGAATCTGAGTCTTCTCTGGCTCGTAGATATAATCTACACTTGATTG
>CANKYR010000074.1 GCA_947488195.1 Flavobacteriales bacterium
CGTTATGGAAAAGGTTGGATACAAGAGTGTGCGCTGCATTCCATTAAGCGGGGGAATTGCGAGTATTTATATTGGTGAAAAGTGAAAATTGAAATTCTTCCTTCGGAAATTAGTGGAGTCGTTTCAGCTCCTGCATCGAAGAGTATTGCTCAGCGCTATGTTGCTGCGGCGCTCATGGCCGCAGGAGAAACAACCATTCGTCATTATCCGAATTCAGAAGATCCCTTTCATGCGCGAAAGTTGGCCGAGTCGCTGGGTGCGATTGTTCAACTTTCAAAGAACACATTAACCATCAAAGGCGGATTTCCAGCCAATGAAATTCACGACATTCGTTCCCCACAAAAAAATCTTTTTGCAGGAGAATCCGGATTTGCTTCACGATTGTTCGTTCCTATTGCAGCGCTTCACAACAGTGAAAAAGTTTTGAATGGAACAGGGACTTTATTGAACAGACCTTTCTTTGAATTTGATACTTATCTGAATCCGTTTGGAGTAACCGTTTCAACCAACGAAGGAAAACTGCCTTTGACTTTTTCAGGGCAGTTAACAGCAGGAAAGGCAGAGTTATCTGCAGCAAATTCTTCCCAGTTCCTTTCGGGAATGCTTATGGCTTTGCCTCGCTGCACAGGCGATTCAGAGTTGGTGGTTACAGAATTGAACAGTAAGCCGTACATAGATTTAACTCTTGCGGTAATGAAGATGTTTGGTGTCACAGTCAAGGAAGAGGACGGGACCTATTTCATTAAGGGCTCTCAGAAATACAAGCCGCAAGATGTATCGGTTGACGGCGATTGGAGCGGTGCTGTTCCGCTTTTAATAGCGGGAGCATTAACGGCTACAGAAGGTTTGTTGGTGAAGAATTTAAACACGCGATTGCCACAAGCCGATCAGGCCATCTTAGATGTTTTTGATTTAGCGAAGGTGAAATACACACAGAACGAAAACAGCGTGAAAGTTTTCGCAAGTACCATTCAAGCATTTGATTTCGATGCCACGCATTGTCCAGATTTGTTCCCGTGTCTCGCCGTATTGGCTTCTTTCGGAAATGGAGTTTCAACATTGAAAGGCGCAAAGCGACTGATTGTAAAAGAGAGCAATAGAGCAAGCGCTATTGTGGAAGAATTCGCGAAATCTGGAATTCGTGTAATTGTTCGCGGAGATGATATGATGATTTACCCTGGTCATGCCCGTCCTGCCGTTTGGAACGTGCACAAAGACCACCGCATGGTTATGGCTGGTGCGCTTTTCGGCATTGCTGGGGCGAAGACAGTTCTTCAAAATCCGGAAGTGATTTCGAAGTCGTATCCCGATTTTTTCAAAGACATTCAATCGATTGGAGCGAAGATGAAATAGCTCTTTGCCATTTGAGAAGTATATTCGCATTCAAATCTATTTCGTATGAAATTTACGGCAGAGCAAATAGCCGGTATGTTGGAAGGAACGGTTGAAGGTAATTCTTCGGCGGAAGTTTCAGGGCTTTCTAAAATTGAAGAAGGCAAAGCTGGAACACTCACGTTTCTGGCCAATCCGAAATACATTTCTTATATTTATTCTACAGGCGCAAGCATTGCTATTGTCTCCAACGATTTCGTTGCAGAACAAGCCTTGCCAGAAACGCTTACGCTTATTCGTGTAGCAGACGCCTATGGAAGTTTCGCAAAATTATTAGAAGCGTATAGCCAATTCAAAAGACCGCGTCCGGGTATTCATGCATCTGCTGTTATAGATTCTACTGTTGTGATTGGAGAGAACGTTCACATTGGAGCAGGAGTGGTTCTTGAAGCTGGAGTTTCAATTGGAAACAATTCGGTGATTATGGCTCAGTCATACTTAGGCGAGCATGTGAAGATTGGAGATTTTACGACAATTCATCCGGGTGTGAAGATTTATAGTGAATGTGTCGTTGGTGCGAATTGCACGTTGCACGCTGGAGTTATTATTGGAGCAGACGGATTCGGTTTTGCACCACAAGCAGATAATCGTTACGCGAAGGTTCCTCAGATTGGAAATGTCGTAATTGAAGATCGGGTTGAGATAGGCGCGAATACGGCCATTGACAGAGCCACTCTAGGATCAACAATTATTCGTGAAGGCGTGAAGCTCGATAACCTCATTCAAATTGCGCACAACGTTGAAATAGGAAAGAACACCGTCATTGCTGCTTTAACTGGAATTGCAGGCAGCACGAAGATTGGTGAGAATGTTATGATAGGCGGACAAGTTGGAATAGCGGGACATTTAACCATAGCGAACGGAGTGAAGATTGCGGCTCAAACGGGCATCAGCGCTTCTGTGCTGAAAGAAGACGTTGTAATGCAAGGGACACCCGCTGTTAGCACGATGGACTTCAAAAAATCGTACATCATTCACCGCCGCTTACCGCAATTGCTAGAGCGCATAGAGCGACTTGAAAAAGGACAGAAGTAATGTTATTGCTTCCTTATCTCAAACATTTATTTTTCGCTAAAGGACCTCACGGGGTTCATTCACCGTTTGTTTTCAAACTCATTACCGAAGTGCTCAAGCAGCAACGAGTTGAGGCTTGGAAACCGATTGAAGCCGCGCGTGGAAAATTGCTTTCGAACGATACGACTTATGTGGTGAAGGACTTCGGTGCGGGAAGTAAAGGTCTTCAGACTACTCGCACCTATTCGCGTTCCGTGGCTTCCAGCGCCATGCCGAAGAAAAAGGGAGAAGCCCTTCATTTGGTGGTGGAACATTTGCAGCCTTCGGGGCTGCTAGAAATAGGCACCCATTTCGGAATAGGCACACTCTATTTATCAGAGGCCCTTCATTCCACAAAAAAAATAATTACCCTTGAGGGAGATCCAACGCATGCGGCCGAAGCGCGCACTCTTTTTCATTCCTTCCAGAAAGAAAATATAGAAGTGGTTGAAGGAAATTTCAACGACACTCTTCCAACTACATTAAATGCATTTCCTGAAATGGAATTTGTTTATGTAGATGGAAACCATACGGAAGAGGCTACGCTTCGCTATTTCGAGATTCTACTTCAACATAAAAATATAACCTGCATTGTCTTCGACGATATCTATTGGAGCAAAGGAATGATGCGCGCTTGGAAGCAAATCTGTTCCGATGCACGCATTGAATTGAGCCTCGACTTCTATTGGTTCGGAGTCATTTTTCTGAATGGAAGAATGCGCAAGGAGCACTTCAGTTTGTATCTACCACGCTGAATTGTCGGGCGGTTCAAGAGACGTGTCAGAAAATGCTGACAGTTCTGTCATATTTCGACCCGAATTTCTCAATGGCATATTGGTTGAAATGCGGGGTGAAACAAATTGAAAATTTAAGAACATGAGTAAAATAATAGGCATTGACCTCGGTACCACGAATTCGTGTGTATCTGTGATGGAAGGAAACGAGCCCGTGGTAATCGCGAACAGCGAAGGAAAGCGCACCACGCCTTCTATTGTTGCTTTCATTGAAGGTGGTGAGCGTAAAGTAGGAGATCCTGCAAAGCGTCAAGCCATTACGAATCCAACAAAAACAATTTCAAGTATCAAACGTTTCATGGGATCATCATTCGCAGAAACTGAGAAAGAAGCAACCCGCATGCCTTACACGGTGGTGAAGGGCGACAACAACACGCCTCGCGTGAAAATCGACGATCGTACGTATACCCCACAAGAAATTTCAGCTATGATTCTTCAAAAGATGAAGAAGACGGCTGAAGATTATTTGGGTCAGGAAGTAACCGAAGCGGTTATTACCGTTCCTGCATATTTTAACGACGCGCAACGTCAGGCTACGAAAGAAGCCGGCGAAATCGCTGGATTAACCGTGAAGCGTATCATTAACGAGCCAACTGCAGCGGCATTGGCATATGGATTAGACAAGAAGTCTCAAGAGATGAAAATTGTCGTGTTCGACTGTGGTGGTGGAACGCATGACGTGTCTTGTCTTGAGTTGGGGGACGGCGTTTTTGAAGTATTGTCAACAGATGGTGATACGCACTTGGGTGGAGATGACTTCGACCAAGTAATCATTGATTGGTTGGTTCAAGAATTCAAAAATGAAAATGGAAATTTAGATCTTTCGAAAGATCCAATGGCTCTTCAACGTTTGAAGGAAGGAGCTGAGAAAGCGAAGATTGAATTGTCTAGTTCTACAACGACAGAAATTAACTTGCCATACATCATGCCCGTTGACGGAATACCAAAGCACTTGGTGAAGTCCTTGACACGTGCGAAGTTCGAGCAGTTAGCAGATTCATTGATCCGCAGAACCATTGCTCCTTGCGAAAGCGCATTGAAGAACGCAGGATTGTCTGTGAACGACATCAACGAAATTATCTTAGTGGGTGGTTCAACACGTATCCCAGCTATTCAAGATGCGGTTAAGAAGTTCTTCGGAAAAGATCCAAGCAAAGGAGTGAATCCTGATGAAGTAGTAGCAATCGGAGCTGCTATTCAAGGGGGTGTATTAACGGGAGAAGTGAAAGACGTGTTGTTGTTAGATGTTACACCTCTTTCATTGGGTATTGAAACTATGGGCGGTGTATTCACAAAGTTGATTGATGCGAACACTACGATTCCAACGAAGAAATCTGAAGTGTTTTCAACGGCGAGTGATAACCAACCAAGCGTAGAGATTCACGTATTGCAAGGTGAACGCGCTATGGCGAAAGACAACCGCACAATCGGACGTTTCCACTTAGACGGATTACCACCAGCGCCAAGAGGTGTTCCTCAGGTTGAAGTAATCTTCGACATTGATGCAAACGGAATCATTAACGTATCTGCACTTGACAAGGCAACCAACAAATTGCAGAGCATCAGAATCGAAGCTTCTAGTGGATTAAGCAAGGAAGACATTGAGAAGATGAAGAAAGAAGCAGAGATGAATGCAGATTCAGATCGCAAGGCGAAAGAAGAAGCTGATGTTGTGAATCAAGCCGATTCATTGATTTTCCAAGTGGACAAGCAATTGAAAGAGTTCGGAGATAAACTTCCTGCTGATAAGAAAACAGAGATCGAAGCATCTTTGGAAGAGCTGAAGAAGGCACATGCTGAAAAGAACTTAGACACGATTAAGGCGTCTATGGACAAATTGAATGCAGTGTTCCAAGCGGCTAGTGCTGATATGTACAACAACGCTGGAGGAGCTGCAGATGCAGGAGCTGGAGAGCAACAAGCAGGAGGCAACGACGGTGAAGTAACCGATGTTGACTTTGAAGAAGTAAAAGACGAGAAGAAGTAATTCTGAATCGAAGAAAATAAAAAGGGCCTTGAATTTCAAGGCCCTTTTTTTATGCGTTGCGTTTGCCTATCCAATAATTGAATAGACTATTGTTTTCTGGAAACGAAATGTGCGATTGCTGAATAATGGGTAATTCAGGTTTTGAATGAAGGGTAAGTTCCATCTGCACGCCGTTGCGAAGAATAAGCAATTGTGTTGTGGTTGTGGCTTCAATGAGAAAATTTACGTTTTTGTCAACGGTAATACCGTCCACTTCTAAAATTTCATCGCCATACCACAGTCCACCCATATCCGCTGCGGAATTCATGCAAACGGAAGTCACTTTTGATTTGCCTAGTTGAAGGTCAACACTGAAACCGAATAAGCGTTCGGTAGCAATAGCTGAAGGAGACCACACTAATTCAACACCAATTTTATTGAAAGATTTTTGCAGATATTCTGAATAATCAATAGCCTGTTCAGCAATATTTTTTCTGAATTCTTGTGCGTTTGAAAGTCCTGTTTCTTCAAGCGTTTTCCAATAATCATTAACGGAGTATCCGATATTTTTTTTCGCGAATTTTTGATACATCTGATGCATCACATCGTCCATGGATTTCCGTCCATTTGTTGCAGCAATCAATTCAATATCGAGAATCATAGAAAGTAAAGCACCTTCGTTGTAGATGGAAACTTTTCTCCATGGAACGCCCGGTGTGTATCCGTCTAACCAGGTATCTACGCTGCTATCTGCAATGCTATAAGAGTATCTTCCGTAATTGCGGTGGTGAGTGTTCAACCATTTTTCTAATGACTGTAACCAAAGGTCGTTGTTCCAAATGCCGCTTCTGCGCAGGCATAGATCACCGTAGTAAGTGGTAACACCTTCATCTACGTATCCGAGTTGCGTGTAATTTTCTTTGGTGAAATCGTAGGGCATCATTTCAACCGGACGCAATGTTTTGACGTTCCAGGTATGAAAGAGCTCGTGGCTGCAGATTGCGAGCATTTCGTTGTACTTGTCTTCACGGTCGAAGTTTTCGCCTTGTCCCATAACAATCACAGTGCTAGTATTATGCTCTACCCCGTGATGCATGAAATAGGGTGTGAAATGAAGTAGATAGCGATATTTTGAAACAGGAAATTCTCCGAAAATATTCAGTTGAAGCTGCGTGTAAATGCGCACGTCGTTCCAGAAACGTTCGAAATTCAAATTCGTAATTCCGAAGATATTTGCGTGGAAGTGAATGCCATTTATTTCTTGCGATAGAACCTCTCTGTTGTGCGAAGCAACAAACGGGGAGTCTGCTAATTCATCGAAGTTCTGCGCGAATAGTTTGTTTCCTTCGTGGGGAAGTCCGCAACAGAGGTGGGCATAAGAATCGAGAATTTCGACAGTATAGTTTTCATTTGCTCTGCCCGGAAGGAAGGGAATGCAATTCACCGGATTCACATAGAGCATTTGGCTGTTCACGTATGTGCTTCCAGCGTTGAGCTCTGCTGCGCAATAAAAATATTCAAAGGTTATTTGTTCATTGGCACTGCACGAGATAAGCCATTTATCCTTTTCAATTTTTCTTAACTCAATATTTTCATTCGATGAATTGAAAGCTTTAACGTGCGAAATGTTTTTCGCGAAATTTCCCATTTCATATCGCCCCGGTCTCCACGAGGAAAGTTGAACGATTTGATTTTCTTCGGAGTGGCTGAATGACACTCGCACCTTCACCATTTTCCGGTGAACGTGCGGTGTGCTTAACGAAATATGAATCATTTTTTAGTTGGTCTGAGGAAGCTAATGATTGGGTTTCCGGTGCATGCATTTGGAAAACCAATGCGCAAATAGCTGCATACGGTTGGAGCAATGTCGGTAATGGAATGTGCGGCGTAGTTTGTTGAAGCCGGAACATTTTTCCCATACATCAAGAAGGGCACCTGCGAGTCGTATGCATACGGAGAACCATGTGTGGTGCCTTGTCTAGAGTATTCCATGAATCCAGGTTCAAGCACATAGATCACATCTCCGGAAAGAGCAGGAAGAAATCCAAGTTGTACTTTTTGTCCCAATTCAGACGTATAGTTTTCTTCTGTTAAATCGCAACTCGCGAAGGCTTTCGTTACATGCTCTTGTTCTTCTGCCCATTTGGAAAGTGTTCTTTGCATGTCTTCTAACTTCATGTTTTTCTCCCGAACGAGCGTTCGGTTGATGAATAAATTCAAATTGCTTTCATTCAAAATCCAGTTGCCTTGTCCGTATTTTGAATTCATGAAAAGCTCTGCTTGCTCTTCGAAATTGTCGGAAGACCAATATCCGGCCGAGGCATTCGACTTCTGCATGAGGCTTGGTGTTGGAGCTCCACCGTGGTCGGCACTTAAGAAGATGAGGTAGTTGTCTTTTCCAAAGCGCTTGTCTAGTTCGTTTAAAAGTCTTTCCAATTCACGATCGAGACGAATGTAAATGTCTTGCAATTCTTTGGAATGAATTCCGAATTGGTGTCCAACGTAGTCGGTAGAAGAAAAGCTCAAGCACAACATGTCAATGGTGTTGTTCTTTCCCAATTGCTCTCCGTCTATAGCTGCCAAAGCGAAATCGAGCGTAAGCGAATTTCCCATTGGCACACCTTTGAGGATTTCGTACCCACCGTTGTGTTTCTTCAGTGTGTCTATGTTGTAAGGAAAGACAGGACGAAGTAACGGTTTGAAAGGCATTTCGTAGGCGTTGTTGTCTTCGATGCTTTCGGTGTAATTTTCTTCAGGGAGAAGCAGGTTCCATGTTGAAGCGGCGTAGGCCTTTGCTTTTCCGTTGCTGTTGAAGTCTTGCACCCATTTTGGAAGTTCGCGCATGTACCAGGAGCTTGAAGCCCACACGCCTTCTTCGCCACCTAAGAACCAATACGCAGCGTTGGCTGTTCTTCCAGCGGGAAGAATGGCGCCACGGTCTTTGAGAGAGATGCCAATGACCTTCGATTTTCCTGCGGTGAAGAGTTTCAGTTCGTCGCCAATCGTACTTGACTTCAAGTAGTGCGGCGACAT
Source organism: Flavobacteriales bacterium (assembly GCA_947488195.1). GTDB lineage: Bacteria > Bacteroidota > Bacteroidia > Flavobacteriales_D > Sanyastnellaceae > CAIZGX01. The sequence goes on from CANKYR010000074.1 coordinate 8,239, forward strand.
TTTTCCAGCCGCTGCAGAAGTGCCAATACCGTTTACTGTCGAATCTGCCGAGCAGTAGGTCATTCGGTTGTATTTCCGTTCGAACCAATCGTTGGCTACAATGCCGTTGTGAGCTGGCGTTGTGCCTGTGAAAATGGCTGCATGTCCAGGCCCCGTGTAAGTGGGCATGTAGTTGTATTGTATGTTGCGGGCGTATGAGCCTTTTCTTACGAGACGTTTGAATCCGCCTTCGCAGTAGTCGTTCCAGAAGCGATCTATGTAGTCGTTGCGCATTTGATCTACGGTAATTCCGACAACGATGGAAGGAAGTGGTTGGTCGGAAGGAGAAGTTGTTTTCTTCTGTCCGAAAGCTGAGAAGCTAATGAGTGCGAGTAATAAAGAAGTAAATCTGCTCATGCTACAAATGTACCTCTGAATTAATATACTTTTACTTTATGGAAAAGCACATTCTTTTGGTGGGCATGCCCGGTTGTGGGAAGAGTACCAAGGCGAAGGGTATGGCTCAGGAGAGAGGTGTGTCGTGTTACGAGATAGATGAGTTGTTGGAGTTGAAGTGGGGAAGGAGTATTGCTGAATTTGTGGAAGAGCAAGGTTGGGAAAAATTTCGTGAGGAAGAATTTTCTATGGTGAAATCTATTGTGAATGAACCAATCGGAATTATTTCAGCTGGAGCAGGTTTTTTCACTACTGATGAGAAAGTTGAATTCTCTTTGAATCATTTTGAAGTTTGGTATTTGGAAGTGTCTATTGATGAGTTGTTCAAGAGACTCAACACGCCAGCCGAGCGCGCTAAGCGTCCGCTTTTGTGTGAAGGGGATTTGCGTTTTAAATTACAAGAGTTGTTGAAGGAACGGGAAAGGTTTTATTTAAAAGGTAAGAGAGGTTAAGAAGGGGGAAGAGAGGGTAAGAGAGGGTAAGAGAGGGGAAATGGATTTACCGAAGGTGATTGAGAACTTCCTGCACCAATCCATCTAGCTTTGAAAAAGCAAACCATCGTTTCCCCAGATCCTTCAATGAAGCACCAAGATGGTAGAGTTCTTTTTCGTCGAGAATCCGAAAACGATCATGAGCATTTTTCAGAATTCGGATTTCAATGGATGGGTATTGCGCGTTGTGTTTT
>CANKYR010000075.1 GCA_947488195.1 Flavobacteriales bacterium
GCCATTCAAGGAGGGTTCGATGTGTATTCTTCTTGGAATGAAACAGACGTAATCTTCGCGTCGGGAAGCCGCATGCATGTTGAAGGAGTCGGTTCTGAAAACACTCTGTTGCGCATTCATGAAGGCGCTATGTTCAACGAATCCGGAACCGCCAATTACATTCGTTTTGAAAACGGAAAAATTGAACTTGAAGAAAACGCAACGCTGCTTTCCTACCAACGAATGTTCTTCAACAACATAGAAATCATCGGTGCTGAAAATGCACTGTGTCAAATCGACTACAACAGCCTTTCCTTCTTAAACTCTTCGGTGGAGCATTGCACAATTGAAAACAATTATGGAAAACTAACTGCATCGAATACACTCTTCACCGACAACGGTTCAGTGAATATTCGCTATGGAAATTATAACTTCCTAGATTGCGTTTTCAATTCAGCTAATCTATTTTCAGAACACTTGAAATCGCTCAGTCGAATCAAGAACACCTCATTCGAAAACACCGAAATTGCAGTTTCCGATTACAGTTTGGTTGAAATTGGAATGACCTCTTGCACCTTCAACAACAACGCAATCGCGGCGCAAAAGAAAGGGGGCGTATTCACCATTCGTTGTTCTGAATTTTCACAAAATGGAACAGCCTTGGAAATTGGAAAAGGATGTGTGTTGAATATGTCTTCGAGCAGCGCCGGCGGATACAATATTTTCGAATTAAACGACGAGCACGTTCATTTCTACCACAGCTCAACACCCTTGCTGAACAAAGGATTCAACGCTTTCAGTGGTGCCACCGATTGCAATCTTTGCGGAAACATTGCAACCATATCTTCCATCGGATGCGCTCCTGTGTCGCTCGCTAGTTCAAGCAATCAATGGCTTCCTATTGCATCTGGAAGTTCCGGTATTGCACTCTATTCATCGAGCATATGCGCGAACGGAACGCAGAGTATCATTTCACTAAGTCCTTCGGTTGCTGTCTCCACAACGTGTCCATCGGTTATAGGCATTCTAAGTCCGACGAAATCTCTTGCGCAAGCGAACCTTCAACAAAAAACACTTTCAGATTTGCCAATCATTTCAACCACAGAATACGGACAAATGCCGTTAGACTCTGCGCTCTCGTTGGCAGCAACATTGGCTTACGCAACAGACAGTTTGTTCGAGGGAAAACGTTCCATTAAACTCTTTCATGAAATTCTAACAACGCCATTGGATCGAGGCAACAGCGAGATTCGTTCATTGTCGAACTGGGGAATAGGTATGATGAAAAAGATGATTGAAGAACTTGTTCTTCGCGGAGAAATACTTCCTGAAAACAATTCAGAATCGTTTGAGATTGCAGTGCAACGATATGTGCATGCATTGAACGCTTGTACAGACAGCGTCGTGAGTGACTCTTCCTTCCATTCACAATTCTGGATTGAACTTTCTAAAGCACAACTCTTCCGTTCCTTGGGAAATTCAAGCCTGTGTCACGCCATTCTAGACCAGCTGAACACATGCAACATCGAAGGTGAAGAATTGGAGGAACTGCTCTATTGGAAAGCCCTAACAGCCCATGAATTGAACAATACAACGGCGTTAATCTCAAACGTGAATGATTCAATATTCACAAACTTGAGCAATTCTAATTTTCCATTTGGAATTGAAATCCTCGGTCCGCAAGAAGTCATGTTCTTCACCTGCTTTTCCGATGATAAGCAAATGCATGTTCATTCGGAAAAAATCATTCCTTCCATAAATAATGGTCAATTCAAATTGAAACTCGACAAGAAAAACAAATTTGTAAAGTGGAAAATACTCTCGACTTCAGGAAGTGTAATTGAAGAAGGATTGGAACAACAGTGCTCTGAGATTTCGTTCGATGTACTTTTTCCAAACGGGATTTACTTTCTCCAATTTGTATTGGACGGCGGGAAGACGAAGACTGAAAAATTCGTAATTGAAAATTAACTAGAGGTGCATGAGAATATAAACTCCTGCACCGCTAAAGAAACCTACCATGGCCCAGAGTGAGATGTTCTTCAAATACCAGGTGAACGACATCTTCTCTAGCCCCATTGCAGCAACACCTGCGGCAGATCCAATGATTAGCATACTGCCGCCGGTGCCTGCAGTGTAGGCCAAGAAATGCCAGAACGTTCCGTCTTGAACGAAGTGCGAAGCCCATACATCAGCAGTGCCCGCTGCCTCAATCGGATACATTCCAATACTTGCGGCTACCAAAGGAACATTGTCTACAATAGCCGAAAGCATACCAATCGCAATGTTTATTGCATAAGTATTGTTGAGTTGTTCCTTTAACCAAAAAGAAAGCTGTGTGAGATGTCCTGCTTCTTGCAATGCGCTCACTGAAAGTAAAATTCCCAAAAAGAAAAGAACGGAAGGCATATCAATTTTTCGCAATGCACTCAACGCTGAATACTTCGCTTTATCGGAATCCATTTTTCTTCCGTTCATGAGATCTGTAACAAGCCAAAGAACACCCACCGAAATCATCATTCCCATGAAGGGAGGCAAATGCGTTAGCGTCTTGAAAACCGGAACGAATAACAATCCGCCTAAGCCTAAAACAAACACGATCATTTGCTTCGAACGAGCCAAGTCACTCGTCGCCGTTTCGTTTGAATCGGGACGTTCTAAATTTCCCTTCAACACAAACGATAAAACAATTACCGGGACTAATAGACTTACTAAACTTGGAAGAAAAAGTTCTGAAATGACAGGTCCTGTAGTGAGTTGTCCGCCTATCCAAAGCATCGTCGTTGTTACATCTCCAATCGGACTCCACGCACCACCTGCGTTAGCCGCAATAACAATTACACCTGCAAAAAACCAACGCGACTTTTGATCACTAATCAACTTTCGCGCTAAACTGACCATCACTATTGCCGTAGTCAAATTGTCTAACGCTGCAGACAAGAAGAACGAAAGCAATGAAATAATCCAAAGTAATTTAACTTGATTGGTGGTTGAAATGTGATCCGTAATAATCGAGAATCCGTTATGTGCATCAATGATTTCAACAATGGTCATAGCGCCCATTAAGAACAATAAGATTCCGGAAATTTCTTCAATGTGATGACCCAATCTTCCTTCCAAAACTTCGTGTGACATTCCGGTTGGAGCAAGAACTAAAAGCGTCCAGCACATAACACCTGCAATTAGTGCCGTTGCTGCTTTATCTATTTTCACCGCATGTTCCGCGGCAATGAGCACATAAGCAAGAACGAAAATTATTAGTATTGCGGTAATCATTCGCCTTCAACTTTGGAAGTTTTCAAATACATGCGAATGTCGCTCTTCGCACCCAACTGCATCACTTCCACCAAATCTTGAACAGGTAAATTTCGATCCATTGAAATAGAACAGGTGCTCTCTGGAAAAGTTTTTCCAATGTATTCCAAACGTTGACCCAATTGCTCAACACTCATTTTTTCTCCATCGAGATAATAATCGTGATATTCATCTACAGCCAATTGTAAAGACTTCTTCGGTTCACGTTGCTGTGTTTCATCGGCTTCTGGCAAAAGAACTTTAATGACATTTGGATTAGCAAGCGTTGAAAGAATAAGAAAAAACAAAAGCAAGAAGAACATAATGTCGTTCAACGCATGTGTGTTTACAACAGCACCTCTTTTCTTTCTTCTTTTTATATTCATTTTCCTTGAAGGAATAATGTTTTAAGTTGAAGAGAATATTCCTCCATTTGCGCCACAAACTTGTCTACTGAATTTTGTAGCAACTGATAAAAAACGAAAGCAATAATTCCTACCACCAATCCGCCTGCAGAAGAAACCATCTTCTGGTAAAGACCTTCCGAAATAACTCCGATACTAATGTCTGCTGTGGTTGAAATATCGAAGAAGATTGTAATAACTCCCGCAATGGTTCCTATGAAACCCAACAGTGGCGCTACTCCCGCAACAATAGACAACACGTTCAATCTTCTTTCCAAATAAGCCACTTCCACATTTGCAGCTTGATCCATTAACTTCTCTTGCTCATCACCAGAGATTTCTGTTAGTGCTGCATATTGAAAAATACGCGACCAAGCCGCGTTGTCTTCTTCACACAAACGCGCAGCTTCTGTGTTATTTCCAACTTTCAAAGCCGCTAAAAAACCTTCGAAATTGTTCTTCTTTCCAACACCTTGTTTTCCTAAAAAAAGATAGCGTTCAATAACAATTACAATCGTTAAAATAGAGAGAAGCAAAAGCGGAATCATTACCCATCCTCCTTTGAAGATAAGTCCAATTAAATCCAACGATTTCTCATAGGTTGCTCCTTCCGGTGCGGTTTGCAAATAGATCATCTTAAACTAATTTTTTTAATGCAATTTCAAACGCGTGCTTCGAAACGAATTGTTCTTCGCTTCCTTGCTGATGAACATTCTTCAATGCCTCACCAATAATTTTCGAAGTGTCAGAGAAGATTCCTTCATCAGACAAATCAACCTCTGAATCGCTCATTAAATAAGCAAATACTCTCGCCATTCCGCAGTTTGCAATAAAGTCAGGAACAACACTGAAATGTGCATCGCACCATTCTGAAATAGGTCCGTAAAAAATTTGCTGATCGGCAAACGGAACATTCGCGCCGCATGCAATAACAGAAACACCAGCCTTGTGCATGCGCTCTGCTTGTTCTTGACTCACCAAGCGTGAGGCCGCACATGGAAGAAATACATCAGCTTGAAGATCCCAAACTCTTGCATTGATTTCTTCGAATGAAAGCATTCCTTCAGCAACTAACGTGTTGTTCACACGATTCAAAAACAACGTGCGGATTTCTTCAAATGAATATCCGTTCTCGTTAATCAATCCGCCGTTTCTGTCAATAATTCCAACTACAGATGCGCCTACTTGACTCATGTAAAAAGCAGCAGCAGCACCGACATTTCCCCAACCTTGAACAATCACTTTCTTGCCCACAAGGCTCTTTTCATTTTTCCATATTTCGAAAAAATGACGAACGCTTTCCGCAACACCGTATCCGGTAATCATATCGGCTACTTTGAATTTCATATTCACATCTGGAGAAAACTTTTCGTCTTCAATGATGCTTACAACACCTCTTCTCAAATTTCCAATGCGCTTTACTTTCTGCGCTTCTGTTGGTTTGAAGTGTCCGTTGAACACCCCTTCTTGCGGATGCCAAACACCGCAATCTTCCGTCATTGGAATTACTTCATGAATCTCGTCAACATTCAAATCACCGCCCGTTCCGTAGTAATGCTTCAACAATGGAGTTACTGCAGCATACCAACGTTTCAACACTTCCTTCTTTCGAGGATCGGCCGGATTGAAATTAATTCCACTCTTCGCGCCACCAATTTGTGGTCCGCTTACAGTGAACTTCACTTCCATTGTTTTTGCAAGAGACAACACCTCGTGCTTATCTAAACCAACTCTCATTCGAGTTCCACCACCTGCAGCTCCACCTCTTAACGAGTTAATCACTACCCAACCTTGTGCTTCTGTCAACGGATCGTTCCATTCAAAAACTACTTCTGGTTTCTTATTTTCGTACTGCGACAATAAATCCTTCATTCTCTATTTAATTTATACCTCACAAAACTAACACAAAACATGCTACCTCTTCGTTTGAATTGGAAAAGGCATTGGTTGGTTATTTGTGCGCGGATAAACAATTCTGTACTTCCTTTGTTTTGAAATTAAACTTAGGAAAATCATGTTGCGTTCTGCTCTCATTTTCATTGCATTCATTGCATGTTCTATTGCTTCCGCTCAAAACGGAAGTATCTCCGGTGTTATCATCGACAAAAACGCACAAACCGCGCTAACAGGGGCTAACATTGTGTTGCAGAACACCGACCTCGGTGCTATTTCTGATGTAGACGGAAAATTTTTCATTGGAAAAATTCAACCCGGAACGTACAACGTGAAAATTTCTTTATTGAATTTTCTTCCTGCCGAACTCTTCAACGTTGTTATTACAAACGGAAATACAAATACGTTTACTGTTGAATTGGAAAGAAGTAGCGAACAAATGAATACGCTCGAGATTAAGCGTTACACCTATGGAAAAGTAACAGAAACTCCTTTAAGCGTTCAGAGTCTTACGGCAGAAGAGATTCGCAGTAATCCGGGTGGAAACTTCGATATATCGAAAGTAATTCAAGCACTTCCCGGGGTTGGTGGACTTTCAGGTGCTGGTGAAAGAAATGATCTTTTGATTCGCGGTGGAGCACCTAGCGAAAACGTTTATTATTTAGATGGAATTGAAGTTCCACAAATCAATCACTTCAGCACCCAAGGATCTTCAGGCGGACCGCAAGGAATCATCAATGTAAGTTTCATTGAAACAGCTACGCTGAACAGCAGCAGCTTCAACGCGAAGTATGACAACGCTCTTTCTTCCGTCCTTCAATTCAAACAAAGAAACGGAAACGCACAACAAGTAAAAGGAAACGGAAGAATTTCAAGCACAGAAGTGGCGGGCACTTTAGAAGGTCCTATTGGAAAGAATACAACCTTCCTAGCTTCAGTTCGACGTTCGTATTTACAATACTTCTTCGCATTAATCGATCTTCCTATTCGTCCGAACTACTGGGATTTTCAATACAAAATCAATACACAGCTCAACAAGAAAAACACGCTTACCGCCATTGGCCTAGGAGCCATTGATGAGTTTTCATTTGCTGTTCCAAAGACTTCAGACCCAACGAAAGAGTACATCATTCGTTCGAATCCGAATATTAACCAATGGAACTACACGGTTGGTGTTACCTTGAAACACACCCTTGAAAACGGCTACTACAATTTAAGTTTAAGTCGAAACATGTTCGAGAACAGACTCGATCGTTTTGAAGACAACGAGGTCGGAGATGAATCACGCAGAACACTGAGAAGCGAAAGTCAAGAAATCGAAAACAAATTGCGTTGGGAAGTGAATCAGTTCTTCGGCGATTGGAAAGTTGTTTACGGATTATCTGCGCAATACGTGAAATACAACAACGACTTTTTTACTCGAATTGCTCCAGCAATTTCAGATAGCACAGGAACCGTTATTGTCCCTCAAATCAATCTTTCATTCTACAACGCCATCGACTTCGCGCGTTACGGTGCATTCGTTTCAATAAACAAAAAGATGTTCGGTGAAAGGCTTTCATTAACGGGCGGAATTCGCGCCGACATGAACTCATTCACTACAACTGGAAACAATCCGTTAAACGCCCTCTCTCCGCGTGTAGCGGCTTCATTCGCTATAAACGAGAAGTGGAACATGAATGCCTCTGTTGGAAGATATGCGAAGCTTCCGGTTTACACGGTTCTTGGATTCAAACAAGATGGAAACTCTGTGAATAGAAACAGCGATTACATCTTGTGTGATCACTTCGTTTACGGATTCGAATACCTTCCAAAGAATAGTTTAAGAATCACAGCGGAAGGATTCTACAAGCAATACAGCAACTACCCGGTTTCAGTAATCACAGGTGTGTCGCTTGCGAACCAAGGTTCGGTCTACGGCGCCATTGGAAATGAGCAAGTGACTTCAACAGGACAAGGACGTGCTTATGGATTTGAATTATTCCTTCAACAAAAATTCACCAAGTCGTATTTCTTAACGGCTTCGTACACCTTTTTCAAAAGTGAATTCACAGGATCTACCGATACATACGCGCCTTCAGCATGGGACAACAGACATTTGCTTTCTGTTATTTTCGGAAAGAAATTCAAAAAGGGGTATGAACTTGGCGTGAAGTACAGACTCGCAGGTGGCGCGCCTTACACGCCCTACGACATGACCTCTTCGCAATTGAATTATGTAACACTTGGAACAGGATCGTTCGATTACACGCAGTTGAACAGTCAGCGTTTGCCAGTCTTCAATCAGTTGGATATTCGTATCGACAAGAAGATTAACTTCAAGAAATCATCACTCGATTTCTTCTTAGACATTCAAAACGTTACCAACGCAAAGAGCTACACTCAAGACCTGTATTCGTTCCAACGCAATGCCGACAACAGCGGTTTCGCAACCACAGACGGACAAGCCTTGCGTGCAGACGGAAGCAACGGTATTCCTATTCTTATTCCGAATGTGAATGGAAGTATTATTCCAGCTTTTGGAATTATTTATGATTTTTAAATCCTCGGAAATCTCGCTGGATTTCCTTCTGACATGACCGCATAAATAGCTTCAACGATATCGTCAACAGAAGGCTTACTGAAGTAATCACCATCGGTTGAATAGGCCGGTAAATGAGGCTTTGAAGTAATTGTAATCGGTTGCGCATCTAGATAATTGAAAGCACCTTGTTTGTTAATGATTTGATCCAACAAGTAAGCCGAAGCGCCTCCTTCCACATCTTCATCTACAACAACCAAGCGATTTGTTTTCTGAACACTCGATGCTGAAACGCCTGTTGTATCGAATGGAAGAAGCGTTTGCGCGTCTACCACTTCAACTGAAATTCCCATGTTCGCTAACTCATCTGCAGCACTCAAACACATGTGCAATGTACTTCCGTACGAGACAACTGTAAGGTCGCTTCCAACTTTCACCACCTCTGCAACACCAATAGGAACAACCATTTCAGAAAGATTGCTCGGCATTTTTTCTTTCTTGCGGTATCCGTTCAAACATTCTACGACAAGGGCAGGATCGTTTCCTTTCAACAAATTATTGTACATCCCGGCCGCTTGAGTCATGTTCCTTGGAACACACACCACCATTCCACGAACACTGCTAATGATAGCACCCATAGGGCTTCCGCTGTGCCAAATACCTTCTAAACGATGACCGCGTGTACTAATAATCGCCGGAGCCATTTGTCCGCCAGCAGATCTGTAACGCACGCTAGCCAAGTCGTCGCGCATAATTTGAAGCGCGTAATAGATGTAATCTAAGTACTGAATTTCCGCAACCGGACGAAGTCCGCGCATAGCCAATCCAATCGCTTGTCCAACAATTGTTGCTTCGCGAATACCAGTATCGGTTACGCGCAATTCTCCGTATTTATCTTGAAGTCCTTCGCACGTTTGGTTCACTCCACCAATCTTTCCAACGTCCTCTCCGAAGATCAAAACTTCAGGCATCTCCGCCAACTTCGCATCCCAAAAATCGCGAA
>CANKYR010000076.1 GCA_947488195.1 Flavobacteriales bacterium
CAAGTGCTCGGTATATTTTTTATCGTAATTGTGTTGAAAGCAAAAAGCCTTCAGTTGCGACAAGGCATGCGTACCCGTTAATTTTTCCGCAGAATTCTTCTTCGCATGAAAAGGGAAATAGAATTTGGAGACTTGCGCTTGCTTATTCAAATCGGCATAGGGCATAGGCGTGTTGTACATGAAAAACTCTCCGTTGACCTCACGTACAATTAAACGATCGTCGTTCACGATGTGCGCACCTTCTTCCTCCCAAATTTTAGCCAAGATGCTTTTCCCAACATTTGAGAAACCACTGAAAATTCTTCCCGTCTCGCCGTCCCAAACGCCTGATGCGTGAATCATGAAGGCATTGCTGTTCAATGTGAGGTAATAGAGTATTAGAGCTCCAATTGGATAAGAAAGCGGAGAGATAAATGACTCGTCGTTTTGTTTCAAAACATGGGAATACACCTGCCATTCCGTTGATGTATCGTTTAAAAAGGCGACCTGCTGAATTTCTTCAATTTTATTCGGATTGAAAACGATGAATGCTAGTTCATTTGGTGCTTGAACCACTTGCCAGAGTCTTTGCTTGTCAAGCACCGCATCGAAAATGACTGTGCCTTCGTATGTTGATTTATCGGGAAGTCCAGCATGACAAACAACGTTTGCATCGTATTTCGTTTCTTCTTCCAATTGAAGAAAATTTGAATAGCCTTCCTCAAAAAAAACAGAGACATTTTCTTCCGAAGATATCTTCACGAAATAATCGGCAACGGTTAATACGAAAGTCTGCTTCATATTCAATCGTTCAAAATAAAGTTTGAAAGGTCTTTTAAAAATGCTTCGAGGTCTATTTGATTTTCATTCCGGACAAAATGCCCGACTTCATTCAAATTAAAAATTTCGCTGGTGTTCATCGCTGTTCTATTTTGAACAAATTTATACCATTCGTTTTCTCACTCACTACCTTTACGCTGTGAAATTCCTCCTCCTTCAGCTCAAAGAAGCATTCGCCTTCGCCACACAGTCTTTGGTGGTGAATAAACTGCGGACGGTGCTTTCGTTGTTCGGAGTGACGATAGGAATTTTCTCAATCATTTTTGTGTTGAGTATCGTTGACAGCATGGAGGCCGATATGAAGGAAGGGTTGTCTGTCATGGGTTCCGATTTATTATTTATTCAGAAGTGGCCCATGGGTCCGGAGAAAGATGGCGGTGAATACGAGTGGTGGAAGTACTGGCAGCGCAGACAACCGAGCAAAGAAGATCTGAACCTGCTGAAAGCAGACTTGAAATCGTTCTCCGTTGCCACAATCCAAGTGCGCGCTTCGAAGACCGTGGAGCATGAAAACAATTCACTCGAAGGCGTTGGGTTCCTCGGAGTGGGATATGATTACATTCAAGCCATTGATTTAAAAATTGATAAAGGACGATACTTCTCGCAAATGGAATGCGACGGCGGAAGACCGGTTGCACTCATCGGATTCTCACTGGCCGAACAATTGTTCGGTGCGGAATATCCGGTTGGACAAGACATAAAAATTCAAGGGCAAAAAACCGAAATCATCGGTGTTATGGAAAAAGAAGGATCCTCACTCTTCGGCGGTGAACGTGATCTTTCAGTATACGTGCCTTACGAATACGCGCAACGTTTTGTTGCAGATGTTGACGATGTGACGCTCTTAATTAAAGCGAAAGCGGACGTAGATGTAGACGTATTAAAAGGCGATGTCATGTCGGTCTTCCGCGGTATACGCGGTATTCGTCCGACGGAAGACAACGACTTCAGCGTCATTGATTCCAGTATGATAAGCGACATGGTGAACAGCATTGTGGGCGTATTCAATGTTGCGGGAATGTTCATTGGCATCTTCGCGATTCTAGTGGGAGCGTTTAGTATTGCGAACATCATGTTCGTCTCGGTGAAAGAACGTACGAATATCATTGGTATTCAAAAGGCACTTGGCGCAAAACGCTATTTTATTCTTTCACAATTCTTGTTTGAATCGATGCTTCTCTGTCTTGTTGGAGGAATAATGGGATTGCTCTTGGTTTGGGGAGTGCTGTCGTTGTTAAACGGAGCCACCGATTTTCATTTCTTCCTTCCTTTCAGTCGGATCATGTTAGGGATCACCGTTTCGTTGGTTGTTGGAATTGTAGCGGGGTTCATTCCTGCGTTGCGTGCCGCGAATCTAAAACCCGTAGACGCCATCCGCTCCGGGGGTTAGAAGCCGAAGGTGAGTCCGAATTGAATGATTTGGCGATTGGTTTTTGTAGTGCCTGTTGTGTAAACAAGATCAGTGTTATTCTGAATTGTTGCTGTCTCTGGAATCACGTATTGCGCTTTGCCGCCTTGAATGTTTTCGTAACGAATGTCGAACCAAATGTTTCTTGCATTCTTTGTGCGGAAGCGGAGTCCAAGGGCGTATCCGTATAAAAGCGATGTGCTGCTTTGTTGTACTTTCGCTTCTTCAACCGAAGAAAAACCACCGCTGTTTTGAACTGAAATATCTGTCTTGGTGGAAAAGGTTTCCACTCCAGCTAGTCCTTCTGCATAAGGTTGAAAGGACCCGTTAAACGGACGGAAACGAAGCAATCCTTGGTAGCGGTAGTTGTTGTGACGAACGCGGTAGGTGCCGTCGTTATAGACAGAATCTCCCAATACATTTGTTCCGGCGTAAACGGAAATGTCTTGGTCTAACGCTCCCATTTGATTCCAGGAGAATTGAACTCCCCAGTCGAAGGGAGATTGTTTTATCGGATGAGAAAAAATTCCTGAAAGGCCTGCAGGATTTCCATTGTAATGATCTGCATATTCGCCAACCGGTTGCACCCCTTGAATAGCGAAGCCTATTGTGGCACTGCGCGGATTGCGATCTGAATAGCTTTTTTCTTGCGCGAAACTTGCTAGCGTAATTAACGCGAATGAAAACAGTAGGAGCTTTTTCATATTAATTTTTTAAAAAGGCTTTCAAAAGTTATACCCAAACAAAGTTAAGTCGTTTTACCTTCGTGGAATATGGCGAACGAATCTATTTGGATATTGGGAAAGACCGGTCAGCTAGCGCAGTGCTTCGCAGATTCGTTCAAGAATGAAACATTAGCAACAACACGTTTTTTAGGAAGAGACGAACTCGACTTCGAAGACGATTTGTTCGAACAGCTCTCTGAATTGAATGAAATTCCAGATGTCATTGTCAATACCGTTGCCTACACTGCAGTAGACAAAGCCGAAACGGAAGAGGAACTCGCTCGCCGAGTCAATGCCGAAGCCGTAAGCGAGTTGTCCGACTTCTGTGCCTTGCACGATATTGTGCTGATTCATTTTTCAACCGACTACGTTTTTAACGGAGAAAAGAATTCTCCTTACACCGAAGACGATGAATGCAATCCGCTCGGCGTATACGGTAGAACCAAACGCGAAGGAGAGTTAGCCGTATTGGAATGCGGAACCGGAATTGTGATCCGCCTCAGCTGGTTATATTCCAACTACGGAAAGAACTTTTACTTAACCATGAAGAACGCTATGGCTTCCGACCCATCGCGTGAACTCAGTGTGGTGAACGATCAAGTGGGTTGTCCAACAAACGCTTCCGACGTCGCGAATTCAGTTTCAGCCTACATCATAAATTGCTTAAACGAAAAAACCGAATGGACGTTCGGTCTGTTTCATTTCACCGGACACGAAGTTATTTCGTGGTACGATTTCGCTGTGCGAATTAAGAATGAATTTGGTTTTTCGAATGTGATTCATCCGATACCTACAAGTGAGTATCCTACGGCTGCGAAGCGGCCTGCTTATTCAAAGCTCAATTCCAAAAACCCATTGTTCTCGGCTCCAAAGTCTAAAGAATAGAGACCTCGTGCGCAGCACCCTCGTTCATCGAACCCTCGTGCCCAGCACCCTCGTCCAACGGACCCCCGTTCGTCGAACCATTACGTTGGGATTTCTGACACTAAGAATAGAGAAACCGATAACCAAAACTCCCAGTAGTCTGTAAAATTGCGAAGCCCAAATATCTACTCCTGCTTGGAATGCTACTGGAATTTTTCCGTCATCGGAACGAATAATTGGATTGGTATAGATCTTAGAACCGTCTTTCATTTTTACTTCAAATCGAACAAAATGAGAAACGTCTGCAAGGGCAAATGTATAGGAAGAAGACTGATTGTTGAGTGCAAGATCTAGCAATACTTTTCCATCTTGTCCAACAGCTTTAAGCTCTCGAATGCTGTCTGAGAATTGCAAATGAACGCTGTCGTTCGCAACAGTGTGAGCTAACATTTGCGGAAGTTTCTTAAATCGCTTCGCTTTGGCTTCGTGCGAATCTCCTTCCGGTGTTTGCACAACAAGTCCATACGCACTTCCTTTTTTCAAGGCACTTAATAAGCTGTCTTCAGCAGTGTTTGCAGAAAGAATGACGGTGGCTACTCTTCCGTAATCGTTGGGTTTATCGAGGTTGTGAGCGTCGTCATCGGCAATGAGAAAAACGGGATTTCCAGAAGACAAGGCGGCGTCCCAAAGTTCTAAACTGTTTTTGAAATTACTTAATGCTTCAATAAGATCATATCCGCGAAGCACCTTCATGTCTTCCACCGAATAAGCGTCGCGAAGAGAAGGATGCGCAATGGCTACGCACTTATTTTTCTTTTTCAATTCATTCAACACAAATTGCTTGCTGCTTTGCGATTGGAAAAGCGGGAAGTCGAGCCACATCACTTCAGACGCGCCAATGCACACTTGGTGATTTTTGAAGGCTCCGTATCCATGCTCATACACGGGTACATGCGGAAGAGAGTCTTCTGAGTACGTGTTAATTTTCATGTAATCGGAAATCGTAATGACGTCGTATCCAAGGTTTTTATAAGTTGAAAAAACACGTTCTGAAGAATTGTTTCTTCCATTCGTAACACCCCCGTATGATTTCGATTGTATTTGGAAATTCGAAAGTCGTAAATGGTTGGTGTCTATGGTAGAATAAGGATTGTACCACTGATTCCCATGAAAAGCCGTGGGCTCAGAAAAATTATAAACAGGAGGAATAAACCACCACAATACAAGCGATACCGCCACAGCCGTTCCCACAATCCACATAAGTGGTTTCAGAAAGAATCGGACAATGTATTTTTTCGGACTGAATTTCACCCAACGAATTTAATTTTCGTATTCAGCGTGAATGTCAATGCAAGTTCAAAAGATGACTAACGAATTGTTTTCGAAACGTGAAGAAAATCACTTAATGTTAAGCACTTGTTTTTTCTTCCCCTCTCTTACTTTCTCTTACCTCTTGATTTATTCCCCTCTCTTACCTTTTCTTAACTTCTCTTACCTATAAAGCACTCTCTAAATTCAGCAGCAACTCCTTCCGCTCAAGTCCTCCCGCAAACCCCGTAAGCGTTCCATTCTTTCCAATAACTCTATGACAAGGAACAATAATCGCAATTGGATTTTTCCCTATGGCTTGTCCAACTGCACGAATGGCTTTTTTATTTCCATATTGAAGAGAAACCCACTCATAGCTTTTTGTTTCTGAGAATTCAATTTGAAGGAGAATATCCCAAATCTTTTTCTGGAATTCCGTTCCGGAAGGAAGAAGCGGTAAATCGAAGGTTTGACGGGTATTCGCGAAGTATTCGTGTAATTGATTCTTCGCTGTTTCTAAGATGTCACACGAACGTTGTTCCTTCAATTCTTCATCAGCAAAATCAACGCGTGTGATGTTTTTTCCATCGGAAAATAAATGCAGATAACCGATCTTGAAATGATGGCTTATTTGATAGGAAGTCATGCATTACATTCTTTTTTCCCCCACCTTGCAGTGGGGGCATTACGAAGGTTGTTTTTATTCGGAGAGATAAAGCTTGTGCGTAATTATGTATTCTATCACATCTTCAGAAATTACTTTTGAGTTAATCGAATGAGGCAGATTTGCGCGGATGGAAGAAGAAGAAACATCAAGCGGTTCGAAAGCAATAAACTCAAACTGTTCAGGGAATTTCTTGATCCACTCATTCGAAGAAATCTCTTGGTCGGTTTCTCTTGAGCAAACCAAGAACGTCACACTTTGAATGAGCTCTTCGTATTTGTACCACGCTGAAAGCTGATTCACCACATCGGTTCCGCAGAGGATGTGAAAGTTGAAGGAAGGGTATTCTTCTTTCAATTTGCGAACGGTGTTAATCGTATAAGAAGGCGTTGGCATGTCGAATTCAATCGTACAGATTTTGATCTTGCTTTCGTCTTGAAGTGCAAGTGAGACCATGTGCGCTCTATCATTCGCAGAGGCCAAAGTGTCGAGAGATTTCAAGGGGTTGTGCGGACTAACGACGAACCAGACTTCGTCGCATTTATTCGATTGTAGCGCTGCATGCGCCATGGCGAGGTGTCCGTTGTGAACAGGATTGAAAGATCCGAATAGAAGCGCTATGTTCATTCAGCAAGGAAATCGTTAACCAACTTCATCGCTTCAGCTTTCGCAATTTCGAGATTGTCGTTTACTAAACGCACATCGAACTTGTCGGCATAGGTTAATTCCAATCCAGCTTTTGAAACACGTTGCTGAATTTTTTCTTCAGATTCGGTTGATCTGTTTTTCAATCTGTCCATCAATGCTTCCACACTCGGAGGCTGAACAAAGACAGCTAATGCGCGATGATGAAATATTTCTTTGAGGTGAAGTCCGCCTACAACGTCAACATCGAAGATGACATGTTTTCCGGCTTTCCAAATGCGTTCCACTTCACTTTTCAAAGTTCCGTATTTCGTTCCGGCATAGACTTCTTCCCATTCAACGAATTCGTTGTTGTCTACTTTATTTTGAAATTCTTCGTTCGACAAAAAGTGATAATCTTTTCCATCTACTTCTTCTCCGCGTCGTTCGCGAGAGGTGGCGCTAACGCTGAATGCCAACATGAGCGCGGGCTGTGAGAGTAAGTAGCGGACAAGCGTTGTTTTACCCGCGCCACTCGGAGCAGAAAAAATAATGGCTTTTCCGGTTACTTGACTAGAGAACATTGTTGATTTGCTCTTTTATTTTTTCCAGTTCATCTTTCATCTCAACCACCATACGTTGCATCAAAGCATCGTTGGCTTTCGAGCCAATGGTGTTCACTTCTCTTCCGATTTCTTGAGAAATAAATCCGAGTTTTCTTCCTTGCGCACCACCGTTTAATTCTTCGTTGAACATCTCGCAGTTCGAAAGCAAACGTTGCAATTCTTCCGACACATCGAGCTTTTCCAAATAATAAATCAGCTCCTGCTCGAATCGGTTTTCGTCTATTCTTTCCTTCCCCACCAACTCATCTAATTGCGCTTTAATACGTTCTCTTGTTTTTTCCTTGCGCTCTTCTATAGGCGCAATAAGGTCTGCACGCAATCGAAGAATATTTTCAATGCGCATTTCAAATTCTTTTTGAAGCTTCGCACCTTCGGTTTGTCTGTAATTTTCGAATTGATCAAACGCCTGTTTAACAAGCTCAGCAATGCTGTTCCATTCGTCTTCTGTTGGCTCTGCCTGATCGAACTTCATGACTTCAGGCATACGCATGAGGGTTGCTAAGATATCGGCTGAACCGAGGTCTTTTCCTTCCTTCCACGAAGTTAATTCATTGTAATACTGATTCATTAAATCGGTATCGAGATGCATGCGTTTTTCGCCGCTGTTGTTTTCAATATAAATGGAAACCTCTGACTTTCCGCGAACCACTAGCTCTCCATACGTTGAACGCAATTCCAGCTCTTTGTCGCGATACACACTTGGAACGCGAACGCTTAAGTCTAATCCTTTGCTGTTGAGCGAGCGCACTTCAGCGGAGAACTTTTTGGTTTCTTTCTGAAGTTCGGCTTTACCGTAGCCGGTCATGGATCTTAGCATGTGTGCAATTTTGCATGCAAAGATACAACATTGAACATTGGAGGTTGAAGAATGTTGTTTTCCTTTGCATACGAAATGAAAATGAAAAAGACCGCTATCCTTCTCGTGAACTTGGGTTCACCCGATGCGCCAACACCAGGTGCTGTTTACAGATATTTAACAGAGTTCTTGAACGATCCGCGTGTCATAGACGTCGCGGCAATTGGAAGAGCAATTTTGGTGAATGGAATCATTGTTCCTTTTCGTCACAGAAAAAGTGCTGCGATTTACAAGAAGCTTTGGACCGAAAACGGATCTCCGTTGATTCATTATGGAAAGAGAAACAAGGAGCAATTGCAAGCGCGTTACAACGAGAACGAGACGAAAGTTTTCTTAGCCATGCGCTATCAAGTCCCGAGTATAGACAACGCCCTTCGCGAGATTGAAGAGTGGGGTGCTGAGAAGATTGTGGTTTTGCCGTTGTTCCCGCATTACGCTTCAGCAACAACAGGAAGTGTGTATGAAAAAGTGATGCAAATTATTTCGAAGTGGTGGAGCATTCCGGAAGTTGTTTTGGTGCCTCAGTTTTACGACGAACCTTTATACATTCAAGGTTACGTAGACAATGCGAAGCAATTCGATTTGAAGGAATACGATCGTGTGCTGTTCAGTTTTCACGGATTGCCTGAACGTCAGTTAGACAAATTATACGACGATAATAAGTGTCGAAATCACAGTTGCGAGCATGAGATTAACGAAGAGAATCACATGTGCTATAAGGCGACGTGTTATGCTACTGCTCGCGCTATTGCAGCGGGAGTAGGACTTTCAGAAAGTGAATACACGGTGTGTTTTCAGAGCCGCTTAGGCAAAGGATGGATTGAACCTTTTTCAGACGACATCATTAAGGAATTGGGAGATAAAGGAGCGAAAAAGCTCTTGGTATTTTCTCCCGCTTTCGTTGCAGATTGTCTGGAAACAACCATTGAAATTGGAGATGAATACCAAGAGCTTTTTGAAAAACATGGCGGCGAATTAGTTCAACTCGTTCCAAGTTTAAATGATTCGGAAGTGTGGATTGACGCGCTTGTTAGTATTTCAAAACCTTACCTGTCTGCTTAGCCCCATTCACATAAACTGAAAGAAGATAAGTTCCTGTGGCCAGTGATTCGGTGTTGATCGTAGTCTGATTTACACCCATTCCTTCCGTGAGTT
>CANKYR010000077.1 GCA_947488195.1 Flavobacteriales bacterium
TATTTGCAAGACATGGAACACTCGCTTATCATTCGTGACATTCAAATGGGCAATACTGCCCCTGTTTATCTTTTGCACGGCGAAGAGGCGTTCTTTATAGATCTTATTGCTGATGCCATTGAAGATAAAATCCTCGATGAAAGTGAGAAGGCCTTCGGTCTAACTGTTTGCTATGGTAAAGATTCAAATCTAGAATCCATTGTTTCCATGGCGAAGAGTTTCCCTATGATGGGAAATAAGCAAGTGATTATCGTGCGCGAGGCCCAAGATCTAAAATGTTGGAAGAAAGAAGATTTGTACAAATGCTTGCTTAATTATCTTGAAACTCCTACGCAAAGTACGGTTCTGGCATTTTGTCATAAAAACGGAAAAGTAGACGGCAGGTCTTCTATTTTCAAAACGCTCAAGGCCAAAGCAAAAACGTTTGAATCGCTCGCCATTAAAGAAAATCAGCTACCCACTTGGGTTCAAAATATTGTGAAAGACCAAGGCCTTGTTATTCGCGGAACTGCAACACAATTGCTCGCCGATTACTTAGGTTCAGACCTTCACAAACTCACCAATGAAATTTCGAAGCTCAGTATCGTTTTGAATCCAGGGGAGGAAATCACCACTCAAATTATTCAAGATCACATTGGGATTTCCAAAGACTTCAACGTTTGGGAATTGCAAACGGCACTCATTCGCAAAGATGTTATGAAAGCGAATCAGATTATTAACTTCTTCGAGAAAAATCCGAAAGATCATCCGTTGTTTCAAATCATTCCTGCACTGTATAGCTTTTTTGCTAAGCTGTGTGTAATTCAAAACAGCACCAACAAAGACGTTGCATACAAAGAATTGGGCGTTAATTATTATGCCGCTCAGAATTATAAAGAAGGCGAAAAGAATTATTCTCCAGGGAAATCTGAACGCATAATCAAATACTTTAGAGATGCAGATGAGCAGCTCAAAGGATTAAAGGGAAATAGCATGTCGCACGGCGACATTATGCGTGAGTTGGTTTTTAAAATAATGCACTAGCGAATAAGCGCTCCGGCGGTGAACATTTCATTCTTACCGCCTTTGCACAACGCATAAGTAAATCCACTTCGTAATCCGTACCCTCCGATATCACCGGCTTTATCAACAGCTAACACACCAACTTGATACTCATCAACCATAAACGCGTTATTGGATTTCAATCGTGCTATTGCTTCCTCACACGCTTCTTGCGCGCTAGCGCCTTGACGCATGAGTTCAACAACTAAGAAAGAAGTACACGAACGAATAACGGTTTCACCAAGACCTGTGCAGGTGGCTCCTCCAACTTCATTATCAATATAGAGACCTGCTCCAATAATTGGGCTGTCTCCTACTCTTCCATGAAGTTTGTATGATAATCCGCTTGTGGTGCACGACCCGGAAATTCGTCCTTCATAATCCATAGCCAACAGGCCAATGGTATCGTGATTTTCAATATTAATAATTGGTTTATACTGCGAAGTCTTCAACCATTCTTCCCAAGCTTTGCGTGCTTCCGGATTCACGTAATCGTTGTATTTGAACCCTTGCTCCAATGCGAATTGTTCTGCACCTTTTCCCACAATCATAGCATGAGGTGTCTTTTCCAAGACAGCGCGTGCAATTGAAATCGGATGCTCGAAACCTTGAACAAAAGCTACTGACCCCACCTTGTGTTGCCAGTCCATGATGCACGCGTCTAATGTCGTTCTTCCCTCTCTATCGGGCAATCCGCCAAGTCCAACACTCAGTCCGGTTAAATCAGATTCAATCTTCCAAACTCCCATCTCAGCCATATCCAGCGCGTTGCCTCCCTTCTTCAAAGCATCCATAGCGGCGTCGTTTGCAACAATGCCGTGATCCCAAGTTGAAAGGACAAGTCCTCTGGTGTAACGTACTTTTTCTGTTGGCTTTTTCTTTTTTTCACTGAATGAAAAAAGAGCGGGAGACATTCCTAAGAGAGCTCCTGTAGCAACTAACTGACCTAAAAATTTTCTTCTGTTATTCGACATTTATTTTACTACAAATGGGGTTCTATATACTCCTCTTTCACCAATCACCTGAATGAAATATACACCTTCTGCCAAAGATGATGCATTGAAAAATAATTTAGATTGCTCTGGCGATAAAACACCTGAATAAATTTCTTCAACTCTTCTTCCTTGAGCATCTAGAATGTATGCCTTCACTTTTTGCGAAGCACGAACACTGAATTCAACGCAAGTCATTTCACTTGCAGGGTTCGGATAAAGACGCGAAAATTGGAAAGCTTCTTCGTTCACAACGTTTCCAGCAAACACATCAAAACTCCAATAGCCTTCAGGCGCAGCAATAGGGCGTTGAAGAACTTTTCCAGTCGAAGCTTCTCCTTCAACATAATAATAAACGCGTGTTCCAGCAGGCTGTGCGGGAATAAATCCTTCCCAGTTGTTGCTTCCAATATTTACCATGTTCACTTGCGTGTATGCTCCTGTTAAAGAAGTCTTCCAATACATTCTTCCTGCAGCAACACCGTCGCGGTGGTTCATGTATGCCACAACACTGTAATCGGTTGTTGTGTTGTCTGTATCTTGAAGGGGATTGTGACTAATTAAAAGCGGGTTTGCCACACCAACACTATGCGTGATGCAGTGAATCGCGCCACTCGCAGAAATGATGTTATCGGGGTTGTTATCACAATCGATACCAACAATCTGGTATCCAGGTAACATCTCTTGCCAAATGCGTAACGCTGTGGTATCGTATTGCTCGCGGTAAATTGGAAGAATTACCATCTTGTTTACGAAAACAGCATTGGTGTATGTTCTGTAGGAAGCTGGAGGATTCGAACTTGGCCAATTTCCCGCTACGCTAGGAGGCATAGGAATGCGAACGGTCTTGTATGGCTCTCCCCATTTATTCATGAAGTTAGAAACCACATAGTCCATGTTTGCATTGATCTGCGGACCATCTGAAATGTTAGCAGGATATTCACCCACAAGCAAGGTCTGCTCGTCAATTAATTTCATGTGCATGTCAACGTGATGAATACCATCGAAGGGAAGCGTAGGCATTTTAATGTATCTGTCTACACCAAGATAGGTTTCTGTAATTGCATCTATTTCAGCTTCGCTTTTTGCTGTAACTCCGTATGGATTTCCTGCAGCATTCTCTTCCAAAACAAGTTCTGATATGATTGCTGTTCCGAAACCATCACTCATCCAATTACCGCCTGTGTTAACAAGATCATCGGGTGCTGCCGTTGTTGTGTACATATCAAGTCCCAAATAATCCGCTACGTATTGTGGAGAAGAATTATCGTTCGGTCTTGTTGGGCGATTGTAAATCCAGTCGACCAAAAACAAATCTTCTACCTCATTGGAATAGGCTGGGTTTGCGCCGTAATCGCGCATCCAAACTGAATCATAACTCGCAGGAAGAATAATTACATTGTTCAAATCTGTAAATGCTGGTCCGCCTGCTGTTCCGTATAAGTAAGCCTCTGTGGCTGCAACATCTTCCGATAGAATGATCACTAGCGTCTGCGTGCGCGCAGCGGCTACAATTTGTTTTAAAATGGAGGGGTAAGAAATCCATGAAATTGTTAAGCATTGAATCTCTTCCCATTCGGCCATGGCGCGAATGTTTGTGAAAGGCGGAGGAGATTCAATTCCTCTGTCGCTGTTCAAAATTGAAAAATCACCATGAGCAATTTGCTCAATTTCTTGCGGAGTTAGATTTCGCGGCAAGGTGACTTGGCTTTGCGCAGACCAACCAAATAGAAGAATAAATATAAATACTGAAACTGACTTTTTCATAGCTATAAAATTTCAGCTTGAAAATTAGTCATCAATTCATCAACTTCTACAAGTTAATGAACAAATTATTCGACTGAAAAGGCATCGCATACAAACTGTCAAGAAGAAAACTAGACCCTGAACTTCCGTTGACTACGCAGTTATATTTGATCCACTTCCCACCATAAACAGAGCATTGAAAAGTTGTGTCCGATAAGTTATTGAATGTCTTCACCTCGTTAGAGCAGCAAGCGCACTCGAAATTCGCATTGACCCAATTGAATTGAATAACGTTTGCACCCGACCCGTTGACGAGCGTCACATTCACACTTGATTCTGGCCACAAAGCAATGTCTTTTTCCACTTCAACTTCATTTCGAAGCTGATCGGGAGAAACAGTTATTTCTTTTCCATAATAAAATTCTCTTGACACCATAAGCCTTGCCTCAACAATGTTTTCCTTCTTCCATTCCAACGAATAATTCCCATTGACATCGGATTGTGTTGCGTCTGCTTCTATAAAGTAATTGGTTAGAATGCCATTTACTAGCGCCTTCTGTTCTATTGAAACACTGACATATGGAAGTGCTATTCCTGAAGATGCGTCCTTCGTTCGACCGCTGATCTTGAAATTATTCGACTCTTCCTTGCAGGAAAACAAAACAGAACAACAGAGAAGTGCTAAGCAAAAGTTCTTCATTTCGCCGACAATTTATAATGCTCAAAAATGGCCAAAATCTTATTTACGAAATTCACTGGCCCTACTCCGTTTAAATATCCGTGCTTCACGCAAGACATGGCGTAATACTGTCGCTGAGCTTTGAGCATTAATGCGTCTGCGACATGTCCTTCCCATAACGTATCGTTCCTTCCAATCTGTTTTGCAATACACATGGCATCCAGGATGTGTCCGGGCCCACAATTGTAACTAGCCAAGATGAATTTAACTCGCTCTTCCGGGTTGCGCACTATTTGCGCCCAAAAATTATCTAAGTTGTGTAAATATTTAGCGCCTGATTGAATATTATTATCTGGCGGACAAAGCGTATCGCCGTCATATTTCATAATGGTCGCAGGCATCAGTTGCATGAGTCCGCGCGCACCTGCCCACGATTCTGCATTCGGATTAAATCCAGATTCTACAAAGCTTAGAGCAGTTAGCAATCTCCAATCCCAACCTACAATTGGCGCGTGAGCCTTGTACAATGAATCGAATGGCGAAAGAGCTCCGGCCTGAACAGGAGGCATGGAAAAGAATCGTTGAACACCTCCCGACCAATTTTCTTCAGCTCGACCAAAATATCTGCGATACAACTTGTTTATAAAACGAATTCCATTTTTTCCCGCTATAAATGCATTCAAGCGCTCTTGCAGCAAGTAGGCATTTGGCCGAACAGCCCAACCTATGTCTTCGTCTTCGCTTAACTCGACAGACATATCTAAATTCGGATAATCTTCAAAACTTAAAAATGCCAAACTCTTATCAGTAATAGTTGAGGGTACCGCACCGCTCGCCACTTCTTGAAGCAATTCTTCGGTCCCCACCTTCCCGCTTGCTTCAATCACTTGAAGATTCAATCCTGTATTCTTCGTTATTTCTTCAAGCTTTCGATAAAACGAAGAATACGCATGCACGTGAATAGGCAAGCGATCCAATTCATTAATTCCGTGAACAACGATTCCGTTTTCAAGTAATTTATTCGACGTATCTCTTCGCTGAACCAAGACCTGTTTGGTTTGGTAAATCGGCGGAGAAAAGGCTAAGAATCGCTTGCGCTGCTCTGTAATCGTGAGGTTCGAAGCGATGATATCTCCTTCACCTCTGTATAGCATCGCGAACATACTGTCGAGGTTTTCAATCACACGTACTTCCAATTTCACCTTTAAAAATTTCGCGAACTGTTTCGCCAATTCATAATCAAAACCCTTCGGTTCTTCCTTGTAGAGATAATACGTTGTTGAGCTGTTTTCAGTTAGAATAATTAGTCTGCCTCTTGCACGAATACTGTCTAAATCTAGGTTCACCAATTGGGGCAAATTTGGATCTTGTTCAAATTCCGTTTGCTTTTTCTTTGGGGAAAGAAGAGTAAACATAAAAGCCACTCCACCAAGCAAAGCCAGAGAAACTAGGATAACACGCCAAACAGATTTCTTCAATGATTTCAGGTTTCTTCCGCGAGCGAATCGCGAAAGGGTTACTTACAAACTTAATCAATTTTATTTTCATGCAGAAGCACCAAACGCTTCAACTCAAATTCACGTTTCAACTCTTCGAAGAATGTCGGGAAATATGCTGAAGCCATTTCCACATAATCTTCAAAAAAATCTCCTGCTGCTAGCAACGATTCACCGCGAGGAATGCGATTTCCCATTTGACGAACAATGACCGCCATTCCAACCGGATGAGCGTATTTCATCATGAATTCTTTGTCTTTCATGTGGAAGAAATAATTCTTCATTTTATCTGGAAAAGATTCTTCGTGCTTATTCAAAACACCAAAAGTGAATTGCTGAAATTCTGCAAGATCTCTTCCCGAATGAACTTGAAAATCTTTCGCCAAAAAATAATCGAACACCAAATCAATGAGCACGCCGCTGTACAATCTTAGTTTTGGTCTGTATTCAGCACGAAGCTCTTTTACCAAATCATGAGTATCTGTATAGGAATCTACCCACCTGTGCAGAAGTATTCCGTTGCGAATATCTCGACTGTACAAATTGAAATCATTTCCCTTCACCGCATCTGCGATGAACTGTCCAACCATTTCCTCTTCATTGTCAGAAGAAAGGTACAAATGGGCCAAGTGATTCATTCAACAAAGAACGAAGTTTAACTGTTTGCGTGAAGTATCTTTGCGAAAGTTATTTTAAATACATGACCTTAATAAAATCTATTTCCGGATTTCGCGGAACCATTGGAGCTGTTCCGGGTGAACACTTAACTCCGCTCGACACTGTGAAATTCACAGCGGCTTTCGCTGCTTTTCTTCAACATAGAAACAACAAACAACATATTTCAATTGTAGTTGGAAGAGATGCGCGCATTAGCGGAGAGATGCTTCAAAACCTTGTGATGAATACGTTAGTGGGAATGGGAGTGCATGTCATAGACGCTGGACTTTCCACCACTCCTACGGTGGAATGGGCCGTTACGGAAAGCAAAGCGAACGGAGGAATTATCCTTACCGCGAGCCACAATCCGAAAGAATGGAACGCATTGAAATTGCTCAACGAAAAAGGAGAGTTCATTTCTGGCGATGAAGGAAAAGAAGTACTGCGCAGAGCAGATGCCGATGACTACGCTTTTTGTACCGTAGATGAATTAGGTAGCATTGAAGAGCGTCATTTCATGAAAGCGCACATTAAACATATTTTGGAAATTAACACCATAGATGTTGAAGCCATTGCAAATAAAAAATTCAAGATAGCGGTAGACGGAATTAATTCTTCCGGAGGGGTATACGTACCAGCCTTGTTAGATGCCTTGGGCATTGAAAACATTGTGCCGATTCACTGCAAAGCTGACGGACAATTCGCGCACAATCCAGAACCGTTGGCAGAGCATCTTACAGACATCGTTGCCATTGTAAAAAAAGAGAAGTGTGATTTAGGAATTGTGGTAGATCCAGATGTTGACCGTCTAGCCTTCGTTTGTGAGGACGGAAGTTTATTTGGTGAAGAATATACTTTAGTCGCTATTGGAGACTATTTGCTTGGCATTACTCCCGGTCCCACTGTGAGCAATCTATCTAGCAGTCGCGCATTGGCCGATGTTACGCACAAGCACGGACAACGCTACGAAGCATCTGCCGTGGGCGAAGTGAATGTGGTTGCGAAGATGAAAGAAATTGGAGCCGTAATCGGCGGAGAAGGAAACGGTGGTATTATTTATCCAGAAACGCATTACGGAAGAGATGCGCTTGTTGGAATCGCGTTGTTCTTAACGCACCTCGCGAAGAACTTCAATTCTGTTTCTGAAATGCGTGCAACCTATCCGACGTATCAAATGATAAAGGACAAAGTAGTGTTAAGTCCGAGTCTCGATGTAGATGGAATTTTGGCTACCGTTGCGAAAGAATTTCAACATGAAAAAGTAAATACCATTGACGGAGTGAAGGTTGACTTTTCGAACGGTTGGGTGCATTTGCGTAAGAGTAACACCGAACCTATTGTTCGGATCTATGCGGAAGCACCCACACTCGATGAAGCACTGGTATTGATTCAACAAATAAAACAACACATTCCATCTGCTGAATGAAAGCCTATTTAGACAATGCGGCAACCACACCGGTTGCTCCTGAAGTTGTAGATGTAATTACGAATTTCTTGAGAACAGAATTCGGCAATCCATCTTCCACACACTCGTTCGGAAGAAAAGTAAAGACGCAAATTGAAACGGCACGTCGCTCTATTGCGAAGCATTTGAACTGCGAGCCAGGAGAAATTTATTTCACGAGCGGAGGAACGGAAGCAGACAATCTTGCTATGAACATTGCCGTTCGCGACATGGGATGCAAGCGCATTATTACTTCAAAAATTGAACACAGCGCAATTGTAAAGACAGCTGAAAAACTTCAAGATGAAGGAAAAGTTTCTGTGCATTGGGTGGCCTTAACTAAAGATGGAAGCATTGATCTAAACGACATTAAAAATACATTGAGCGACGGTGTGAAAACGTACGTTACGCTTATGCACGGCAACAATGAAATTGCTAATATTTTGCCCCTTCAAGAAGTGGCGGAAATCTGTGTCGAGCATGGCGCATTGTTTCACAGCGATACGGTTCAGACGATGGGACATTATCGTTTCAACTTAAAAGAAACACCCATTCATTTTATTAACGCTGCTGCGCATAAATATCACGGCCCGAAAGGAGTTGGATTTATTTTCATTCGGAAGAACATTCCTGGATTCGCAGATATTACTGGCGGTGGGCAAGAGCGCGGCATGCGAGGAGGAACTGAGAATACTGCAAGTATTATGGGTATGGCGAAAGCCATGGATATTGCCTTCAGCGATGTGGAAGAGCATCACGCGCATGTGAGCGAATTGAAGCAATATATGATTGCTGCATTGAAGAAACGTATCCCTGGAATTGTGTTCAACGGACAATCGGAAAGCACCGAAAGTTTATACACGGTGCTTAGCACCACCTTTCCTCCAACA
>CANKYR010000078.1 GCA_947488195.1 Flavobacteriales bacterium
CCTCATTATAAAACCCAACTATTTTGAGCACAATCAGATTTAAAACAGCAGGCACTCCATTTTTCGATCATTTGAAGAACGGAGTAGACTCATACTTCAATGCTACACGTCGCAATAGATGGGGCAATGGGCTCATTTATGTAAAAGCTATTGTCTTGTTAACGAGCTTTTTCACCCTCTATATTTCACTTGTTTTTGGAAGTCTTTCCATTTGGATGAACCTTGGCGCTTGCGTGCTTTTGGGCCTCACCTTAGCTGGAATCGGATTCAACTTGATGCACGATGGTGCGCACGGAAGTTTTTCAGACAAGAAATGGTTGAATGAAATTATGGCTCACACCCTAAATATGGTAGGAGGCGATGTTAGCTTATGGAAGACGAAACACAACGTTATTCACCACTCGTTCACGAACATTGAAGGTCACGACGACGACATTAACATTCAGCCGATGATGCGCACGAATGAGAATCAGCCGCGTTACAAGATTCATCGCTTTCAACACATCTACGGATATATTCTGTACTGTTTAACTTACATTTCTTGGGTGTGGATCGACGATGTGAAGAAGTACAGAACACAGCAAGTTGGTATTACCAAACTGAAGAAGTTCACCTTTATCAATCACTTTACTTTTTGGGCTACGAAGTTGAGTTACGTGGCAACGTTTATTGTTCTTCCAATCATTTTCAAAGGAATACTTGCAGCCATCTTGGGTTACTTGATCGTTTCTATGGTAACTGGAATTGTTATCGCAGTTGTGTTTCAATTGGCGCACGTTGTTGAATCTGTTTCATTCAACAATCCTGATGATACTAACGGTGTAATTGAAGAAGAATGGGCCATTCACCAAATCAATACGACAAGTAACTTCGCTACAAGAAACCCATTGGTGTCTTGGTTCACGGGCGGATTGAATTACCAAGTGGAACACCATTTATTCCCTCGTATTTCACACGTGCACTACCCTGCGTTGAATAAAATTGTTCGCGAAACCTGTGAGAAATTCGGTGTTCAATACCACGAATACGGAACGGTCATTGCCGCGGTTCGCTCACACACGCGTCACTTAAAAACAATGGGAGTTGCAGACTAAGCCTCTATTGATTTAAGTCGCTCCGACATCTCTGCAACTGCAGGACAAATAAGCGTGTTTCTAAATGTTAAACTCATGATTTGAGTCATGTTTTTCCGATCGGTATGCGGGTATTCGCGGCACGCCTTCGGCCTAACTTCATAGATGTTGCAACTGTTGTCTTCCAAATTCAAGAACGAACATGGACTTGAATTCAATACCCAATCACGCATTTCATCCATATGCAAATACTTGTCTGTAAACTCTGCAACGCGCATTCCCAAGTGCTTTGCAATGCGTTCAATGTCTACATCTCGAAAAATTGGACTCGTGGTTCTGCAACAATTCCCGCAGGTTAAGCAATCAGTCTTTGCAAAAACCTGCTTATGCAGTGCGTGAAAAACATCATCGATCTTTTTCTTTTTTGCCAACCTATTGAAGAGTTTCTTATTCTCTTTCACATTCCTTCTCGCTTCCTCTAAAAATCGTATTTGCTTGTCATTCATGTGGGTCAGAAAATGCAGGGTTTTGTAAAAAAGAGGTGTCGGTTAAACATTTCAAAAACGCAATTAAATCAGACTTAGATTGTGCGCTCAATTGCAATCCGCCTACTGTAAATTTCATGAACGGATCAATGGTGGCACTCGGTATTCCTCCGCTGTTGTAGTGATCTATTACTTGCTCCAACGTTGTAAATCTTCCGTCGTGCATGTAAGGACCTGATAATTCAACATTACGCAAGGTAGGTGTTTTGAATTTTCCATTGTCGTAAACACTTCCTGTCACTGCGCCTCTTCCTAAGTCGCTGAACGTTGCGTCTAGTCCGTTGTTGTGAAACAGATAGTCGCTCATTTGCATGCTCCCAAATCCGTGACAATGGAAACAATCCGCTCCAAAACTTCCACCAGGAACTTCATCCGGACTTCCACCTTCAGTCAGAAACAAATTGAAACCGTGCAATTCTTCAGGAGTAAATTGGTATTGCCCTATGCGTTGCTTATCGAATTTCGAATCTGAAGAAATCATCGTTCTTAAGAATGAAGCAATGGCCTTAACAATCTTTTCTTTCGTGACTTCATTTGACCCATAGGCCTTGAAGAACATTGCGTCATAAATGGGGTCCGCATCTATTTGCTCAACGGCATGATTCCAGTCTTCAGCCATTTCAATGGGATTTTCAACAGGCTCATAAATTTGATCTTCAAGCGTTACAGCCCTTCCATCCCAAAAATAAGTTGGCGACCAACCCATGTTTACAAGCGGCATGGCTTGACGTGTGCCCACTTCACCATTGATTCCAATGGAATACTGACGCGGATCTGAAAATCCGTTCTCAGGTAAATGACACGTCCCGCAAGACATCCCGTCATTTCCACTTAATTTTTTTTCCCAAAATAAATAACGACCCAAATTCACACCTTCCATCGTTAGCGGGTTATCTGCAGGAATATCCATGGGAGGGAAAAACGGAGGAATAACGAGATCGTATGGAGTGGCTACGGGACCTTCAGGCGCCTCGTGCTTGCATGTCCACAAGAGACTTGCCAATGCAATCAAGAAAAAGAAGGTAAAACGACGTGCGGACATACTTCAAAAATACACGAGAAAGAACAAACAAATTTATTTCATTCGCTAATCTTCCTCAGCCGATAAAAAAATTTCATTCTGAACGAAATTCCAATCTGTCAGCGTCTTCAAAAAAGCCACCAAAGCCGCCTCTTCTTCCTTCAATAAATTCAAAGGCTTTATGCGCGCATCTTTCGTTGAACGAGTTCCGCCTCCGGTGTTGTAAAACGAAACCACTTGTTCCAACGAACTCATGGAACCGTTGTGCATGTAAGGCGCTGTCAATTCTATATTGCGCAAAGTTGGAGTCTTGAATTTCCCTCGGTCAGATGCCGAATACGTTCTTCGCTCCAACCCGATGTCGGAATCTTCAAGGCCCAAACTATAAAACTGATAATCGGTAAAAAAAGGAAGCGCATGACAACTACTGCATTGGGTTCGTTCAGAAAAAAACAATGCCATTCCTTGTTTTTCTATGTCTGAATAATCGTTCGAATTCAAAAAATAATGACGATCGAATTTTGAATCCCCACTGATTAATGCACGCTCGAAGCAAGCCAAGGCGCGCGTTATAGTAAAAGCATCCAACTCCCTTCCATAAGCGGCTTTGCTCAGTTCAGAATAATTCCCACTCGACTTCAATCGATTAATGACCTCTTCCATACTCAACGACAATTCATGTTTTTCGTGAATGGGTCCTAGAGCTTGAAGTTCCAAAGTAGGCACTCCGCCTTCCGACATGAAATACGGAGACCACGCCAAGTTCGCAAGGGTGGGCGCGTTGCGAGCGAATTCATTTTCATGGAAGGAAGAGACCGTTCTTCCGTCGGTAAATGCCGCAGGTAAACGATGACATGATGCACAAGACTGATCTTCGTTCTTCGACAACTTCACTTCATAAAATAATTTCTTTCCCAATTCGAATCGAAGACGCGTGGGCTCATTTCCTTCCGGGAAAATTATAGGTGGAAAATAATGCGGCTGTTTGAATGAAATAGGCCTGTCCTGCAATCCTTCTTCGGCGCAGCCTGAAAGGATTCCAGCTAACAAAAAAAAGAAAACTATTATTCTCATTGAAGATGAAACGCTGAAACAAAGTTGTTCGTGATGCGCTCTGCCAAAGGAAAATTCGAAGTGGTGTGCGTAAGGTTGTCAATAGACAAATCAATTGGATCAAGAGGCGTGTTGAAGACACTGTCAATTGCAACTTCAATGTTGAAAGTACGCGCATCGCCTTCCGCCAAACTTACATTTCCTGTATTGAAATGCAAAACACGATACAACGGATCGTCGCCCATATGGAATGAATAAGAATCCATCAAAGGCGCATTTGGCAGGCCCGTTAGCTCATACCTTCCTTCCACCTTCACAAAAATATACCCAGTGTTCCAGTACCAAAACATGCCGTTGGAACCTTGCACACTCAGTGGATTGGAATTCGCGTATTGCGAAGGATCAACATTCTTGTTTAGATTAACAGGCACTCCTAAACCGAAAGAAAGCGAAGAAAAAGTTTGCGGAGAAACATTCAACGAAAGCGTCTGCGGTTGAAGAAGAGTAAACATAAAAGCTTGTTTCAACAAGGTTGAATCAGATCCGTTGTGCGCATAAATATTCGACAAATAAAATTGAACGTTTTCCACTCTCAGCTGCTGTCCGAAGGAATTGGTGTAGACAGAATCAATAGAAAGAGCCTCACCGTTGTAAGTTGGAATAAATTTCAAATGAACCTTGGTCTCCGGAGTTGCGGGATTATCGTCACCGCAAGCCATGAAGAATACACTCAGTAGAACGACAAAGAAATAATTATTCACAATTTTCATTTTCATTGCTACATGGATTTACTTTCACTTCACAAATTAAAGATAACATTCAATTTGCAAATTTGACTTTCTATTGATGGAAAATGAACCCTTTCTTGTATTAAAAAGTTCTGCAGGTAGCGGAAAGACCTACGCTCTGGTTAGACACTTTCTTTTTTTAAGTTTAAAGAGCGAAGAAGCCTTTGCTTACAGCCACATTTTAGCTATTACGTTCACCAATGCCGCAGCTTCTGAAATGAAGGAGCGCGTAATGGAAAGACTACATGAATTCACCTTTCCAAAAGCCTTGGAAGGAAAGAATGAATTGTTCAACGACATTCGTAAAGAGCTCAATATTTCACCCATGATTTTGCAAGAGCGCGCAAGAAAAACATTGTCACACATGTTGCACAATTATTCGCGCTTAAGCATCAGCACCATTGATAGCTTTACTCACCGCATTGTGCGTGCCTTTGCGAAAGACCTTCAGATTCATCCCGACTTTTCCATTGAAATGGATACCGAGAAGTTTTTAGAGCAATGTGTAGACGCTTGTCTCGATGAAGTTGGAGAAGATGCTGAATTAACGACCTATCTCGAAAATTACGTTATGAGTAATTTCGAAGAGGAAGAAGATTGGAACGTTAAAAAAGGAATGATTGGCATCTCAAGACAACTGGTGAAAGAAGATGCCCGCAACATTCTTCAGCTGTTCGAGAATTTGCACATTACGGAATATGAACTCATAAAAAAAGCTTATCAAGCTAAACTGACAAAGCTTACGGAAGAGCTCTTCAATAGAATCGACAATGTCTTCGAGAAGATTGAAGAGAACAATTTGACAGCACAAGATTTTTTCAATAATGGAAAAGGAACCATCACTTATTTGCGAAAAGTGAGAAGTGGAACGTTCGATTTACCTGGAGCCAATCTTCTCAAAGTCCTCGAAAAAGGTTGGGGTAAACCAAAACAGACTCAGTTAGATGCTCTGAATCCGCAGCTCAATGAGACAGCAGAATACGTTATTGAATGGTTGAAAGGAAACAACAAGCACGACTTCACCCGAATCAGCAAAATACTTCCGCGCATATTCACCACTGGGCTACTCAGCAAGTTGAATGAAGTAAGTCAGCGTATTAAAACGGAAGAAAACCTCTTGCTCATTTCAGACTTTCACGCCATTGTTTCCGCTGTCGTTCAAGAAAGCACCGCTCCTTTTATTTATGAGCGTGCAGGTGAAAGGTATCATCACATTCTCATCGATGAATTTCAAGACACGTCTGAAATGCAGTGGAAGAATTTCCTTCCACTTTTCGAAAATGCTATAGCGCAAGGAAATTTCAATTTGGTTGTTGGAGACGGGAAGCAGAGTATTTATCGTTGGAGAAATGGAAATGTGGAGCAGTTCGTTCGACTTCCGAAATTGTACGAAGGCGCTCCAGATACCATGCAACACTTGCTAAGCAATGCTTACAAAGAAAAAGTATTAAATACCAATAGAAGAAGTGGAAAAGCCATCATTGAATTCAACAACACCCTTTTCGGCGCGTTGAAAGAAAAGCTCGGACCGCTGCAAGATGTGTATGACAAACACGAGCAGCAATGCAGCAAAGACCATCCGGGTTATGTAGAAATTCAAACTACGGTAGTTGATCGAAAAGATTCAAGCGATTTGCATATGTTGAATGGAATTGTTGATGCGATTCGTGAATGCAGAGAAGATGGATATGAGTGGGGAGATATTGCCATTCTTACACGGAAAGGCAAATCAGAATCGACAAAAATTTCAGAATTCATTCTTCAACAAACCGAAAAAATTCCGTTGACAACGGAGGACAGTTTTTTGGTTCAAAATTCCAACGAAGTACAGCTACTTATGGCGTGTATCAACTACTTCGGAAAAGAAACAGAGAATTTTTATCGCTTCAATTTGATCCGAAGAATCTGCGATGTGTTTCCAGATAAATTCAATTACAGCGAAATTATTTCAACGTATATAGAGCAGTTGGAAAGAGGAAAGCTTCGCTTTAAAGTGAACGAGTTTTTAGACGAGCATTATCCTGGGCTTCGAAACATTGTAAAAGACAATGCGCACCCGTTCGAGTGTATTCAAGAATTGATTCGATACTTCCAATTGCCCTTCGATGTGTATTTGGAATTCTTCGAAAATCAATTGCTTCAACTTTCACATAGAAATGGAATGGGATTTTCAGAGATGACCGATTGGTGGAACGACAACCGCGGAAAGCTATACATTCAAAGTGGATCGAAGCAAAATGCTGTTCGCATATTAACCATTCACAAAAGCAAAGGGTTGCAATTCCCTGTTGTGATCTTCCCGAAATTCGACACGAAGCATCCCAATCAAACGCTGTGGGTGCAGGCGCCAGATGTTCATCCTGGCTATACCAAAGGACTCATCAACTTCACGCCTAGCAAGGCCCCCAAGGAAGATGACCCTCAAGAAATCCGAACCGAGAACAACAAGATTCTGCTCGACGATATGAACCTGCTCTATGTGGCACTCACTCGTCCGGAAGACCGTTTGTATTTCCTTACCGAAAGCAAACCTTCTTCAACAAATAGCGCATTAAACACTTATCTCTACGACTATTTCAATACCCATCATGCTGGTTTGAATAAATTTCAATTTGGAGAAAAAGTGAAACACGTGAAAGAGGAAAAGGCAGAAGAAAAAGCAATTGCACTTCTCGATGGCACGCGCCTCAACGCCGTGCAGCCCGACTTCCGCATGCGTGAAACGAAACGCAAAGACATGGAAGGAAAAGAAGCGCTTGTCATGGGAAACCACCTACACGCTTGTCTTTCAACCCTGAATCACCTGAGCACTTGGGAAGAATCTTTATCGAATTATCTCTTCGAACACACAGAGCTTCAACAAAAAGAAAAAGAAGTGCTCTCCAATCAAGTGAAAGTAACCTTGAGCCACGATTCCTTTCAGCAAATATTTAATACAGCAGATGAAGTTCTCACCGAGCATGACATTCAGGTGAACGTACGCGAAGTAGCTCGTCCAGATCGAATTCATTTGGGGAAGGACTATGTTGAAGTGTATGACTTCAAGACAGGCGCAGAAATGGACAAGCATTTTCAACAAGTGAAAAACTACATGTCTGCGCTACAAGCCGCAACGGATAAGACTGTTAGAGGATATCTTGCCTACACGAAAACGGGAATATTGAAAGAAGTTGTGCTCTAATTATTTAGCGCACAACGCCTCAATCTCTTCCACTTCCAACGGGAAATTCGCAAATAAATCGCGACTTCCGTTTTCTGTAATCACAATGTTATTTTCTAAACGAATACCTAAATTTTCTTCTGGAATATAAATGCCCGGCTCAACGGTGAAGACGTTTCCAACTTCAATAGACTTGTTCCAATTTCCAACATCGTGAACGTCTAATCCTAAGAAGTGAGAAGTTCCGTGCATGAAATATTTCTTGTATGCAGGCCATGATGGATTTTGATTCTTCACGTCTTCTTCCGAAATCAAATTCAATTTCAATAATTCGGCAGTCATCATCTCGCCTACTGCCACGTGGTATTCAGACATTATCACACCTGGCTTCAAATAAGCCGTGGCTTGTTTCATTACTGAAAGAACAGCGTTGTAGACATCCTTCTGACGCTCTGTGAATTTTCCACTCACAGGCAAACAACGCGTCATGTCTGCAGAGTAATTTCCATATTCAGCACCCACATCAAGAAGAATAACATCGCCTTCCTTACATGGCTTGTCGTTGTCTATGTAATGCAAAACACAAGCACTCTCACCCGACGCAATAATTGGTGTGTAACCAAATCCGCGAGAGCCACTGCTCAAAAATTCGTGAGCGAATTCTGCTTCAATCACATA
Source organism: Flavobacteriales bacterium (assembly GCA_947488195.1). GTDB lineage: Bacteria > Bacteroidota > Bacteroidia > Flavobacteriales_D > Sanyastnellaceae > CAIZGX01. The sequence continues at coordinate 8,319 of CANKYR010000078.1, forward strand.
TTCCAAAACGCCTGGACGTATCATTTTCATCACACGCAACAAACCGTTGTGAGTGATGTCGACAGCCTTTTGAATTTGAGCAATTTCTTCTTCGTCCTTCACAGCGCGCAGCGCATGCATGATTGGAGCCGATCTATCAATAGTATGATGAGGATATTTTTCACGGAACCATTTAGACAAGCGCATTTCACGCGTCTCTACTGCAATGGTAGCGCGAGAATGTTCGTTGCTATTTAAGTAAACACAAGCGGCCTCACCAATAACTGTATGAAGTATTTTTTCGAATTCAGAATTCCAATAAATGGTTGTAACACCGGTGCGATCTTTCGCTTGTGCTTTATTCAATTTCGCTCCTTCCCAAACAGCAATGTGATCATTGGTTTCGCGAACAAAAAGCACTTCTTTATGCGCAGGATTCGTAGCATCTGGAAAAAGAATAAGCATCGTTTCCTCTTGATCTACACCCGTTAAATAAAAAATATCGCTGTGTTGCTTGAAAGGCAAAGTGCCGTCGGCGCTGGTTGGATAAATATCGTTACTCGTAAAAATAGCCAACCCTTTCTCTTCCATTCGAGAAGCAAAGCGTTTGCGATTGTTTGAATAATGTGTTGAAGAA
>CANKYR010000079.1 GCA_947488195.1 Flavobacteriales bacterium
CTGTTTGTTTTACTGGAAGTAATCACACAACAGGCGGAAACTCAGGATCTCCGGCCTTAAATGGTAACGGTGAATGGATAGGCATAAACTTCGACAGAACGTGGGAAAGTACTATGAGTGACCTCTATTTCAATTCTGAAATTTGCCGCAACGTAATGACAGACGCGAGATACGTGCTATGGGTAATTGACATCTACGCTGGAGCTGGCCATCTCTTGAATGAAATGACCATTCTACGTTAATGTTTTATGACCACTGAATAAGGAAAAAGATAACCGCAATCACAAGTGCAAAAAGTGTAATTGCGAAAAGTACTGGTCCGCCAATTTCGTTTTGTTCTGCTTCGTGTGGAATGTGTCCGTGATCGTCGTTTGAATGTCCCATGTTTTAATTTTTCACAAATATAATTTCATTGTTGAAACACCCAAATAAAAAAGGCTAACACTTCAAGGTTAGTCTTTTCTTTTTCCTAAATTGACACGGGTGCAACCTATTGTTTCGTATTATTGTCTTAACATAGGAAACCATACTGAAACCAATGATTTTAAACATACTAAAAAGATTTGCTGTCATTTTCTTGGCCTTGACAGCTTCTTTTTCAAGCTCTTCTCAAGTCGTCATAAACGAATTCTGTTTTGCGAACTATTCCGACTATGTGTTAGTTGGCGAGTATGAAGACTGGGTAGAATTCTACAATCCAACAGCTTCACCAATCAATATCGGAGGATATTGGCTTAGTGATAATGTACTCAATCCGCAGAAATATCAGATTCCTGCTGCGGTAAGTGTTCCGGCTAACGGTTATAAGCTCATATTAGTAAGTGGTGTAGGAGCTTACGACCCAGGATTTTTGGGCCAGACCAATACGAGTTTCAAAGTTTCTCAATCCAACGGAGAGGAATTGGTTTTCTCCAGTCCAGCTGGAGTGATTTTGGAAAGTTATGACTTTGATGTAATCAGTCCGAATCAACGAAATCAATCATATGGACGTGTGCCTAACGGAACAGGTAGTATGATTATTCAAACCAATCCATCACAGGGAGCTGCTAACGCGGGAGCCACTGCAACAGGTTATGCCATGCGTCCTACTATGGATCTTCAAGCAGGGTACTACGCCGCACCAATTACTGTTTCCCTCTCATCAACTGAGGTCGGTGGAACAATTTATTACACCACAAACGGAGCTCAACCTTCTAACACCAGCACGTTATACACGGGGCCGATTAACATCAATACAACTACAGTTCTTCGCGCAATTGTATACTCGCCTGCAGCGACTACTCTTCCCTCATTTACAGAAACCAATACGTATTTCTTTGGAAACGATAACCACACCATTCCAGTGGTTTCTATTTCAGGAACAACATTAGATGGATTTTGGAATGGAGATGAGTTAACTCATTTGGAGTTTTTTCAAAACGGAACATTTACAGTAGAATCTTCTGGAGATAGCAACGAACACGGAAATGATTCCAATGCATACGGTCAAAGAGGATTTGATTATGTAACACGTGATGCTTTAGGATATGATCACGAATTAGAGCATCCTATGCTTCATACAAGCGATCGACAAAGCTATCAGCGTTTAATTTTTAAAGCGGCAGCAAACGACAACTATCCGTTTTCAAATGGTGGTGCTCATATTCGCGACGCTTATGTTTGTGAATTATCGTTGATAGGAGACCTTCACCTCGATGAGCGTAAAACTAGAAATTGTATTGTATACATTAACGGACAATATTGGGGTGTTTATGAAATTCGTGAGAAAGTAGACGATGCCGATTATACCGACTATTACTTTGATCAACCTGCCGGTAATGTAGATTTCTTGAAAACTTGGGGAGGAACATGGACAGAATACGCTGCCGCTCCAGTATTTGATCCGCAAACACAGTGGAACACTTTTGTGAACTTCACAACAACAAACAGTATGGCCAATCAGGCCAACTACGATTATGTGGTTTCACAGTTCAACACCATGAGTCTCATAGATTATTTCATTCTGAATGGCTATGCCGTTTGTACCGATTGGTTAAATTGGAATACAGCTTGGTGGCGCGGTACAAATCCGCTTGGTGATGGAAGACGATGGAGATATGCCCTTTGGGATAATGACAACACATTTGGTCACGGTTACAATTATACAGGTGTTAACAGCACACAGCCAACCGCTGATCCATGTCAGATAGAAGGACAAGGAGATGTTGGCGAGCAAGGGCACATTCCAGTTTTGAATGCGTTATTCGATAACCCCGATTTCTTCGCCGATTACATTCAACGTTATGCCGAATTGTCGAACACCATTTTCTCTTGCGAAAAAATGATTCAGGTGTTAGACAGTATGATTGTGGTAATTGAGCCAGAGATGCCTCGTCAAATTCAACGTTGGGGAGGTAATGTAAATACGTGGAACAACAACGTTCAAGACCTTCGCGATTTTATTCTAGCGCGTTGTAACAACGAAATCATAGGTGGAATTGTTGATTGTTACGATGTTGTTCCTTACAATGTAACCTTTCAAATGGACGGGGTGGGAGAAATTATTGTTGGAGAAACGCACTTCACTCCAAACGAATTGCCATTTTCAGGAACTTATTTCGGAGATTTAGAGATAGACATTGAAGCAATAATTGATACAGTTGTCGGGCCATGCAGCTCCTTCCAAGGTTGGGAAATTATTAGCGGGACCGGAATTATTGCAGACCCAACAGCACCAATCACAACGCTAATCGTTCAGTCAGATGTAACATTACAAGCTGTATTTGGAATACCTGCTTCAGGTCCGATAACAATTTTAAGTGATGTTGTTCCTGCAGGTGCCGGAAATATTATTTTCAATGGAGCAGCGCAAGTAACTTATCCAAATACATTCATTGTAAACGCAGGAGATTCAACATCAGTGAGCGTTACCGCGAATCCTTGGTTTACGTTCAACCATTGGGAGTCTACCAACGCAGCACTTCTACCAAATACAACAACTACCTCTATTTACTTGAATCCTTGCGCTGCCGATACAGTAGTAGCAATTTTCGACGAGACTCCGCATGCAATTCTTCAAGTAGATGTTATGCCAGCAGGAGCAGGAACAGTAACTATGGATGGAACAGTGCTCGCCGCTTATCCTTGGAGCAATGAAATTCTTGCAGACATAGACTACACCTTCAACGCGAATGAAATACCAGGCGTAACTTTATTCGACCATTGGGAAATCAATAACCATCCTTTGAGTCCGAATACACTCACTCCGGATGTCATCTTGCACTTAATGGTGAGTGACACGTTGGTAGCGGTATTTACGATTATCGATGAATTCCCATTGACGGTAGATGTTCAACCTGCAGGTGCGGGCACCATTACGATGAACGGAAATCCTTGGACGCCGCTTCCTTCAACTCAAGTTTTCTCTGAAAACACCTTCATGAATTTCGTGGCTTCACCGATCGATTCATGGACCGCTTTCAACCACTGGGAAATCAATAACCACGTGCTTGCGCCATCGATTTCAAGTTCGTTTGTGAATTTTAATTTCACGGAAGAAGATACATTGGTTGCAGTTTTCGACGTAACCCCTCATCATCCGCTTACTGTTATGGTGAACCCTCCAACAGCAGGAACGGTGTTGTTCGACACAGGAAATGCAACAACAACATCCTTGACCATTGAAAACGAAGACAACATTCCCGTGAACTTCACGGCTCTGCCGGAAGCGTATTGGTTGTTCACAGGATGGCAGTCCGTTGCTGGAACTCCTATAAATCCGAATCTAACAGCGGATCAGGTCTCAGCGATATTCACTGGAACCGATACCATTATCGCGAACTTCGAGAAAGAGCCGTTCTTGTATTATGTGCCGAACACGTTCTCTCCGAACAACGATAATTTGAATGAAGTTTTCATACCAGTTCTTAACGCTTATGATCCGACCGATTACTACTTCGCGATATACGATCGCTGGGGGATTTTGGTTTTTGAAACCAACGATTCTGCAAAAGGGTGGAATGGTACATTAAAAGGAAATGGAACGCACTATGTGCCGTTCGATGCCTATGCATGGAAGCTTCGTGCGAAACCAATAGGGGGAAGCGAAGGTTTAGAATTAATGGGCACAGTGCTTCTACTCAGATAAGTATTTTCGAATTAACTTCGTTGCATGAATATTCGGAACGAAGTTTTTTCAAATCAATCCCTTCATGACTGGCAATCGCTAGCCGAGAAAGAATTAAAAGGAAAATCCATCGACTCGTTGGTTCGCCAAAAGGGAGAAGGGATTTTTTTATTTCCTTATTCAACAGAAGCGAAATCGACTGAAGAGCCTACTTTTCGCGCAGCTTCATCGTGGCAGTTGCACCAATCCTTTAAGACTACCGATCCACTTCAATGGAATGGTCTGGCGTTGGAGGCATTGAACGGCGGAGCGAACAGCTTAACCATTCCCGCTTCTTTCAACGCTAGTGAGTTGAAGGTGGCGTTGAAAGATATCTTCGTCGGCTTCGTCAATTGGGAATTGGAAGCGCATGCCGAGCAAGCCGACGATCAGATAGACGCCATTAAGCAAGCTTACGAAGCACAAGATCGCGCAGGCGTTCTCGCGTTCATTCATTCCAAACACATTCGTTCAAATCAAGTTTTTGCTTCTCATGCAACGGCTTCAGAACAAATTGCATTTGCTGTTTTAGCTGGAATTGAATTCATAGAAAATACACATTTAACAATAGACGAAGCTTCCGCCCAAATACTTTTTCATTTTTCAGTTGGAAGTGAAATGTATGTTGAAATCGCAAAGCTGCGTGCCTTCCGCGCGGTGTGGTCTCATGTAATAAAGACAGGAACTTTCGAGCACGCCTGCTCGAATCACGCTTTTGTGAAGGTGCAAACAGATGGATATTTTCAAGCGAAAAAAGACACAGACAATAATTTAATTCGTTCCACTATTCAAGCCATTACGGCTTGTGTTGGAGGTGCCAATCGCATTGAAGTCCTTCCAATGGATTACGCCAATAGCACTGATATGAGCGAGCAATTGCGTTGGGCAAGAAACATTCAACATATACTAATTGAAGAATCGTACTTCGATAAATATTCTGATTTAGCGAAAGGAAGTTTTTCGTTGGAAAAACTTACGGAAGACCTGTCAGTCAAGGCTTTGGAGATTATGAAGAATTTCGAAACGTCAGAGAAATTGTTCAACTTTATTCAAAACAACAAAGAAGAAAGATCCCTTCAACATGCACAACGTGTGGTTGTTGGTGAAAACAAATACGTCCAGTCATGAGCAAATTGAATTGGAAAGACGTCCCCTTCAACTTCAATGAAGAAGTGTGGCCTGCAACGTGGGGAGCAGGAGCAGCGCCTTTTTTACGCGGTCCCTACGCGAGCATGTACACCGTTCGTCCGTGGACAATTCGTCAATATGCCGGATTCAGCACCGCTGAAGAATCGAATGCGTTCTACAAACGCAACTTGGCCATGGGACAAAAAGGATTGTCTGTTGCCTTCGACTTGGCCACCCATCGCGGGTACGACAGCGATCACGATCGTGTAAAGGGGGACGTTGGAAAGGCAGGCGTAGCAATAGATTCAGTGGAAGACATGAAGGTCTTATTTCATGAAATTCCGTTGAACGAAATGTCGGTGAGCATGACCATGAACGGTGCGGTTCTACCCATTCTTTCGTTCTACATTGTGGCTGCTGAAGAGCAAGGCGTTCGTCCAGAACAACTCACCGGAACCATTCAGAACGACATTCTGAAAGAGTTCATGGTTCGAAATACGTACATCTATCCGCCTGCGCCAAGTATGCGTATTGTTTCAGACATCTTCGAATTCTGTTCGAAGGAAATGCCGAAGTTCAATCCGATTTCCATTTCCGGATATCACATGCAAGAGGCAGGTGCGACGCAAGAAATTGAGTTGGCTTATACCTTGGCAGACGGATTGGAATACGTTCGCGCAGGCTTGAAAGCTGGAATGAGCATCGACGATTTCGCTCCGCGCTTGTCGTTCTTCTGGGCCGTGGGCATGGACACCGTAACTGAAATCGCGAAGATGCGCGCAGCCCGCGTGTTGTGGGCGCAACTCATCAAGTCCTTCAACCCGAAAAATGAAAAATCAATGGCGTTAAGAACCCACTGTCAAACCAGTGGTTGGAGCCTAACGCGTCAAGATCCATACAACAACGTAGCTCGCACATGCATAGAAGCGCTCGGTGCCGCATGGGGCGGAACACAGAGTTTGCACACCAATGCGCTCGATGAGGCCATTGCTTTGCCAACCGACAATAGTGCGCGCATTGCTCGAAACACGCAGTTGATTATTCAAGAAGAAACAGGATTGTGCGAAGTCGTAGACGTTTGGGGAGGAAGTGAGATCATTGAAAAGCGTACGCAGGAAATCATGGATGCCGCTTGGAAATTAATTGAAGAGGTGGAAGAGATGGGCGGAATGACCAAGGCCATCGAAGCGGGTATTCCGAAGTTGCGCATTGAAGAAGCGGCAGCACGGAAACAAGCGCGTATAGACAGCGGAAGAGACAAGATTATTGGGGTGAATATTTTTCAGTTGGAAGAAGAAAGCACCATGGATATTTTGCAAGTCGACAACGATGCTGTGCGTATTTCACAAATTGAAAGGTTAGTAAAAACGAAAGCAGAGCGAAACGAAGAAGCTTGTCAAAATGCTCTGAAAGCCTTAACTGAAGCAGCACAGAGCGGAAGCGGAAATCTCTTGGCTTTATCGGTTGAAGCTGCTCGCTTGCGCGCAACCTTAGGTGAAATTTCAAGCGCACTCGAAGTGGTGTACGGAAGATATTCCGCACAAATCAGAAGTATTTCGGGTGTTTACTCTAATGAATCAGCAATGGACAAAGACTTTATTGAAGCACGCAGACGTTCCGATGAATTCGCTGAATTGGCCGGAAGAAGACCGCGCATCTTGGTTGCGAAAATGGGACAAGACGGGCACGATCGCGGAGCGAAAGTGATTGCCACATCGTTTGCAGATATCGGATTCGATGTAGACATGGGGCCGTTGTTCCAGACGCCTGCAGAAGTTGCAAAGCAAGCCGCAGAGAACGACGTGCACATGGTCGGAGTTTCTTCTTTAGCGGCGGGCCATAAGACGTTAATTCCCGAATTAATTTCCGAATTGAAAAAAATGGGACGCGAAGATATTGGGGTCATTGCCGGCGGAGTAATACCCGAGCAGGACTTCGAGTTTTTATATAACGCCGGGTGCGTAGGCATCTTTGGTCCAGGGACTAAGATTGCCACAGCGGCACAAGAAATTTTAACATTAATGATCGAAGCACTCCAAGGCGAATGAACACAGTAGAGCAGAAGAAGGAAGCGTTCGAGCGCTTGTTAAACATCATGGACGAGCTTCGCGAGAAGTGCCCATGGGACATGAAGCAGACGCTTGAAAGTCTTCGTCACTTATCCATTGAAGAAGTCTATGAATTGGGCGATGCCATTCTCGATGGAAACATGGAAGAGGTGAAGAAAGAGTTGGGCGACTTGTTTTTGCACTTGGTTTTTTATTCGCGCATTGCCAGCGAAACTGAAGCATTCGATATTGCCGATGTGTTGAATTCAATTTGCGAAAAGTTGATTTCAAGACATCCGCATATCTACGGAGATACTGTTGTGAAAGACGAAGCGGAAGTTCTTTCCAATTGGGAAAAATTAAAATTGAAGGAAGGGAAGAAGAGTGTGTTGGAAGGTGTGCCGCGTTCGTTGCCTGCCATGGTGAAGGCGCAGCGCATTCAAGACAAAGCGAAAGGAGTGGGGTTCGATTGGGAAAATTCGGATCAGGTTTGGGAAAAGGTTTTGGAAGAATTAAATGAATTCAAAGAAGCTAAAACGAGAGAGGACCAAGAAGAAGAATTCGGCGACTTACTTTTTTCACTCATCAACTACGCGCGTTTTAAGGGAATACATCCGGAAGATGCATTAGAGAAGACCAACAAGAAATTCATATATCGTTTTCAGTATTTGGAAACTGAAAGCGCGAAGGAGGGAAAGCAAATGGGGGAGATGACCTTGAATGAAATGGACGAATATTGGAATCGCGCAAAGGAATTAAAAAAGAAATCATAGAATGAAAAACTACGTTTGGATATTCGGCTTGCTTGTATCGGTAAGCAGTTGCGTTGCTCCGAGTATAATACTCCCCAATATTAAGACAACTGATTAAAGTGTAATTTTAACAGTTGAAATATATAAAAAACAAGAAGAAAATTTAGTGCAGCCTTCAAGACAAAAGCTGTTCTTGAGGCTTTGAAAGAACAGATGACTATTCAAGAGTTGTCAAGTAAATTCGACGTACATTCCAATCAAATATCGACTTGGAAAAGTTATGTTTTAACAAACGCATCCGTTGTGTTTGAATCTGGCAAATCCAAGAGTAAGACAGATGTTGACAATGAACGTCTTTACAAAGTAATTGGTCAACAGAAGGTTGAAATTGATTTTTTAAAGATGGTCTTTGACAAATGAGCGCATCAAGAGAAGACAGCTTGTTATTGCATCTCATCCAGGATTAAGTCTTACAAAACAATGTGAAATTTTGGATGTTTCATGGACTCATATGCATTACAAACCAAGAAGTGAAAGCGCTCGAAATGAGCAATTAGTGAAGAGTATTTATCGATATTTTCTACTTTATCCATATTACGGAGTAGAGCGAATAGTAGATTATTTGAACAAAGATTTGGGCTACCGAGAAAACGAAAAACGGATTAGACGATGGTATAAAATAATGCATCTAAAAACGATATACCCAAAACCTATTACCACAAAGCGTGATGTGGCAACTTAAAAACACCCTTATCTACAGATAATATCTTTATCGAACGATTTAGTTGCTCTTTAAAGCAAGAAAAGATATATCTTCGCC
>CANKYR010000080.1 GCA_947488195.1 Flavobacteriales bacterium
AAAAACTGTTTTAAATACAGATCATTGGTTGCCACTATTCGGATTAAGTCCGAAGCTAGGTCCTTTGTCAGAGTGGGGATTGAACATTGACAAGAACAGCATAGAAGTAAACACATTCGATTATCAGACAAATGTGCCTGGACTTTACGCCATTGGAGACATCAATACGTATCCTGGAAAATTGAAATTAATTCTATGCGGTTTCCATGAGACAACATTGATGGTTCAAAGCGCATTCAAACGCATTTATCCAGATAAAAATTTGGTTTTAAAGTACACCACGGTAAACGGAGTAAACGGATTTTAAGAATGGAGAATACAGTACAAATAACAGTTGTCGATAGAGAAGATAAGGAACACGTTTTAGATGCGCCAACGGATATGGGAATGAATATGATGGAGCTTTGCAAGTCATATGAACTACCTGTTGAGGGAACATGCGGCGGAATGGCCATGTGTGCGAGTTGCCACATGTACATTCTTTCAGATCATGATTTAGGTGAAAGAAACGACGATGAAGAAGCGATGTTAGATCAAGCTTTTTTCGTAAAAGGAAATAGCAGACTTGGATGTCAGTTGCACATCGCAGCGAACTTCGATGGACTCAAAGTAAAATTGGCGGAAGTAGGAGGGTAGACTTAGCGTGTAAGCTGTTCAACAGCTAACACATATGAATCGAACCCGAATCCAGAGATTGTCCCCAAGCAATGTTGTGCAAGGAGCGATGTGTGTCGCTCCTTTTCTCTTGCTAAAATATTACTCAAATGCACTTCGATAACGCGAGGTTTCACTGCAGCTAGTGCGTCAGCAATGGCTACACTGGTGTGTGTATATCCGCCCGCGTTGAATACAATGGCATCATACTTTGCAGAATCTTGAATAGCATCTATCAGCACACCTTCGTGGTTGGATTGAAGATGTGAAAAAGTGGTGTCGGGAAATTTTTCAGTTAGAATTCGAAACAATGATTCTAAGTTTTCTGCACCATAAATAGAAGGCTCGCGTGTTCCGAGCAAATTCAAATTTGGTCCGTTGAGAATGAGAATGCGCATTATTTACGAACGGTGGTTTCTAATGTCCATTGGTCCTCAGTTATACTTATATCATTCTTGAAGAAGTACGTTCCTGTTTTTGAAATTACTTTTTGGTAGACATCGACCTTTGCCCCAATCTTCACCGTTCTTTCAATTACCTTTTGGCTCGGACGACTTGTTTCGTAGGATTTTTCGGTTACTCCTTCGGCAAGTGATTCAGTACCTGGTTTTGGATTTAGCAAAGAAGGATCCTTGGGACCACTTGGGTATTCCGGACGGACTTTCGAAGAATCGTTTTTAGTCTTCTCCGCTTTTTCTTTATCGTCTAAAATTTTTGTTTCAAGAACATGCGCATTGGCATTTACCTCCATGCGTTGTTTCTCCAATAAGTTTGGACTGTCGTCATTTATTTCCTCTTGGAGTGTTTTGCTTTTTTCAATCTCTTTACCGTGGGTAATGATTCCCGATTGCCCCGCTGTTTTTGTGCTGGCATCTACCTCAGCGAAGTGTTCTTTCTCTCCTTTAAGGTTTGCTATTTCAGCAGTTAGGTCTTCGTTTCCTTTAACGACTAATTCAGCATTCACGTCTTTTTCTTCTTCAATACGATTACTGTTTTTATTACGACCTCGTTTTGAACGTTCAGTGTATTCAGACGTTTGACTGTTCCGCTCTTGATGTGTAGAATGAATTTCTCGTTCATTCTTTTTGCGCTCTCTGTCGTTTTTTGAAAATTCGGTAATTTGATTTATGTCCTCATCTTTGAATTCAGAAGCTTTTTCAATATCTCTTCTTTGGCGACGCGTATAATTTTCTTTCCGCGTTTCGACATCATTTTTAGCTGAATCAATCGCTGTTTCATTAGCCGTTAAATAAGGCTCAGACTTACGTGTGATTTCTGTCAACTGATTTTGCTTGATGTCAATTTCAGCTTCGGCTTCTTCTATTTTTCCTCGGTGCTTTGATCGGAAACCGGCTTGAATAGTGCTATCTTGAGATTTGTCTTGAAAAATGTCTAACATTTTTCTTTTTTCAGCCTTTTTTTGAGCGTCTCGGTAAAAATCATCAACTGCTTTTTCCGCGTCAGCATCTAAATCGCTCTTTCTATTTCTAGCACGATCTCTTTTTCTGTTTTCGTCTTCCAATCGAGAGGCCTCCGCTTCTTCGTTTTCTCGAATACGGTCAAGTCGATTTTCTTCAGCCTCTTTTTCTTTTTGGCGACGAATTTCTTCGAATTCCTGTTCCTGCTTTATTCGCTTTTCTTTCCAATCAATGCCGGCTTGGCTTTCTGTGCTATGCAGTTCAAGAATAGCCGCATCTATAGTTTCAATTTGTTTAGTTGGGTAGCGTTCTCCAAATTTAATGTTCAGCGCAGCAACATATTTTGTTTTGGCCGCAGTCATTTTTTGCTCATCGGTGAGCGTGCTTTCTTCAAAAAGTTTATCTCCTTCTGCAATGAGTCGTTTGTATTCTTTTAATAGAGGGTCTTCAGTGGGAGTTGTATTGCGCACAACGCTGTTTGATGCTTCTAATGCTTTCTTAGCCTTGTCTATTTGAACGATGGGATAATTCTCTTCCGGTTTAACATCTGAAGCGTTTTCGTACTTGTCAATAGATTCTTGATATTGCTTTTTCGCATAAAAATCATCTGCTAACGTGATTAGGGCTTTGTAGCGCCTTTCAATTTCTTCTTGCTTGTTTTTGTCATTGGCTATGGCATCTAGCGCGGCTTGTGCGAGATCTATTTGCTTTTTAGGATAGACATCATCACTTTTTATTTTCAACGCTTCTTTGTAAGTTGTAATACACGCAGCAAAATTTTCCTGATTGAATTCAGAATCGGCTTGTGCAAGAAGAGCGCGGTATTGTTTTTCTTTTTCAGCAGCTTCTAGTTTCCTTTTGATTTCCTCTAGTTGCGCTTTCGGGTATGGCTCGTTTGATTTTATCGACAGGGCTTCTGTGAAGTTCGATTGTGCTGCTTCCCATGCTTGGTTTTGAAATTGGCTGTCACCGTCTTTAATTAATTGGGCGTAACGCGCTTCATTGTTTTTGTTCGCCTGTTGCTCGCGAAATTTGCGTTCCGCCTCATCGTATTTGTCTTTGGCAGGTTTGTCTGAAGGAAATAATCCCAACGCAGCTTTGTACTTGGCCATGGCCTCTTCGAACTTCGTTCCAGCCATGCGATCATCTCCTTCCAACATTAGCTTTTCGTAATCCTTTCTGACCTTATCACCGTTCTTCGCTAAGTCAGCCAATCGTTTGAATTCAGCATCAATCTTCTTATTCATTTCGGCCGTATAGTCGAAATCGAATGTCACATAATTCGTTTGAGAGTTGAATGCGGCTTTCCCCATCGGCTCTTTTAAAATGTCCGTATTGAAACCGTCGACATATTTGAAAAGAGATGATTCAAATTCCATTAAGAATCCGCCAGCGCGGTCTTCCGCAGGAATATTTCGGGTGTCTACTCGAATTATTTTGGTAACATAATCAGCACGAGAGAATTTTAAATCGTATGAATACCCTAGAGGCAAGGTGAAATCGAATTTACCTGATGTGCCGGCCTCAAAGACTCTTTCTTGAGCGCCATTTTTAAATACAATAATTTGAACCCCGTCTAATTTCTTATCCGAGTCTTTGTCAATAATTGCCCCTTGGCTTTTAATTCGAATCTCTTCATTTTGTCCTAATGCAGAATAGCTCGATACAATAAGACCAAGGAAGGACGCCCAGAGTATAAGTATGCGCATAGCATTCATAGTTGATTAAATAAGATTCCTAAATCACAAGTAAAGATAATCCGAAAAGCAATAAATTGAAAGAAAAATAACTCCCCGAAGGGAGTTAGATCTGAATGGTCATTTGGCTTAAAGCCTTTCCCGCGCTGTTCTCGGCGGCAAGGGAATAGTTTCCGCGACTAAATCCGCTTACATCAAGATCAACAGGAAGATTCAATTGTCCGGCTTTTTGCCCGTGAATGAGTTCCACGAATTTCACAATTTCACCCTGCTCATCGCGAAGAACAACACGAACGTCTTCCTGATTCTCCAGTATAAATTGAAGGTTACTCTCAACACGGTTTGGTTTCCCCGAGAATGCAAGTCCGCTGTCATCTTGTGCCTCTTCATAATCTACCTGATACCTTGGAATGGGCACACGCTTGTGTTTAGCTGCAATAATTTGAAGTTCATTTGCTTTCATTTTCCCACCGTCATAAGTGACAATTGATGCAACACTGTGGTCGTTGGTGAATGCCCAAACCAATGATTGAATACCAGCGCAGTTCCCGAGTCTTTTCGCTTCAACTTCCTCGAGTGCAGCAACAAGGTCAGGATTAGCCATTTCTGTTTTCCCAAGGTCGTGGAAGCCGTCAGAAGTGGACATGGCAGAAGCATTGCCGCAAGCCGTGTTCAGAAGAGTGCTTTTCTCTTCTCCTGGTGCAAGGAATATTTCTCTAGATCGCAACACAACGAAAGGCTGATAGTCGTTGCTTGCCGTGTAGAATACTCTTCCCGTTTCCACATGCAAAGCCATTGAATCCTTGGTGGTGTTTTTTACTGTAAGTTGAAAATAACCGTGGTTGCGAATGTGATTAACGATTCCGCTGAAAGAGATCTTTTTCTCTTTTTTTGCTTTCTCGAAATTGCAAAGTTGGATTTCTTTTTGTGCCGTTGTTTGAAGTCCAAGAAACAAAAGGCCGATGATTAAAATTGTGTTTTTCATGGTGCTGGGGTTTGAGGGGTTGATGATCGACTGATTCTAGCTAAATCTTTTTTTGTAATGAAGACTACAGTGTGGTCGTTTTTATACGTTTTTCTGCGAATACTTGGAATTTCTCCCAAACGATAGTTGTACGTAATGGTTTTGTTTTCTCGTTTGGAATAAACATCCATTGAAACCTGAGAGAGTATGGAGATAGATCCGAAGGGTATTTCAGTTGAATGCGGTTTGTTATAGAGCTGCTTCTCGAAATTCACTTGAACATTTTCTTGAGAGAACTCAATTCGAGAAAAGCGAAGTGAAGGAGAAAGAATAAACTTTATTTCTCCCTTCGCTCGGTCGTCATTGAACAGTCCGTAGACTCCGGTTTCATTTACATGCACCAAGTGGTACTTCTTTTTATTAATGGTCTTACTTCCAACTTTTTTTCCTTTGATGGAATTCCATTTTTTTTCGGTGTAACTCCATTTCAAGAATAGAAGTTTTTCTCCGCGAACATTCGTCGCTTCGGGAACCAGAATGTCAATTCCTTCCTCTGCAAACTTCCCTTCAGGTAGAAAGACATCGAATGCAGAATGGCATTGTAGTATCTGACCTTTAGAGTTCAACGTGTTGAAATTGGCCGACAATTCTTCAAACTTTAAGTAGCGAACATCGGGCGTATCTGTGGCCTTTGCGGCAAGCAAAAAGCCAAACAGAAATAGGGTGGTGGTGATCGTTTTCATGGCATTTATTTGTTTTTGAAGTAGGCGTTAACTTTCTTTCTGCTTTTGAAAAAACTGAGGATATTCTTTTTTGAAACCTTTGTTTCTTCAATCCATTCTTTTCCATTGGTATCTCTACAAACAGAACGAATGATGTAGTTTTCAATGTCTCTAGGAGCTTTGAATGCAGCTTCGCGCTGGTTGTCTGAGATGTCACCTTCAATGCGAATAAAAGGCTCGCTAGAAATGATTTCAACATACGTAAGTGCAACATTCTTTGGAGCGACCGCTAATACGGGCGTCACACTAGCAGACTTGTTTTCGACAAGTGCATAGATCCCCGATTCTTCAAGCACTGCAGTGTAGCAATATCCGCTAGTTCCTTTCGTAGGTTTTTTAGCGCTGCCGACTTTCGTCCATTCTTTATTCATGTTATTCCATTGTAAAAACATAAATTGTTTTTTTGCAAATTCAGACTGCTGCACAAGCGAAGCTGTAACAGGCCTTTGAGGCATTTTTCCTTCTGGGAAATCAATTTTCAATAATTCACGTATGATTATGATTTTATTTTCGAAGAAAGATGACACGTTGGAATTGTATAGCTCTTCTTGGGATGAGAGTTTTTGAATAGACAGTTCACTGGCTAATTCAAGGTCGTTGTATCCGCAGGTAATTGAAATATCGTTTTTGTTGGTGAAAGTGCTATCTGGACGTATAATTTCGGCAACTACAGCGTGTGGAACAATTTCAACTGAAATTACAGGAGCTTTCTTTTTCCCTTCCTGCTCATAATTAAATGAGATGCGGTCGAAGTTCAAATGTTCTTCCTTGAAGTACTCTCTGAGTTCTTTCTCTCTCTTGTAAAACAACGCCTGTTTTTTTGCATCTGCATTCCTACTTGGTTCTTGCAATGTGACTTTAATGCCTTTGGCTAAATAAAGTTCTTCGGCGTAAACAGATAGCGCCCGGCGGGTAGCTTCGTTGAATTTCTCAGAGTCTTTTTCAAATTCAATGACAATGGTTGAATTTGCTTGAGCGGTGAGGAAGTAACCAGCGCAAAATAAAACAGCAATTAATTTTTTCATAGCGATGGAGTTTTTGAGGTTCTTAATTCGAAACGAGATTTCTTTTTTAATAATTGCCTTTCAGTAAATTATTTTTTATTGTGTGACCCACGATTTTTTTTGCAGATTTGTTTTATGAATATGAGTTATTGGGAAAGACAGTCGTTTTTAGAAACTTTTGATGTGATTGTTGTAGGCGGTGGAATAGCAGGACTTTCAACAGCAATTGAATTGAAGAATAAAAATGTCGATTTGGAAATTGCGGTTTTAGAACGAAGTTGGTTGAGCGATGGAGCCAGTTCAAAGAACGCTGGATTTGCTTGCTTTGGAAGCATTTCTGAATTTGTGGACGACATGAAGGATATGTCGTTTGATGAAGTAGTGAGCCTTGGAGTTAGACGATTTCGAGGAATTGAAAAATTGGTAAAAAATTATTCTGAAGATGTTTTAAAGCTAGATTGGAACGGCGGTCATGAATTGTTTTTTGAAGAGGATAAAGAAAGTTTTATTCAGTGTTGCAAACTCGTAGAAAAATTTAATGATGCCTTTCATTTAAAAATTGGTTTGCGTCCATATACGATTTCAATCCAATCAGAATTTCAAGGAATATTGAATTTAGTTGGTGTCATTTCGAATAAATATGAAGGCGGATTGAATACGGGAGCCATGCTTCGGGCTATGGTTGACCGTGCTTTGAAAACAGGTGTTAAAGTTTTCAATGGTGTGGAAGTGAATGGATTTCAGGCGAACGGAAACAAAATGCAGGTTGAGACATCAGTGGGAATCTGGAAGTCAAGACGATTGGCCTTTTGTATAAGTTCTTTTCACGCTCATTTGTTTGAAGAATTAGAAATGAAAACCAAGCGAAATCAAGTTATCGTTACAATGCCTATTCCCGATTTAAAATTAAACGGAACATTTCATCATCAAGAAGGATACAACTATTTTCGGAACATAGATGGGAGAATTTTAATGGGTGGCATGCGTCATATGTTCCCCAATACAGAATCTACTAACGTCCAAGGCAACACCGACGAAGTAATCGCAAGCTTATTGGATTTCGTTCAACAGAAAATACATACGACTTCAGTAATAGAAATTGATTTAGCATGGAGTGGTATTTTAGGTGTTGGGCAAGATGAACGTCCTGTCGTAACAGAAGCTCAAGAGAATGTTTTTGTAGGGGCGCGATTGGGTGGGATAGGGGTAGCAATTGGATCGCTCATTGGCGAGGAATTATCTACATTGATTCACGCTTCGCTTTCGAGATAAAGGCTGAAATAGCATCTGCGCAGCGTTCTCCGTCTATTGCTGCAGAAACAATTCCGCCAGCATAGCCAGCGCCTTCTCCGGAAGGAAAAAGATTTTTTATTTCAGGATGATTCAATAGTTCTTTGTCGCGAGGAATTCTCACTGGAGATGATGTGCGTGTTTCGGGAGCTAATAACAACGCATTGGGTCCCGCGAAATTCGGCATCTTGGTGTTGAAATGTTGAAGCGCTCCGATTAAACACTCCGAAATAAACTTCGGGAATAAATCTCTAAGGTTTGTTGATGTTATTCCCGGACTGTATGAAGTGTCTGGAAGTGTTGTGCTTTTTTTATTGTAAATGAAATCGGTTGCGCGTTGCGCGGGAGCGAATTGATTGGAACCTCCCAACTCATAGGCTTTCTTTTCAATGGCTTGTTGAAGATGCATTCCAGCAAGAGGCCCGCTATAATTTAAATTTTCGAGGTCGCTCAATTTCACTTCAACCACAATGCCTGAGTTAGCCCAGGGATTGTTACGCTTGCTTGGCGACCATCCGTTGGTTACAATTTCTTCCTGCGAAGTTGCACAGGGTGCTACAATTCCGCCAGGGCACATGCAAAACGAATACACTCCGCGATCATTTATTTGCGTAACAATGGAGTAACTAGCAGGCGGAAGATATTCTCCACGGTCGTCGCATTTATATTGAAGTTTATCAATTGTTCGTTGGTCGTGTTCAATTCGAACACCTATGGCGAATGGCTTTGCTTCAAGTGCAATGTTTTTCGCGTGAAGTAATTCGAAGATGTCGCGCGCACTGTGTCCGGTCGCGAGCAAAATACTATCGGCTTGAAAGGAATTTCCCTTGGCTGTTATTACTTCGTGAATGGAATCGCTATCCAAATTAAAATCAACGACCCTTTCTTCAAAATGAATTTCTCCGCCATTGGCCAAAATGCTTTCACGCATGTTGGCAATAATTTGAGGAAGTTTATTGGTTCCGACATGCGGATGACTTTCAGTAAGAATGTTTTCATTGGCTCCGAATTGAACCAGTGTTTCTAAAATGCGAACCAC
>CANKYR010000081.1 GCA_947488195.1 Flavobacteriales bacterium
CAAAGCACTAGCGGTGGCCGAAATGATTGCTGAAAAAATCAAACTCAGCGTTTTCACGTCTCAAGAGTAAATAGAAAACTGATTTTCTTCATTCGCAATAATCTCATTTTTATTGCGTTTCCCTCGGGAACCTTTTGATGCGAATGTATATTCGCGACCCAAAACTGAACTATTGAAACCATTTGTTTTTTTTATATCCGCTTCAATTCTTATTCTTCAAGGATGTGACATTATTAATCCGAAAGAAAAGGAACCTGCGTATCTGTATATTCCTGCATTCACCTTTCAAGCAAATTTAAATCAAGGCACTTCTAGTGAAGCCATTACTGAAGTTTGGGTTTATGCAGACGACCAAAGTTTGGGCGTTTTCGATTTGCCCGCAAAAATCCCCATATTGGATTTAGGAACATCTAACATTCGGATTTTCGCTGGTATTAAGAACAACGGCATCTCAAACACTCGAATCCGCTATCCGTTTTACGCTCCCTTTGATACAACACTATCTATCTCCGCTTTTCAAATCGACACGCTCATCCCTCATTTCAGCTATTACAATCTCGCCGTTATTTCTGAAAAGGGTTTTGAAAGCGGGAACTTCTTGGTTCAAACCGGTTCTAACAACGGATCGTTTTCTGTCACAAATCAGGCTGATCAAGTTTTTGAAGGGAATCGAAGTGGTTGGGGACATATTGATGCAGGCTTGAGTCGTTTGTATTATAAAGACGACGAGAACCTCAACTATACGAGCGGTGAAAATGTTTTTCTTGAATTGAATTACAGCAGCAATAATATTTTTTCGGTAGGCTACATCACAACCACAGGAGGAATTCAATCTAAAAATGTAGCGCTAATCATTAACCCTACCTCAAGCGGAGATGGTCTTTCTCCCGTATGGAAAAAAATATACATTGACTTCGGATATGTTCTTCAACAAAATCCGACGGCTCAATTTCACGAATTATACATTGAATCCATTCCCGCAAACGCAACCACACCTGTGAACATTTTTCTAGATAATTTGAAGTGGGTCACTTGGTAAGTGCAAGGTGAATAGAATTTGAAGAACAAAGGAATCATATATTCATACGTCGCTGCAGATTGGATCGCAGCAGCTTCAGCGTGGACAAGTCTTTACTTTCTCCGGAAAAAATTCGAAGCAATCAAATACGGTTATGATTTAGGATTTCATACCGACACCAATTTTTTCGCTGCGCTAATATTCATTCCCCTCGGCTGGATTTGCTTCTACGCCATGTGGGGTATGTATTCCGACGTATTGCGCAGACACCGTCTGCGCGAAATTGGTCAAATTCTAGCCACCTCATTAATTGGCAACACTGTCATCTTCTTTTTGTTTTTGTTAGACGACGAGCTTCCCAATTACAATTATTATTACACAACCTTTGGATTTCTTTTGCTTGCCCACTTAGGACTAACTCTTCTTCTGAGAGTAATAATAACCTCACGCACCGTTAAAAAAATTCAATCAAGACAATGGGGGTTCCCAACGGTTATTGTCGGTGGAAATACCCGCGCGATGCAATTGTATGATGAAATAAGTGCATTGAAGAAATCTCCTGGATTTCAATTTAAAGGATATCTGAAAATTAATGGTGCCGACGAGCAACTTTCTGCGAGCTTGCCCCTTTTCGGAAAATATCCAAGCTTACCTGCTATTATCGAAGAACATCACATTGAAGAAGTTATTTTATCCATTGAAAGCGGCGATCACAAAGAGCTAGAAAATATTCTAGCACTGCTTGAAAACTACAACGTTCGAATCAATATAATTCCAGACACCTTCGATATATTGTCCGGAAACGTAAAGATGACGAGCATTTTTGGTGTGCCTCTTATTCGTTTGAACACCTTGCTTATGCCAAGTTGGCAATTCAGCATTAAACGAATTTTAGACATTGTTTTTAGTGCTATCGCTCTCGTTATTTTATCACCTCTTCTGCTTATTATCTCTGCCTTAGTGAAATCTACCTCACGCGGATCCATCTTCTTTTTTCAAGAAAGAATTGGAAGAAATGGAGTGCCGTTTCAGATTATTAAATTCCGAAGCATGTGCACCGATGCGGAAAAATTAGGTCCGCAATTGAGTTCAACGCATGATTCTCGCATTACAAAATTTGGCAAATTCCTTCGGAAAACCCGCTTCGATGAATTACCTCAATTTTGGAATGTACTAGCTGGAGATATGGCACTTGTTGGTCCGAGACCAGAACGTCAGTTTTATATTGATCAGATTTCGAAAATAAATCCGCACTACCAAAAGCTTCACCGCATTCGTCCGGGTATTACCTCGTGGGGACAAGTGAAATACGGCTACGCAGAAAACGTTGAGGAAATGGTTCAGCGTCTTCGTTACGATTTATTGTACCTCGAAAACATGTCTTTAGCCATGGATATTAAGATTCTCTTTTATACCGTTGTGATTGTGTTAAAAGGGAGCGGGAAGTAATTATTCATTACAATTTTCCTTATCTTAACAAAAAAATTCCCATGAACCGTTTACGTTGGATCCAAATTCTATTTGTTTGTGCAATAGGTTATTTCATTTTCGCTTCGAACAGTAATGGCAGAGCAACAGTCGCAAATTCAGGAAACACAGGAGCTCCCGGAGAGAATACATGCGGACAATGCCACAGCGGAGGAAATTACAATGCCTCGGTTGCTATTCAAGTTTTTCCAACTGGCAGCACCGTTCCAACAACTCAATTCGTTTCAGGGAACACCTATACCGTGAAAGTAACGGTTAGCAATTCAATGGGAAATCCTTTTGGTTATGGATTTCAATTCACTGCTTTAACCGACGCAGAAAACTCGCCCATTAGTGGCTATAGTAGCCTTGCTTCAAACGTTAATCAAAAAACAATTACCGTTCAAAACGCCTTTACTGGAAGGACATACCTTGAGCACAACGGCGTGACTTCAAACAATTTATTCCAATTCAATTGGACTGCTCCGGCCAATTTAAATGAGCCTGTAACATTTTTCGCGAGTGGAAACGTTGTAAACGGAACTGGTTCAACGGCGGGCGATGCGACCGCAAATACTTCGTTAACCTTGTATCCCGCGGTGCAAGTGAGCAACGATATTGTTCAACCTGCCTGCACGAACAACGGTATTGGAACTATTACATTGACTATTTCAGGTGGACAAGCTCCGTACACCGTTGTTTGGCAAGACGGATCAACCGGAACAAGCATTCAAGGTGGACCAGGCTCCTACTCTGCATTAGTCACAGATTTCGCAGGAAATTCAGCAACCCTTCCTGCAGTATTAAACACATTCACGCCGCTTACCATCGAATCTACTTCGACAGATGTTTCTTGTTTCGGACTTTGTGACGGAAGTATAAATCTTAATATAATTTCAGGCACGGGGCCTTACATTATATATTGGAGTGATGGTTCTGTTGGAGGTAATAATCTCTCCAACATCTGCGCAGGCATATACACCGCTGACGTTTATGACTCGAATGGATGTTCATTCCTAGTGACAGATACAATCTTCGAACCTACAGCAATTACCAATGCGCCGGATATTCAAAACGTTTCTTGCGCAGGAAATTTAGACGGATGGATATTTAACAATCCCCAAGGTGGAACAGCTCCATACACCTACACTTGGAGCCATGATTTATTTTTGACTGAAAGCAGCGCAATCTATTTACTTGCTGGAAATTACACTTCAACAATAACTGATTTTAACGGATGTGAATTCTCTGAAACAATCACTATTGAAGAGCCTGATTCGTTAGACTATTCCGTTGAACTCTTTGTTGAAGGCGGACTCGGTGTTGGTGAAGTTCAGATGACTACTACCGGTGGAACACCACCCTATCAATGGAATTGGCTTCATGGAGACACGAATGAAGACACAGGCATTCCTGAACTCACCACTAGCTATTGCATTATTACAGATGTGAACGGTTGCGCCATTCAGACTGAAAATTTCACAACACTTACTTCGGTTGAAGATTATGATTTCCAATTTGAGTTATTTCCTCAACCGGCAAATGAAACTCTTAATGTTTCAACGACTCAAACTTTCGAACGTTTAGATATTTTGAATTCAACAGGAGAGCGCATTTTTACCATGAGCAATCCACAAAGAATGCAACAAATAAATGTTTCTGAATGGAGTGCGGGAAGTTATATCCTTCAATTAACACAGGGCAATTCCCGAGTGAATCGCTTGTTTTTAGTGAAACACTAATTCAGTTCCAACAACTCGAAAGCCTTCTGCATGTCTGCATGCTGAAAACGATCTTGAACGTAGTGAGAAACAACCGCTCTTAATTGATCGTGCATGTCTTCCACTACTTTCGAAGATTTAAGTGGACGTCTGAAGTCCAATCCCTGAGCAGCGTTCAACCACTCAATGGCTAGAACTGACTGTAAATTTTTCACGACTTGAAAACACTTTGTTGCGCCGTTCGCGCCCATGCTCACGTGATCTTCTTGACCGTTGCTGCTATCAATGGTATCTACACTTGAAGGCGTACACAATTGTTTGTTCTGACTCACGATAGACGCGGCGGCGTATTGAGGAATCATGAAGCCGCTGTTCAGTCCTGCATCCTTCACTAAGAATACAGGTAAACCTCTTTGTCCTGAAATAAGTTTGTATGTTCTTCTTTCCGAAATACTCGCTACTTCCGCCAAAGCGATGGCCAAAAAATCCATGCTCAACGCCAAGGGTTGTCCGTGGAAATTTCCACCAGAAATAATCTGATTTTCTTCCGGAAAAATAATTGGATTGTCTGTTACCGCATTGATTTCTCTTTCTATAATGGAAAGCACATAAGAGATCGCATCATGCGAAGCACCCAACACTTGCGGAATGCAACGGAATGAATACGGATCTTGAACGTGTACTTTTTTCTGAACTTGAATTTCACTTCCCTTCAATGCATCTTGCATGGAGATAGCTACAATTTGCTGTCCTTCTTGATTTCGAACACGATGGGTTAAATCTATGAACGGTTCAGGTCTTGCATCGAACGCATCTACAGACATGGCTGCAATGGTTATGGCTTTGTCGAACAAATGTTCAGCGCGAATTAAATTCTCTACTGAATAGGCCAACATAAACTGCGTGCCATTGATGAGCGCTAAACCTTCTTTCGATTGAAGTGTAATTGGCTTTAAGTTTTCTTCCTTTAAGACGTCTGACGCATTGCGCTCATAACCGTTATACATCACCTTTCCTTCGCCAATTAACGGGAGACATAAGTGAGACAACGGACAAAGATCTCCGCTTGCGCCTAATGAACCTTGCGTAAAAACGATTGGTAAAATATTTCGATGATAGAATTCCAACAACAATTCAACGGTTGACAATTGAACTCCGCTATGTCCGTGCGAAAGACTCTTTGCTTTTAGCACCAACATTAAACGAACAATTTCTTCAGGCACTTGATCGCCCATTCCACATGCGTGTGAACGAAGTAAATTGTTTTGAAGAAGATTCAAATCTTCCTTCGAAATTTCGGTGTTGCAAAGCGCACCGAAACCTGTATTGATTCCGTATACCGGATTTTCACTCGTTTCTAAATATGAGTCTAGAAAAGTTCTACACGCTTGAATTTTTTCCTTCGCCACATCGGAAAGTGAAACGTACGCCTCACCAGTTCTAACAGCTGCTAAGTCGTTCAACACCCATTCTTCGTTTGGGCAAAGGATTAAATTATTACTCATAGAAATTAACTCAACTTAAAAACAATAGGCAAGGTCATAACAACTCTTTTCGGTTCTCCGTTTAAAGTTCCTGGAGTGAAATCTTTCAGGTTTTTCACCACACGAATGGCTTCCTTACCCAATACTTTTCCGAGATCACCTTCGGGCTGACGTAGAATTTTGATGTTCGAAATTTTACCGTTTTTTTCAACCACAAATTGAACAAATACCCTTCCTTCAAAACCATTTTCTAAACAGACCTGAGGATAAACCATAGATTTTGCAAGGTCCTTAAACATCTGATTTTCTCCGCCCTCGTATGCAGGCATAACTTCAGGGAAAACCAAGGGTTCTTCAACCGATGGCCCTGGAGGCGGCGGCGGATATGGCATTGGATCAGGATCGGGCTGGGCAAAACAATGCGCAACGCTCAATACGAGTAGTAGGGAAAAGATATGCTTCATTAGACCCATGACTCGCCTTTGTTAATCTTAATGTCGTTTACGAATTGCTTAATTTTTTGCTCGTCTTCTTTTTTGCAGACCAACAACGAAACTCCAGTATCTACAACAATGTATCCATTCAATCCGTGAAGGACAACAAGTTTATCGCTTCCCACATGCACTACACTGTCTGCACAGTTGTACAACATCACATTCTCTCCTACTACTCCGTTGTTGTGCTCATCTGTTTCCAATTGCGTGTGCAATGAACCCCAAGTGCCGAGGTCGCTCCAACCGAAATCGCTTAAGACAACATTTACGTTTTTCGCTTTTTCCATTATACCGTAATCGATACTAATGTTTTCGCAACTGCTGTACATATTGTTTATGAATTCAGCTTCTTCAGCAGTTCCATATTTTCCTTTTCCTTCTTCGAACTGTGCATACATTTCCGGAAGATGGTTTTGGAAAGCCTTCATAATTGAAGGTAAATTCCAAACAAAGATTCCTGAGTTCCAATAGAAATCGCCGCTTTCAATAAAGTCCTTCGCCAATTCCAAATTTGGTTTCTCGGTGAAGGTTTTTACTTTCTTCACGCGATCGTTCTCTACCTCTTTAGCATCTGCCCATTGAATGTATCCATATCCGGTGTCAGGGCGCGTTGGCTTGATTCCAAGCGTAACTAAATTTCCAGATTTGTTCGCTTGATTCATACTTATCTGAATGTCTTCAATGAATGAAGCTTCACGCGTGATCAAGTGATCGCTTGGTGCAACGACGATGTTTGCATCGGGCGTGCGCTCTGCAATCCAGAAGGCTGAATAAGCCACACACGGCGCGGTATTGCGCATGAAAGGTTCACACAACACTTGTTCAGGCTTTAGATCGGGCAATTGTTCTAACACAAGCGCCTTGTATCGTTCATTCGTTACCACCAAAATATTCTCTTTCGGAACAAGGGGTAGAAAACGATCGTACGTCATTTGAATGAGCGTGCGACCGGTTCCAAGAATATCGTGAAACTGCTTTGGAAAAGCAGTGCGACTCATTGGCCAAAATCTTGAACCAATTCCACCTGCCATAATTACGCAGTAGTTTTTTGAAATATCAGTCATGTACTAAAAGTATCAAATTATTTTGGAAGTTTTCCAACCATTTTCGAAGGAACTACAATCTCGTCATACTCCTCTGCTGTAACGTGTCCTAAACGAATAGCTTCTTCACGAAGAGTGGTTCCGTTTTTATGAGCAGTCTTCGCAATTTCCGCGGCTTTGTAGTATCCTATTTTTGTATTCAAGGAAGTCACCAACATCAATGAATTGTTAACCAATTCTTCAATGCGTGAGTAGTTCGGTTCAATTCCAACTGCACAATTCACATCGAAAGAAACGCAAGCGTCTCCTAATAAAATTGCACTTTGTAAGAAGTTGTATGCCATCATCGGCTTGAAGACATTCAATTCGTAATGTCCTTGTGTGCCACCAAAAGTGATTGCTACGTCGTTACCCATGACTTGCGCGCAAACCATGGTTAATGCTTCGCATTGGGTTGGGTTTACTTTACCTGGCATGATCGAAGAACCGGGCTCGTTTTCAGGAATGTGAATTTCACCAATTCCGCTGCGAGGACCGCTCGCCATCATGCGAATATCGTTCGCTATTTTGTTTAATGAAACTGCCAATTGCTTCAATGCACCGTGTGTTTCAACGATACCGTCGTGAGCAGCTAATGCTTCAAATTTATTCGGGGCTGTAATAAATGGAAGCCCGCTGAACTCAGCGATTTTTTCAGCTACCAATTCTGAATATCCTTCGGGTGTATTGATACCTGTTCCTACTGCTGTTCCACCTAAAGCCAATTCACCTAAGTGCGAAAGCGTGTTGTTCAATGCACGAAGACCGTGATTGAGTTGTGCAACATATCCGCTTAATTCCTGTCCCAATGTAACCGGAGTTGCATCCATTAAATGTGTGCGACCGATTTTCACTACGTTCATGAACTCTTTCGATTTCGCAGCAAGCGTGTCGCGCAGTTGCGTAACACCAGGTATAGTTACTTTCACAACCGCCTCGTATGCGGCCATGTGCATAGCAGTTGGATACGTATCGTTTGAAGATTGAGATTTGTTCACGTCATCGTTCGGATTCAACAACATTTGCCCTTCGCCCAATTGTCCACCCGCTAAAACGTGCGCACGATTTGCAACGACTTCATTCACGTTCATGTTACTCTGCGTACCTGAACCTGTTTGCCAAATTACCAGTGGAAACTGATCGTACAATTCTCCGCGAACAATTTCGTCGCACACAGCAGAAATTGCATCGCGCTTGTCGGCAGGTAACACTCCTAACTGACAGTTAGCGTGTGCTGCAGCTTTCTTCAATGTTCCGAAGGCCTTAATGATTTCCTTCGGCATACTTGCCTCTGGTCCAATTTTAAAATTATTTCTAGAGCGCTCTGTTTGAGCTCCCCAATACACATGAGCAGGCACTTTTACTTCACCCATTGTGTCTTTTTCAATACGAAAATTTTCCATTATGGTACTATGTATTAAATTATAAAT
>CANKYR010000082.1 GCA_947488195.1 Flavobacteriales bacterium
TTTTTCAATCTTCAATCCGAAAAATGATTTGAGTTTTAAAACGTTCTGCGGGACGTAAATTACCCTCCAAAAACCTTCTTCAACAACTCCGAAGTTCTAGCAATCGGATCTTTGCGTATCAGTAATTCTTCTTCCGCAACTTTAACGAACAAGCCGTCAATGGCGCGTTCTGTTGCGAATTGAACCAAGTCTGGATTCACCTTTTCAATCAAAGGGATTTTGTTGTAACGCGTAATCACGAATTCCCAATTCTTTGTAGCTCCTACTTTATCGAGTGATGTTTTGATGATCGGTTTGAACGTTTCAACCAAGGCAGCGCGTGTTTTCGATTTCAGATATTCAGTTCCCGCGTTTTCTCCACCTTTCACAATGTTAATCGCATCGGTAATGGTCATGTCTGAAATAGCACGTACGAAGATATCTTTAGCCGCACTGCCTGCATCTTCTGCTGCACGATTCAGAGATAGAATAACGTCGTCGCATTCTTTGTTCAATCCCAAACTGCGCAATTTGTCTTCAACCTTTTTCGCATCTGGAGGAAAAGGTATTTTTATTTTTGGATTACCGAAATAACCATCAGCTTTCGAAACAATCTCTGTTCCTTTTGCTGCTCCTTTACTTAGGGCTTCTCTCAGTGCCTTCCCCGCTTCTTCTTCTGTGAATCCAGCATTAGAAGCGGTTTGCTGAAGCTTTTGTTCGGCTTGTTTCTTCAGGTCTTTCAAACTCTGCGCGCAAGAGCTCACGCTCATTAATAGCGCAACAGCAAAAATCGAAAATACTTTTTTCATATCTAATTTATTTTGAATTAATCTTCCTCTCTCTTGCCTTCTCTTTTCCTTTCTTATCTTTTTTATACTTCCCCTCTCTTACCTTTTCTTTTAAATCTTCCCTAAAACCTTGCCACGTAACTCCGCATCTTTCGCATCGGTCAATTGCTCCAACTCCGCTGCTTCGTTTATTAATTTTTCTGTAAACGCTTTGTCTGAAATTCCTCCTGCGTTAACACGCACGTTGTAACATGCTCCAAGCACAGCAGTGCGAACAGCCAATGCGCCAACACCTGCGTCGGTAACTGAATTTGGATTTCCAATTTCAATCATGGCCTCACAAACGTCAAATGCTTTGAATGCAACACGAGCAGTGCGCAAAGGAATCTCCATCGCATATTTTGAAGACGATTGAATGGCTTCGGTGCGAGTGGCTTTTTCTTCGTCGCTGTTTTTCGGTAATCCGAAGGCTTCCATGATTTTATTGAAAGACTGCGTGTCTTCATCTACCAACCAATTCAATTCGTCTTGAATTTCTTTCGCCTTTACAGCCCAATTAGAGAACTCTTCCCAGCGCGCATCCCAACCGCGTTTATGTGCGCTCAGGTTTGCTACCATTCCCGCTAATGCAGCTCCCATCGCTCCGCAATATGCGCTGACAGATCCACCGCCAGGGGCAGGAGATTCACTCAATGTTTCATTCGCGAAATCGGTGAGACTCATGTCAACTAATTTCTTCCCGCTAGCTAAATTCTTCTCGATGATGTATTCAACAATTTTTTCTTCTGGGTTGAAAGGAGCAAGGTCATCTAATCCCAAAGATTTTACGGCAATCTTTATTTTTTCATTTTCGGAAATTCCAAGTGAACGTTCTTGTTTCTTCAAGAAATAATCTGCCGCATCCAATAAGCTTTTCTTCGGAATTAAGCCAACCAATTCGCTTCCCGTTACACGAACACCTCGCTCGTCGGCCTTCTTGCACGATTCCTCAAATGCAACATGCACCGGAGTGATGTTTATGTTTGTTAGGTTTAACGACAATTGAGCCACACCATATTCTTCAATGTACCAACCAATTCCTTTTACAGATTTTAAGGTGCCTGGAATGCGCTTAGGCTCTCCGTTTTCATCTAACACGGGTTTTCCACCTTCATTCAAAACACGTCCAGCTTCACGAATATCGAAAGCAATAGCGTTTGCACGACGCGTCGAAGTAGTATTCAAATTCACGTTATAAGCCACTAAGAAATCGCGTGCGCCAATGGTGGTAATCCCAGACTTGCGAACGCTTTCTGTTACTTCATTCGGACCGAAATCAGGAGTCCATTCTGCAGTTGAAATTTTTTCTATCCCCTCGTATTCACCTTTTCTGCAATTCGCCAAATTCGCACGAACCTCTTGTTTCGCAGCGGACTCGTAGAAATAACCGGGTATTCCTAATTCTCGTCCTACGCGCTCTCCCAATTGATGGGCATATGCTGCGCATTCTTCAAGTGTAACTCCAGCAATGGGAACAAGCGGACAAACATCGGTTGCACCTTGGCGTGGGTGTTCACCTTTGTGTGAACGCATGTCAATAAGCTCTTGCGCTTTCTTCATCAATTGAAATGCGCCTTCGAGTACAGCTTCAGGTTCACCCGCAATGGTAATGACTGTTCTGTTTGTTGAAGCTCCCGGATCAACATCGAGCAACATTACCCCAGGCACAGCAGCAGCCGCTTGTGCTATGGTGTTGATTTTCTCTTTGTCTCTTCCTTCCGAAATATTCGGTACGCACTCAATAATCTTTTTCATAATGTTGAAGTAAGGGTGCAAATGTAGTTAAGACGGGTAATTTATTACCCGTATTCACACCGAAACAATGGTGCAAGCGTTAGTTAGGTGCTCTGCCGATATCGACTTATCTTCACCACGAAATTTCATGCTATGAAAGGAATTGTTCTGAATGTATTGGTGTTTGTCGCTTGCGTAATTGCGGGTGGATTTGTCAACGGCTTAATTATTCAATACAGCGGCGCTATTATCCCTCCTCCAGCCGGTTTTGATTTAACAACCGAAGAAGGATTGAAGGCAGCAATGTCCATGATGGAGCCGAGACATTTCATTATGCCTTTTCTAGCGCACGCTATTGGAACATTGGTGGGATCTTTCTTCGTTACGTTATTCATAAAAGACCGAAAGTTATTCCGCGCATTACTCGTTGGTTTTTTGTTTTTCCTTGCAGGAACATACATGGTGTTTGTTTTGCCATCTCCCTTGTGGTTTGATGCGGTAGATTTGGGATTGGCCTATATTCCAATGGCTTGGATTGGTTACAAACTGGCGCTTCGCTTTTCGAAATAAATGAAAAGACATTCACTCATATTATTTTTAGTTGGAAGCGCTATTGCGTTCTCTTTTAATTCATGCGTTCGTTCAATTGAAAAAGTTCATTCAACTGAATTGAGAGAATTAGATCCTGCGCTTCAAGGTGTTCGGAAGTCATTTGGCAACAGACAGATTAACGATGTCTCAACTTGGGAACAAGTTCGGAAACCAGAGCTCATTGATTATTACGAGAATTATGTTTTTGGAAAGCGCCCGTCTTTCAATCCAAGTGTCTCGTATTCTGTTTTAAGTGTCGACACCATTTCTATTGATGGAGTGAAAATGGAGCATACCGAGATTCAAGCGGATTTCAAATACAGGGGAAGAAAGATGAAGTCGTACTATGCGAAGTTTCTTCCATTAAATATCAAAGATCCTATTGTTTTTGTAGGGTTGAATTTTTTTGGAAACAGCACCCTTGACACACTTTCCGCATTAACGCATTCGAACCATTTTGTCATGAAGAATGCCGGAGTGAAAACGAAGGGTCATCGCGTTACGGAAGAATCGCGCGGAACGAAAGCTTATCGTTGGCCGCTAGATTTAATAGTTGGAAGTGAATGTGGATTAATTACTGCGCATTACGCCGATTTCGACCCCGATGTAAACAACGGTTTTTTAGACGGTGTACACGGTTTGGCGGAAGGAAGAGTTCACTTTCGGAAAAGAAATGAATGGGGAAGTATTTCTGCTTGGGCTTGGGGACTTTCCGAGTTGCAATCGTATTTAGAACTTCAACCTGAAACGAAGAATTCCAAGACTGCAGTCATTGGACATTCGCGATTAGGGAAGGCTGCGCTTTGGGCTGGAATAACAGACAAGCGATTCGATATGGTGGTTTCGAACAATTCCGGATGTGCAGGTGCAGCGCAGTTCAGAACTATGCGTGGAGAAGACATTGAGAAAATCACGAAGCGCTTTCCGTATTGGTTCGCAAGAAATTTTCAAAGCTTCCGTGGAAACGATTCTTTGCTTTTAGTTGATCAAGAAATGTTGCTTTCGTTGGTAGCACCACGTTCGCTTTATGTGGCTAGCGCAAGTAAAGATGCGTGGGCGGATCCTGAAGGTGAGTATCTTTCATTTTATAAATCGCAAGCGATTTATTCCCTGTACGATTCAACATTGGAAATTCCATATAAATATCCTGCCCCAAAAGAAGCCAATGAATATGGAAGTATGGCATATCATCTTCGAGCAGGAGAACATGAGATTTTGCGGTGGGATTGGGAGCGGTACATTCTTTTTGCTTTGGATCAATTGAAATAATTTTTACATACGGTCTTATCTTTATCTAATGAAGAAGTGTTTTCTAATTTTTCTTGTTTTATTTTCTTTGGTTGAGGTCAATGCTCAATGCTGCAATTATACCCTTTTAACTTATGACAGTTATGGCGATGGATGGAATGGAGGGTATTTGACAATTACCGTGAATGGCATTGATGCTGGAGTATTCTTCGCTGCTGGATATGGAAGTCAAGCTGTTGTGCCAATATGCGAGGGTGATTCTTTTCAGCTGATATACTCAGCAGCCGATTATGAAAATGAGAATTCATACAGTCTCTATGACTCTTCTTGGAATTTAATTTTCACAAACGGACCATACCCCACTGTTGGAAATGTTTTTTCAGGCACAGGAAACTGTAGTGCATTAACACTTCCAGGAAATCATCCATGCAATGCCATTCCAATGGAAATTGGCACGTGTGTAACGGGAACAAATGTGAACGCAAGTAACTCGGGATTTAATCCCGGATGTGCAAGTTTTTCAGGAGCAGATCAATGGTACTCTGTGGTTGTACCTTCTTCAGGAAATATATATTTTAATACGGCCAACGGTAGTTTAAACGATACTGGATTGGGTGTGTGGAGAGGTTTGGATTGCACCAACGTTTGGGCAGTGGCTTGCGACGACGATGGCGGTGACGGTTATTATTCAATTGCAACGTTGTTCGATATGATACCTGGCGAAACGCTATATGTGCAAGTCTTCGGATATGGAGGTGCGACAGGAACTTTTGATTTGTGCGTGACTGATTTGGGAGTAGTTAATTTCGATAATTCGGAATTGCCTATTGTGTTGATCAATACCCAAGGTCAGACCATTGTGCAAGACACGAAGGTCAATTGCACCATGGAGATTAAGTACAATGGGTATGGCAATCTCACATACGTGAACGATAGTGCGAATGTGTACAATGGAAACATTGGAATTGAAATACGTGGTGCGTCTTCTGCTGGATATCCGCAAACACCTTATGGATTTGAAACGAGGTTAGCTGATGGTACGAATAACAATGTTTCAATACTGGGTATGCCGGCTGAGAACGATTGGGTGTTGATTTCCAATTACAATGACCGATCTATGTTAAGGAATGCGCTGGCGTTTCAGATGTTTGGAGGAATGGGTAATTATAGTGTTCGTTCGCGATTGGTGGAAGTGAGAGTTGACAGTTCTTACAAAGGGATTTATTTGTTGGCTGAAAAAATAAAACGAGATTCTTCGCGTGTTGATATTGCAAATTTGACACCACTGGATTTAGGCGGAGATTCAATCACAGGCGGATATATTCTTCAACAAAATTTATGGGATTGGAATAACAGTTTTCAGTCGAATTATTCTCCCATAGATCACCCTGGTTTTGATATTCATTTCATTTATCAATCTCCGAACGAATTGGAATTGCTTCAACCCCAGAAAGACTACATTGCCTCTTTCATAGATTCTTTGGAGACGGCTTTGTATAGTGCGGATTTTGCAGATCCCGAATTGGGATATCGCAAATACTTAGATACAAAATCATTCATCGATTATTTGTTGGTGAACGAAGTTTCACGAAATGCAGATGGATTTAAGAAGAGTGTTTTCTTCAACAAGGATAAAAATTCTAATGGTGGAAAATTGAAAGCTGGACCAGTTTGGGATTTCGATTGGGCTTGGAAGAATTTATACGGATGTTCGTTGTATGAAAACCTAGATGGGTCTGGATGGGCACATTTGAATAACGATTGCGGAACTGACAACTATGGCACAGGTTATTACGTTCGTTTGTTGCAAGACACCACCTTTCAGAATGAATTGCGCTGCGACTATGAATATTACAGAACGAATGTTTTAGATACTGCCATCATTTTTGCAAGTATTGAATTCAGTCGAGACCTACTGCAGAATGCACAAGCGAGACACTTCCAACGTTGGCCAATACTTGGGGTAAGCGGACCCGCTCCTGAGATTGGCGCTATGCCTGCAACTTTTAATGCGGAATTGGATACCTTGAAAGGTTGGATTGCTCAGCGCATTGCTTGGCTAGACGAGAATATTCCAGGGCATTGTTTAACATCTAATGTTGAAGGCGAACTTCAGCTATTAGCCTTCAGTGTGTTTCCAAATCCAGCTTCAACTTCTTTTAAAATTCAGGTGAGTCCGAACAGCATGGGAAGTGCTTATGGAATCTACGACATCACTGGAAAATGCTTGGAAAGGGGAGTTGTGCTCAATGAAACGATGAGCTTCAACTCAACTCATTGGCCGTCAGGAATGTACTTCGTGAGAATAGGCGATCATGTGGCGAAGGTTTCAATAGTTTCGGAAAACTAGTTTTTTGCGCTAGATTAAGGAAAATCTCGTATATTTGCCGTCCAATTAAAAATTGTTAATCGGGTTTCGTACCCACAAAACAAAAAATTATGTCAGTAAAAATCAGATTACAGCGCCACGGTAAGAAGGGTAAGCCTTTCTTTCACATTGTTGCCGCTGATGCGCGTTCACCGCGTGATGGTAAATTCATCGAGCGTATTGGAAGCTACAATCCAAACACCAATCCTGCTACAATTGTGTTAGACACAGACAAAGCAGTAACCTGGTTGAATAACGGAGCGCAGCCAACAGACACAGCTCGTGCAATTCTTTCTTACAAAGGTGTTTTATACAAAACACACTTGAACAAAGGTGTTAAGAAAGGTGCATTAACTCAAGAAGAAGCCGATGCGAAATTCAACGCATGGGTAGATTCTAAAGATGCTAAGATTCAAGCGAAGCGCGATGGACTTTCTTCTGTTAAAGAAGGAGCATTGGCTGAGCAATTGAAGGCTGAGCGTGCAGTTAACGAAGCGCGTATTGCTGCTCGTGCTGCTGCAGATGCTGCTGCTCACGCAGAAGCAAATCCAGTTGTTGAAGAAGAAGTTGTTGCTGAAGAAGTTGTAGTGGCTGAGGAAGCTCCTGCAGTTGAAGAGGCTCCTGCTGCTGAAGAAGTTGTAGTTGCTGAAGAGGCTCCTGCTGCTGAAGTTGTAGTTGCTGAAGAAGCTCCTGTTGCTGAAGTTGTAGTTGCTGAAGAAGCTCCTGCTGCTGAAGAGGCTCCAGTTGCTGAAGCACCTGCTGCTGACGAGGCTCCAGCTGCTGAATAATCAGTCTATACGTTTTGTAAAAGGGAAGCAATTGCTTCCCTTTTTTTTTAACTTGGCTGCTTTGAGAATAAAAAACATGGTTTAATATGTCTTCTTTGGTAACAACAGAAAAAAGTTTCTTCGCGAATACAGTAATGATGGTTCGCCCAGCTGCATTTGGATTTAACTTGGAAACAGCTGCAAGCAATTCGTTTCAACAAGAATTGAAGGCGTCAGCTGATGAAATTTTTGAGCGAGCCATTGAAGAATTCGATAACGCCGTGCATGTGTTGCGGTCGAATGACATTGGTGTTTATATTGTTGAAGATACACTTATTCCTAGAAAGCCAGATGCCATCTTTCCGAACAATTGGATTTCCTTCCACCCGGATGGCACGCTCATTTTGTATCCCATGGAAGCGCTTAACAGACGTTGCGAAAGACGACTGGAAGTGGTACTTGAACTTCAACAAAAATTCAATTTTGAAAAAATTCTCGACATCTCTCATTTCGAGTCTCAGAATTTATTCCTTGAAGGCACCGGAAGTGTGGTTTTCGATCATGAAAACAAAGTCGCGTTTGCGGCGATTTCCTCACGCACGAGTGAAGTTGTCTTTCAAGAGCTTTGCAAGCAAATTCAATACTCACCTTTCATGTTTGCTGCTTTTGATGAAAGCAGTCAGCCCATTTACCACACGAATGTTGTCATGTGTATGGGCCATGATTTCGTTGTCGTTTGTTTGGAATGTTTGGCCGATCAGCAATCGAGAGAGTTGTTTCGAAATGAAATGAATCGTCTAGGGAAGCGTGTTCTTGAAATTTCTGTGTTACAAATGAATCGATTCGCTGGGAATATGCTTCTGCTGA
Source organism: Flavobacteriales bacterium (assembly GCA_947488195.1). Classification (GTDB taxonomy): domain Bacteria; phylum Bacteroidota; class Bacteroidia; order Flavobacteriales_D; family Sanyastnellaceae; genus CAIZGX01. The sequence continues at coordinate 8,382 of CANKYR010000082.1, forward strand.
GAAACGATCAAAATGAGAAAAAACTCATTCTTTCCGAGACCGCTTATCAGAGTTTGAACAACGAACAACTTGATTTTTTGAATGAACGTGCGAGCCTAGTTAGACTGAACATTCCTATCATTGAAACCATCGGCGGCGGAAGCGCGCGATGCATGTTAGCGGAAGTTTTTTTTGTAGAATAGTTATGGGTTAGAGTGTA
>CANKYR010000083.1 GCA_947488195.1 Flavobacteriales bacterium
ATTGAAAAGATTGCTTACACCAAGGTTACTTTCGAGTGTTATGCCGCGCAACTTCCATTCAACTTTCAATCTAGAATCTAGCGTGTGATATCCAGGCGTTGACTTCTCATTGCGGTCGACTCTGTTCTGCGCAGCAGCCCAATTGCCTTGCACTTCCAACTGAACATTCAACTTGTTTTTCAATTCGAATAATTTTTGTTGAAGCAATACACTCGATGAAATAGGTGGAGTAAACGGAGAAGCTGTTCCCGATGAAAACAAATACGAAAACACCGACTGCGCGCTCCACTCTATTTTGGTTCGCGTGTTCAATTGAAATTCACTTTTCATTTCCCCCCCAGAAAACAATGCGCGGTCTTCCGAATAAACATACACTTGTCCACCGTCTGATAATTCCGAAAAAACAGAGGAAGCCCGAAGGAAAATGTAGTTGGAAAAATAGTGCGCATATCCCGCCAACGACAATCGGAATTTTTCGGTTTGAAGTTCATACGCCGCATCGAAGAGATATCCCACTTCCGGATTCAATATGGCATTGCCTTGCTCGTGGCGGAAGGTACCGTGATGGACGCCGTTAATGAACCACTCTGCCGCATTCGGCATGCGCCATGCCCGCTGAAGACTGTACTTCAAAGACTGCCCTTCGCGAAGGGCAACGGCGTCTCCAATTTCGAACGACCACCCAGCAAAATTTCGAGTCACCTCATTCGCACGAACGTAATAAGATCCAATGCTATCAACCGATGCATAAACAGGGGAGCGAAAAGCTTCATCATGCATTCTTCCCTGCTCCACTCGCATTCCTAAGGTTCGGAAGGTTTCTTTTTTTCTATGTTGAAGGGGAACGTTCTGTTGCACGTAAACCGCGTTCTGAGCTCCAGAATAATTCGGTAACAAGAAATCATATCCGCCACGCGTATGCTGAAGCAATTCCGAAAATAATCCAACCAACGTCTTTGTCCCTTCGTTCGAAGTCATGCGCAAAAACGAATTGATTTGCGCTGAACGCAAACGCAAATCGTGCGCAACGTTGTAATTCGGCAACGGCTGAAAGCCCTCTCTTCGCGGAAGAATAAACTCTTGTCTTCTGTTTTCCTGAACCCCCGCGTTCGTTTCGAACCATCCCCATTTTGTGTTGGAAGAAAAATGCAAAGCCAACTTAAAATGTCGGAGCGACACATTCGGATATCCAACATTTCGCGAATCGCCATCGCTCTGAACGCTTCCAACAGTGGGCACTCCGATCGCACCCACGAACATGCCCGCGTTCTGCGTGTACAAACTTTGCGACAACTGAATTTTCCCTTTGGGAAATAATCTTCCAACAACAAATTGCTCGTGCACATCTTTTCCAGCTGTATTCTGTAAAGCACCTTCGGCAAGCGGATAAATTCTTCTCAAATAAGTGAACGAATCGGCCGGCAATTGCATGTCGCCGTAATTCATCAATGTGCTTCGAAGCTTAAAGTAATTTTTATTTTTTCGAATTGAAATTTGAGCGGAATTTCCGAGAGTGCTGTTGTTCGATTGGAAGATGGAACCTACGTTTCCATGAACACCTTCTTTCGGCACTTCGGGCAAGCGAATGGAAAGCACTCCGCCAATGGCATCTGATCCATACATGACATTCCCTGAACCTTTCCGCCATTCAATGTTCTCAATTTGAAACGGATCAATCTCTAATCCGTGATCACTTCCCCACTGCTGCGCCTCATGCTTCATTCCTAAATCTTGAATGAAGCAGCGTGAACCTGAATACGCCCGAATCTGCGGCTTGCTCATTCCTGCTCCGGTTGAAATGGAAGAAATACCTGGCTGAGATTTCAGCTTGTCTGAAAGCGTGAGTCCATTGGCCAACGTAAGTTCTGAAGCTGAAAGCGAAACCATGGCTTGCGAAGACCTTCGCACTTCTACTTTTGAAGTTCCGTCTTCAATGACAATTTCATTCAATTGAAAATTAGAAGGAAGCAATTCAATGCGCAAGTTAGTTATGGAATCGCGCTCCACGGTGAAGTCGAAAAGCTTCGCTGCGTAATTATCCTTCAACACATGTAAATGATATTTTCCAACTGGAATTTCTTCCACAATAAAATACCCTTTACCGTCGGTAATGACTTCGGTATTGAGTTCATGCACTTCTACATGAACATGCGAAAGGGGTAATTGCGTGGAAGCATCAACTACAATTCCGTGCAGTTGCGCTTGTGCAAAACATCCCATTCCCAAAAAGAGAACAAGAAAAAATAAACGCATTGAAAAAGATTAAGAATGAATTCGAAAAGAATTAACGATCATCCTTGGGGCGGTCCTCTGCCCGACTGTTCTACAAAAACTGAATCTGAAAATGGCGAAACATAAACCGACGTTGCTACAGGCAATTCAACATTGCAATGAAAAGCAATGTCTAAAATTTCTACTGGTAAATAAGGAAGGGCTTTGATTGCACAATACTGGCATTGCTCGTCTTCATGCTCATGAGAAGTTTCTGAATCATGACTGTGCGCCGAAAGTTGGTGAACGGTTTGAAAAGAAAGCACACCCACAAAAAGCACGAATAGTGCTCCAGCTAACGATGTTCTTATTTTCAAATTCATGTCGCGAAGATAAGTCAATTCAACATTACCAAGAACCACCTGCGCCACCACCGCCGAAACCGCCGCCGCCGAAACCTCCAAATCCGCCTCCTCCTGAACTTCCTCCACCGTATCCGCCGAAGCCTCCGCTTCCGCCTCGGAATGAATTGTAATATCCTGAGTGACGCGTGTTCATAGATGCGAGTAAGGCCCATGCAGCCCAGAAACCTAGGTTGTTTGTGCGTGCATATTGACGCGTGCTCTTCACTTTAAATAAAAAGAAAACGCTAGCAATGACAAGAAAGAAAATCACTGAGCCTAGGATTCCACCTTTGTTGTTTTTCTTTTCCGGGGCATATGCACTGGCTGGATATTTTCCGCGTGACAAATCGGAAAGTACTTGAACACTCTTCGCTATGCCTTCAAAATATTTTTTTTGTTTTGCTAAAGGAATAAATTCATTTTCAACAATGGTGTATGAGATTGCATCTGGAATGGTTCCGTGCAGCCCTCTTCCAACTGCAATAAAAGCTTCTCCCTTCGAAGACGTTTGTTTCGGTTTAATAAGGAATACGATTCCGTTGTCTTGCTTGGCTTGACCAACGCCCCATTGCTCTCCAAGTTTCGTAGCGAAAGCGTAGGGTGCAAACCCGCATAGATCTTCAACAATAACCACAACAATTTGTGTGCCTGTTGTGCGAGCTAAATTTTGTAAGCTGTCTTCCAACAATTGGATTTCATTGGCTGCAAGCATTCCTGCTCCGTCATAAACCAAACGTCGATCATCTTTCGCTGGGAAACAATCTTGAGCCTTTGCCTGTGCGCCAAAGACGAGCAAAGCAGCGACGAATAATAACTTAACGGCTGACTTTATTGCTAATCTCATTGACGTCGTTTTCTTGATAAGGGAAATGTGATTTTAATGCGCTCGCAATGGTGAGGAAACAAGAACGTATTCCTTCAGCGTGGTTATTCAACTTAAAATCATTGATTAAAGATGAAAGACAATTTGAAAGAAACTCTTCCGGCAAATGCGCCTTCGCTCCTGCATCTGCGAGTATCGAAACCTTTCGGTCGTTGACACTCACATACAAGAGAACAGCATTGCGTTTCTCTGTCTTGTGCAATTCCAGTTCTGAAAAAACAAAAGCTGCTCTGTCTAGCAAATCTTCGTTGCACGATTCTTCAATGTGCAATTTGAATTCTGCTGAAGTGAGCAGCTCAGCTTCTTCAATGGCCTTCTCTACCTGAATAGAGAATTGTTCCTCGAAGAAAAATTCCATTATTCGAAACTAACCTTTGGCGCGTTTTCGCTTCCAGCATCTGCTTCGAACATCTTACGAACCTTGAACTCTTCATCGTCGTTGCCAACCAATCCAAGCGCCTTGTGCTTCCAAAATCCACGCACGTAACTGTTGAATTCCTTCACCGCTTCGTTGTATAAATCGCGTTCTGTTTTTACCTGATTCTCGGTCCCTTCCAATTGCGCTTGAAGCATACCGAAATTCTCTGTACTGCGAATCTCTGGATATTTCTCAAATACCACTTGAATGTTGCGATTGATAATGCTTCCTTGCTGCTGAATTTCTTCAGGTGTGGTCGCATTTTTAATTCCGGAACGCGCATTCGTCACTTCAGTTAAGATCTTTTCCTCATTCGCTGCAGCACCTTTCACGGTTGCAATCAATTGCGGAACCAAGTCTGCGCGACGCTGATAAGCGGTTTGCACGTTCGCCCATTTCTCGTTTACGGTTTCTTGCTTCTCTACAGCTCCGCTGTATACGCTTGTTCCATATAGGTAGAAGATTCCAAAACTTACGACTATTACTCCGACTACTGCGAGTAGAGCCATTAACACTTTGTTTGATTTCATTTCTTGTTTATTGTTGAACGAAGTTGTTCTTTTTTTTCTTGTTAAGCAAATTATTTATTTAACGATTCGAAATTGGCTTGAATGAACTTGGTTAATTCAGCGCCTTTCAAAATACCTTTTGAAAGCATGGCCAATTGAACCGCTTGTTGCGCCAGACCTTTACCCGATTCTTTATCGGCATTGATCTTCTGCATTAAGGGGTGATTCGAATTCACGACAATCGTGTAGCTATCTGGAAGTTCTCCGTAGAAATTCATTCCTCCGCCTCCGCCCAATGCACTTTGCTCCTTCATGCGACGCATGAATTCGTTCTGCACAATTGTAACCGGTGCTTCCGTTGAAGACATATTTTCAAAACTCACATTGAAAGACTTTGTATCGAGGTTCTCTTCGAACAAAGGCTTCAACGCTGTCTTTTCTTCTTCGGTAAGCAATGATGCTGTGTTCTCCTCCTTTTCAATTAGTTTGTCTAACACATCGCTGTCTACACGCTTGAACTTCAACGTTTGATCTTTCGATTCAATTTGTGAAATCAAATGCGGCGTTAAAGGTGAATTCATTTCTATCACCACATACCCGCGATCTTTCGCAGAGGCTATGAATGAATCTTGCGCTTGACTGTCGTTGCTGTAGAGCACCACAGTATTTCCGTTTTTATCTTTTTGAAGACCTTCCACTTTCGTTTTCAATTCTCCCAAATTGAAATATTCGCTGTCTGTTGTTTTGAATAGATTGAAGTTAGCCGCCTTCTCGTTGAACTTCTCTTCCGACAACATTCCGTAATGAATGAAAACGGAAATATCGTCCCACTTTTCTTCGAAATCTTTGCGGTCTGCATTGAACATGCTGTTCAATTTGTCTGCAACTTTCTTCGTGATGTGTGCTGAAATCTTCTTCACGTTTCCGTCTTCTTGCAAATAGCTGCGCGATACGTTTAACGGGATGTCTGGAGAATCTATAACACCGTGCAGCAACGTAAGGAAATCGGGAAGAATGTTCTTCACTTCATCTGTGATGAAGACTTGATTGCAATACAACTGAACTTTGTTGCGATTGTTTTCCATATTCGCCTTCAACTTCGGAAAGAATAAAATTCCGGTTAGGTTGAAAGGATAATCGACATTGATGTGAATGTGGAACAACGGATCTTCGAAGGAGTACGGATACAATTCACGGTAGAACGTTTCGTAATTTTCTTGTTGAAGATCGGCTGGCTTCTTTGTCCAAAGGGGCGTTGTTGAATTGATAACGTTATCCACGGTCGTCTCAACACGCTTTACATTTCCTTTATCGTCTAGTTCCCCACTTGGATCATTGATGTGTTCTGTTTTTTCTCCGAACACAATCTCTATTGGCATGAATCGACAATACTTATTTAGAATTCCTTCCAAACGAGATTTTTCAGAAAACTCGGTTGAATCGTCTGCGATGTGCAAGATGATATCTGTTCCGTAAGTTTCTTTTTCTACCGTTTCCATGGTAAAGTTTGGCGAACCGTCGCACACCCATTTCACTGCTGGAGCTTCTTTTCTAGACTTCGAAATAATCTCTACTTCCTTCGCCACCATAAATGCGGAGTAGAAACCTAAACCGAAATGTCCAATGATTTGCGCGTCTTGATATTTACTAACGAATTCTTCAGCACCGCTGAAGGCAATCTGATTGATGTACTTGTCAACTTCCTCTTCCGACATACCCACTCCGTTGTCGCGAATGGTTAGGGTTTTGTCTGTTTCATTCAAAATAACTTCAACACGATAGTTCTCTGCTCCTTCTTTCAATTCGCCAAGACTACTCAGTGTTTTTGCCTTTTGACAGGCATCTACCGCGTTACTCACGAGTTCTCGTAAAAAGATCTCGTGATCTGAATACAAGAATTTTTTAATAATGGGAAAAATGTTTTCGGTCTGAACTGAAATATTTCCTTGTCTCATAGTTTGATAATTTTCGCAGGCACTTTCAACCAATATGCCACATGCGGCTTTAGGACATCCTGTCAGCGAACACTGACAAATAAAAAAGGGGTCGATTGCTCGGCCCCTTCTTCTCTGCTAAAAAGTCTCTTAGCGAATTACGATACGTGAAGAAGATGCTTTGCCATCTTTCACTATTTGCAATTCGTAAATACCAGGAGCAATACCGTTCAGGTTAAGCTCTATATTTTGAGTACCTGTGCTTACAGTAACTTGATTCACTTGAACCATTTTACCTACTGCATCAATTAAGTTTACATTCATAGCACCGCCCTTTGTGCTGTTCAAACGAACAGTCAAGTGGTCGGTTGCAGGATTCGGGAAAACCACTACGTTAGAAATAGTTTCTAACTCTTCAACACCAACAATTGAGATAACAACTTCCTCTCTTGGACTTGGGCAGTCGAAAAAAGGTGTGTGTGCGTGCCAATCGTAGAAGAAGTAGTAATAGTTATCCCCATCTTGGTTTGTATTCTGGTTAGGTACAGTTGTACCTGTGATACTAATTAATCCGTTTACATCATATGGGTAATCGTATGGAGAAGCAACAGTAACGTCACGATCTCTCCACAAACCAGGGTTACCTGTTGATGTTCTTAATCCATATCCGTTTCCGGCAGGAACAAAGAAGTTCAAATCAATAAATGATTCTCCGTTTGGAATGTTTACATCAGCTGTAGCGATAACCGTTAAGTTCGCATCTACCACTTGAATAGTACGAACACCAGCAGCGTTTGAATAAACATAAACACTGTCTAAGATTACATCTTCCAATGCATCGAACTTGTTGAAGTTGGTTGGGGTATTCGCAAAGTATGCACCAGCATCGTTAGTCACTTTACCACCGTTGCCTGAAGCACCACCGAAAGTTGCAACGTCTTCCACCCAAAATGAAGTTGGAGAAGCTGTGATTGTTGGAGTAGTAAATGTTGAACCCGTTGCGATTGGAGATCCTCCAGTTGCAACATCGTACCAGTTAAGGTTTGTTCCTGTTGCTGTTAAATCAACAGTTAATCCAGCCTCACCAATAGTTATATCGGTTGCCGTTGGAGCCGTAGGAGCGTCATAAACAACAACTGTTGTTGCAGCTGAAGTTGCGAATCCACAACCGCCTTCAACTTGAACAGTATATTCTCCTGGTAAAGCAGCATTGATTGTTTGAGTTTCTTCTCCGTTGCTCCACAAGTAACTAACACCTTCAGAAGCTGTCAATTGAACTGAGGTTCCTTCGCAGAAATCAAGAGCACCTGCAACTGTCACTGTTGGCGTTTGAACTTCTGAGTTCACTGATACAGTTATTGCGTTTGAGTTTGCAGCACATCCGTTTGCATCGTATGCAATTGCAGTAAACAAACCTGGTTCGCTAACAGTGATGGTGTCTGTCGTAGCACCGTTGCTCCAAATGAAGCTACCCCCGAATACCGAAATTGATAAATCTACTGTCTGGTCTACACACAATTGTGTATTTCCGCTAGCCGTGATAGAGGCAACTGGTGCAGTACAATCCACTTCAATTAAGCTGTGGTATTGATCGGTTCCAGGATTAGGGATAACTGTTGTTCCTCCAGCAGGCCAGTGAATGATCGCGTAATCGATAGAAGTTTCAGAACCGATACCGAAGTTTAAGATGTTAGAGTTTGTAATACCGTAGCTCACTCCTGAACGAACCTCACGTACTTGAGTTCCCCAAGCACCGTGAATTTCTACAATAGCACCTACAGCGTTCGTGTTTGACATTACACCTTCTAAGTGGAAGCCTACCCAATGGTTGTTGTTTCCACCATTAATTTGAAGACGGTCAGCAACATTACTTGGAGTTACGTAACCGTTTGAGTTACCATAACCAGCATAAACGTCAACAAATCCATCGTTATTCAAGTCCCCCAATCCGAAACCGTGCATGGTCTGTGGATTGTTGAAAGAACTAGTCTGTGATGTAAATGTGTGATCTCCATTGTTACGATAGTATCCGAAAGCTCCACCAGCGTAAACAACATCAATGAATCCGTCGTTATCAAAGTCAGTCATTTGACCTTGCATGAA
>CANKYR010000084.1 GCA_947488195.1 Flavobacteriales bacterium
GTTTGAAAACTGGGGGCATGCTTTTGATTAGTACGCCAAGTAATATGGGTGGAAGTGATGTGCACGATGACGGAGAGACTTCGTTCATTGAAGAGCACGTTCGCGATGGGTATGGTATTGTTGAGATTGAAGAGAAATGTCTTCGTGCCGGATTCTCGAAAGTAGATGCTCGATACAGTTATGGTGCACCAGGAAAGATTTCTTGGAAGCTGTCTATGAAGTATCCGATGCTCATGCTGAATAAGTCGAAAGCGTTTTTCATTGTTTTGCCGATTTATTATTTGATAACGATGCCATTTGCGTTGTTGTTGAATGTGTTCGATGTGAAAGGATCGCATAGCACAGGAACAGGATTAATTGTAAAAGCTTGGAAATAAGATGAAGTTCTTAATTGTTGGACTGGGAAACATAGGCGCGGAATACGCGAATACCCGTCATAACATTGGGTTCTTGGTCGCCGACGAGTTAGCGGCAAAGCATAACGCTACTTTTTCTACCGATCGTTACGCCGACAAAACAGAATTTCGTTCGAAGGGAAAGACATTCATTGTCATTAAACCTTCCACCTACATGAATTTATCTGGAAATGCTGTGCGCTATTGGATGCAGCAAGAAAAGATTTCGTTGGAGCATGTTATGGTAATAACCGACGATTTGGCTTTACCTTTTGGAAAAGTTCGCATGCGCGGCAAGGGCAGCGACGGTGGGCACAACGGATTGAAGCACATTCAGCAGATATTAAATACGGGAGATTACGCGCGCATCCGTGTGGGTGTTGGTAAGGAATTCGATAAAGGTCAGCAAGTAGATTACGTCTTAGGCGCTTGGACCGGCGAAGAGAAGGAAGGATTAGAGGCAGTGGTTCAGAAATCGGCTCAAGGATGTTTATCGTTTGCGTTCATTGGTGTTGCTCTTACCATGAACACGTTTAATTCGAAGTAGGTTATTTCTTCGATCTGTTTTCTTTTTTTTCTTGAATGAATTTCTCCACGTCTTGAATTTTAAATTCTAAGGGGAAGTCGAGCAGTTCTTTCGGTTCCACTTCGAGAATTGCGGCAATTTTAAACAGACTAAGAAGTGTCATGTTCTTTCCGTTCTCCAACCGTTGTGTATTTCCCTTATCTAGACCAATGTCTTCTCCGAATTCTTGAAGGGTCAATTGTTTTTTCGTTCGGTAAAGTTTCACTTTCTCGCCCACCTTAGACAAGAACTCTTTTTCTACCGAATAGCCCTTTTTCATGCAGCAAAATTGCCTTAGCACAATGTTAAGGTGTTGTTATAAAACACAACGGGTTGTTTTTTTTTACAACAAACGTTAGGTCAATTCAATTTGAGTTGTATTATTGTACAACATTAAAAAACACCTTTATGAAAAGAAATCTATTTTTTGTGATTGTAGCAATGGTTACAGTATCGCTTGCCGGATGTGGTAAAAACAAAACAGGAGATGTCACTTTTTGGCAAGAAACAGGAAGCGGTTACGGTGTAACTGTAGTTTCAGTTGATGGAGTAACTTCTAACATTACTTCAGAGTATGGCAGTGCACCATCTTGTGGCACATCGGGTTGCGCGGTTTTCAATGCTTTGGATGCTGGGTCTTACAACTACACTGCTTCAGACGGAACTGCCACATGGTCTGGTTCAGTAACCATTACTGAAGGTTGCAAGACAGTTAAGTTATATTAATTATTCATTAAAATTTAAGTCAAATGAAAACCTTTTTTGGTTTAGCCGTTGTGTCAATGGCTTTGTTTTTAAGTTCTTGTGCAACTTTAGTAAATGGTACAAAACAGACTGTTAACTTTAATTCGGAGCCTTCAGGGGCGTCTGTGATTTTGGTAGGCAAAAAGGGAATTGAGACAACCATTGGAACTACGCCAACTTCTCAGTCAATACCAAGAAAAACGAAATTTATAAAATTCAATGCGGAAGGTTATCAAACAGAAACATTCAATGCGAGAGATAACGCTGGTGTTCATTGGCTTTATTGGATTGACTGTATTAGTCTTCTTTACCTTAATCCGATTCCAGTGATAGTAGATTTATCTACAGGAAGCTATATCAAACTTCAAGAAAATATTAAAGTTGAATTGAAAAAGAAATAATAAACAAAATGAAAAAGAACGAATTAAGTTAAGTCGAATGAAAAAAAAGATATTTCTTATTTGCTCATTGAATTTATTCATTTTTAATGTAGCGAGTTCGCAAAATACACTTCTTGAAATCCTCAACATTGTTGCTGAAGGTCTGAATTCAAACAACAATACGTACAATGCGCCTGTCCCAACCTTGAAGGATCTCGGTACAGTTAAACTTGATGTAAACTCAACTTCTAATGAGTTTTGGTCAGGTGGAAAGTCAAGGAATTATTGTGCAGTGCCGGTGCCTGAGGGGACAACAAAGTGGTTTTACCGTGCGACAGTTTTGCCTATTGAGAGTAATTATTCTTACGCAAGTAATGAGACCTTGTATTATTTGTTGTCAAATAATAAAAAAGTCGATTTGTATGCACCGAGTCCATACGGAGTGAATATAAAATTCTTTAATCATTCCGGTGAAATCGAATCATTCTATCAAGGTTTAAGCACTTACAAATCCTATCAGCAACTCAACAAAACGAATACACGAACCACCCTTGGAACAATTGATTTTTATCTGCCGAAATTTTGGATCGGGGTTCAGAATCAGAATCAAACTGAAGGTTTGAAAGTAATTGTTGAGGTGGTTGCATTGGGAAATTTTAATAATTAATAAATAAACAAAATGAAAAAAGTAATTTTATCTCTATTAACAGTAGTAACTGTAATCTCAGCGCAGGCTTTTGACAAACTAACATTAACCAACGGAATGCAATTTCAGGGAGATGTAGTTAAAGTGAAGGGATGCAGCGTGGTGTTTAAAACTGAGGCGGGTAAAGTGGAAGTTCCTGCTAAGGATATCTATTCAGTTGAATTTGAAAATCCAAACGATGAGCAGTTTGTAAAATACATTGCTATTTTGGATTCAAAAGGTTCAGGAGACAAGTGTATGAATGGTCAAATGGATGCAGACAAGTATCATGGCAAAAAAGGTGGACACTTCGTTTTAGGTCTTTTGTTAGGTCCATTTGCTATTATTGGAACTGCAATTGGTGCAAATCCAACACCATACAACGCAAAGAATACAGTTGCTTTGTCTCAAAATAAAGATCAGTTCAATGATCCTGAATATTTGATGTGTTACAAGAAAGAAGCGAAAAAGAGCCTAATTGGTATGGAGTGTGCTGGCTGGGCTGCTTGGATTTTGTTTATCCTAGCTTCGGCCTAATGTATCGTTTCGGAATAATTGTAGTACTGAGTTTAATTTCAACGGTAAGCTTCTCTCAGAAGTTCTTTTCTTGGCCTATCTACGAGAACGCTGGTGTTGGATTAAACAAGAACTGCAGTGACACAATATATTTGAGGGACAATAGACCGATACTTAAATATTCTAAATACAATTGTTCAGTACAGGAGATCGCAAATAGTATTGCGATTTCTTTGCAGAATAATGGTGTTTCTAAATTTTGTGTTGTGCCATTTTCGGGTAACAAATCAAAGAAGTATGTTCTAGAACTAGGTTTTTTCTATTCCTATCTGAATTTCAATATCTGGGATTCAAGAGTAGATTGGCAGCTGATTTTACAAAGTGAATCCACAATCAAGAAATTTGATTTGATAAGCAAAGTATCTTCAGAGAGAAATAATTGGGGTCATAAATCGGGTCAAAAAGCTTTGGTAAATTCTTTTGAGGCGGCTATGAGTCAGTTAGTTCAGCAGTTATTGTCACCCTGATTTTTGTGTGGCAAAATCTTTTTAGTGTGGTAAAGTTTGATAATGTTTGATTAAGGCCCGCCAAGAGTGGGCCTTTTACTTTGAGATGTCATATCAACTCTTTAATTCACTCGTCTTCCCCCTTGTCATTCTCAATTAATTAACTATCTTTGCACTCCTTTTTAGGGTACGGTTATGAACGACATGGTTAAAATTCTTTCTGGTTCTGCGTCTAAATACTTAGGCGAGGGCATTGCTCATTCCTTCGGAACAGAGCTCGGGAACGTATTGATTCAGCGCTTTAGCGATGGGGAGTTTGCTCCGTCTATTGAAGAAACAGTGCGCGGAAAAGATGTGATTATCGTTCAGTCTACCTTCCCTCCTCAAGATAACTTAATGGAACTTTTACTTTTGATAGATGCCGCGAAACGCGCGTCTGCAAAGCGTATTGTTGCCGTTATGCCATACTTCGGTTTGGCAAGACAAGACAGAAAAGACAAGCCACGTGTTCCAATAGGAGCGAAGCTTGTTGCTAATCTACTTACTGCTGCTGGTGTTGATCGTGTCATTACCATGGACCTTCACGCAGAGCAAATTCAAGGATTCTTTGAGGTTCCAGTGGATCACTTGTACGCAAGCACAATTATGATTCCTTTCCTTCAGGCAAAAAATATGACCAACTTGGTTATTGCCGCTCCTGATACCGGAGGAACGAAACGCGCAAGTGCTTACGCAAAAATATTAGGTTGTGACCTCGCTATTTGCTACAAGCAACGCAAGGCCGCTAACCAAATTGAAAGCATGACCGTTATTGGCGATGTGAAAGGAAAAGATGTGATTATCGTTGACGATATGGTGGACACAGCAGGAACGTTGTGTAAAGCCGCTGAGATGATGATGGAGCACGGTGCCTTGAGCGTAAGAGCCATGTGCACGCATGCTGTAATGAGCGGCCCTGCATATGAGCGCATTCAAGATTCTGTGTTGAAGGAATTAATTGTGACCAACAGCGTTCCTTTGAAAGAAGGAAAGCCAAAAGACAAAATCACGGTGTTAGACATTGCCGAATTATTTGCAAGTGTTCTTCAAAACCTGATTGAAAACAAAAGTATAAGTTCGAAATTTATTATCTCTTAAAATCAAATAACATGAAGCAATTTTCATTGAGCGGCTCTCTCCGCGAGAGCGTAGGAAGACAAAATGCAGCAGAACTACGTCGCAAAGGAGACATTCCTGGCGTTATCTACGGTGGTAACTCTTCTACACACTTTAGCATTACCACCAAAGTAATGGACAAAATCATGGCGTCATCAGACACCTTGGAATTATTGATCGATATTGATGGAACAGTTCGTCATGGTCTTATTCAAGAAGTTCAACGTCACCCAGTAACAGATAGAGTTGTTCACTTGGACGTATTGGAATTGGTTCCTGGAAAAGAAGTTAAAACAGCATTGCCTGTTCGCGTAACAGGTAACTCTGAAGGTGTGAAGTCGGGTGGTCGTTTAGCGATTAACTACCGTAAGGTTCGCGTTTTCGGAAAGCCAGAAGAACTTCCAAACGAAATTATGCTTGATATCACACATTTGAAAATTGGTGATATGATTCGTATTCGCGAAATTTCTATTCCAGGTTGTAAAGTATTGGAAGCTGATGCTGCTGCTGTTGTTGCAGTACAAGCAACTCGTGCTTCTATCGCTGCTGCAACCGCAGACAAAGCACCAGAAGCAAAGAAGAAAAAATAATTTTCGCCCAATTAAAAAAGGGACACCTCAATTTGAAGGTGTCCCTTTATTTTTGCATTAATAATTCATTATGCCTAATCCAAAACCAAATCGTTCTCGCAGCGAGCGCCCCGCTCGTTCGGGTTCTTCAAAATCGGATCGTCCGGAAAGAGGAGCTCGTCCAGAGCGCCCTGCTTCGGCGAGACCCGACCGTCCTGCACGTGGAGATGCTGCTCGTCCGGATCGTCCTGTTCGTTCAGGTTCTGCTAGACCGGAACGCCCAACTCGTTCAGGCTCTGATAGACCCGATCGTCCAGCACGTTCAGGCTCTGCAAGACCTGACCGTCCTGCACGTTCAGGTTCAGACAGACCCGACCGTGGTGAACGTCCGGAAAGAAGAGATAGCGCAAGACCAACAGGCGGTGGACGTTCAAATCGAACAGGCGGAAGAAACGAAAGTCGTTACAACGCGGAACGTCCAGAACCCAAGCCAGCAGCACGCCCCGAGCGCCCGGCGAAGGCCCCGAAAGACACGAGCCGTCACGACAGAGGTAAGAATGTTTTGGGCACAAGACCAAAACGCACAGAAGCGCCGAAGAAATTTGTTCGCGACGAAGATGCGCCGAAGCCGTATCGTTCAAACGCTCGTGAGCGTGTAAAAGAGGAAAAGAAGAAAGAAAAAAGTGGCGGACTTCACAAAGAGTTCGTTCCTGAAAAAGCATACATAAGCAAGACCGAGCGCGAAGGATTGATTCGTTTGAATAAGTTCTTAAGTAACGCAGGAATTGCTTCACGTCGCGAAGCCGATCAATTGATTGAACTGGGTTTGGTGAACGTGAACGGTGTTGTGGTGAAAGAATTAGGATTGAAAATAGATCCAAAAAACGACGTAGTGAAATACGATGATGCAGTTCTTCGTCCAGAAAAACTACGTTACTTCTTGTTGAATAAGCCGAAAGGATTCCTTACAACCATGGAAGATCCTGAAGGAAGAAGAACAGTTATGGATTTAGTGAAAGAGGCATGTGTTGAACGTATTTATCCGGTCGGAAGATTGGATAGAGCAACAACAGGTTTGTTGTTGTTTACCAACGACGGAGAATTGGCGAAACGCCTCATGCATCCGAAGCACGAATTCCCGAAATTGTATCATGTTGAAACCGATCAGAAAGTAAGATCTGAGCACGTGGATCAAATGCGTGAAGGGTTTGTCCTAGACGACGGATTCATTAAGGCAGATGAGATTGAGTATGTGGAAGGGGTGAACGCTAAAAAGCAAGTGGGTATTCGTATTCACAGTGGAAGAAATAGAATTGTTCGTCGCATGTTCGAGCACTTCGGTTATACCGTTGTAAAATTGGATCGTGTCATGTATGCTGGTTTAACGAAGAAGGAACTAACGAGAGGAAGATATAGACCACTTACAGAAGGTGAAATCGGATTCTTGAAAATGATTCGTTAATGAACCCTACCGTTCGCATAGCCAACCAACTTTCTGAAGACTGGATGTTAATCATCTTTGTCTTTGCTTTGGGAGTTGTTGCTTGGGTAAATCGCGACAACACGGTATTGCGTGCGATTTTACGTTCGGTATTAAGTCGACGATTTTTCAAGCAGGAAGAACGAAGAGAAGGGCACGGCTGGAAAAATTTCGGAATGTTGGTTTGTTTTTTTCTGATGGGGGGGTTGGTGCTCACTCTTCTTAGTAAACGTTATTTTTCTGACATCTTTACGTTGCTTCCAATTTATCAATTTCTGATCGGTGTTGCTATTGTTGTAGCTCTGTTTGGATTCAAATGGCTCATGACGTGGTTGATTGCCTTCTTTACAGGCGGGGCATCATCTGCTCTAGAAGACTACAACAAATACTTGGCGTTAACTTCAAGGTTTGCTGTGTTAGCGCTAATAGTACCATTGTCATTGGCGGTTTATTCAAGCGGAAATGTGAGTGACACGGCCTTGAATTTATCCCTTGTTTTATTGATTGTTGTTCCGTTTTTAAGTGCAATTCAGGCTATGTTTTCGGCAATGCAAATGGGTGTACCATTTTTCTATATCTTTTTTTACCTTTGCACCTTCGAAGTTCTGCCTTGGGCAGTTCTTTCGAAACTAATTTGGCTTAACGTTTTTTAGAGGATATCCTCAACTTTCAGAGATGGCAGAGAAAATTAAAACAATTTTAATTACGCAACAAGATCCTGGGTCCGACAAGAACCCTTATGTAGATCTTGCTAAAAAGCATAAGCTAAAAATTGATTATCGACCTTTCGTGCATATTGAAGGCCTGAGTGGACAAGACTTCCGTCAGCAACGAATAGATTACGCTGAACACCCTTCAGTGTTGTTCACCAGCAGAAATGCAGTGGATCATTATTTCCGTTTAGCGAAAGAATTACGCATGACTGTTTCCGACGCAACGAAATATTTTTGTCTCAGTGAAGCCATTGCTTTTTATCTTCAGAAGTATACTCAGTTTAGAAAAAGAAAAATTTTCTACGGCAACGGAACCTTTGCAGAAATAATGGATTACGTGAAGAAGCACAAAACGGAAAAGTTTATGCTTCCTTGTTCAGATATGCTAAAGCCAAGTATTCCTGAGATTTTAACGAAGGAGAAAATTGACTATTCTAAGGCTGTCATGTACAAAACGGTGTGTAGCGATTTGAGTGATTTGGCCGATGTGAAATACGACATGCTGGTATTTTTCTCTCCATCAGATATTGAATCGTTATTCAAGAACTTTCCAAAGTTCAAACAGAATACAACGAAGATTGCCGTATTCGGACAAACCACGGCTCTAGCGGTTGAAAATGCGAAGCTTCGCATAGATGTTATGGCACCGAACCCAAAGGCGCCAAGCATGAGTAAGGCTATCG
>CANKYR010000085.1 GCA_947488195.1 Flavobacteriales bacterium
CGACTTTTCAAGAAGCGTGCCGTGTATAACATTTGTTGCTAGAACAAAGTTCAGTAATCAAATCTTCTATTTTCGTTTGGTGAAGGTTGCAAAGAAAATAGGCTATCAATTGCTCGTCCTCTGGGGAGTTGTGACTGTTGTTTTTTTTCTTTTTAATCTAACAGGTTCAGACCCTGTGCAGAATCTTGTGGGAGAAAATGCCAATCAAGAGGTAGTGACAAACATGCGAAACAAGCTTCGCCTGAACCATTCGTTGGGCATTCGATATTTGGAATACCTGAATAATTTATCTCCGTTAAGTATCAATAGATCTGACAATTTCAGTGAAGCCTTCTACGCGGATTCCAATTTATATAGCGGGTGGTCATTTCCGATAAGCGAAAAACGAGCACTTTGGATTAAGTTCCCAAGTCTTGGAAAATCCTTCATTTCAGAAAAATCGGTGTCCTCCATATTTGCTGAATCCTTTCCGGGAACATTTGTCCTTGCGTTAGGAAGTATTTTACTGAGTCTAATCATGGGAATTCCGCTCGGAATATGGGCTTTTCAAAAGAAAGATTCTTGGATAGATAAAACTGTTTTGTTTGTTTCAGCCATTGGAATGGCGGGGCCATCTTTTTTTGTAGCACTCATCGTTGCTTGGATAGGAGCGGTGTTGCTTCGCGATTACACCGGCCTAAGCATGACGGGAAGTTGGTACAGCGTTGATGTCTGGGAAGGGAAGTACATTGACTTGAAGAATTTAATTCTTCCTATGATTACTTTAATGATTCGACCGTTGGCCATTATTGTTCAATTAACAAGAAGCAGCATGTTGGATGTGATGTCTCAGGATTTCATTCGAACTGCGCGAGCGAAGGGACTTTCAGAGAGACGCGTTTTATACAGACATGCCTTGCCGAATGCATTGAATCCGGTTGTGACTGCCGTTTCAGGATGGTTCGCATCCTTGTTAGCGGGTGCTGTGTTTGTAGAGTTTGTTTTCGGGTGGAAGGGGATAGGTCAAGAACTTTTCATGGCCATTGAGAAACAAGATCAGCCCATTGTAATGGGCGGTGTAATATTGGTTTCGACCATCTTTATAGTGGTGAATGTTCTGGTTGAATGGGTATACGGAATTCTCGATCCACGAATCCGCACCTCTCAGAATTAAAGAAAAAAATCGTACTTGAAGTCGAAGCCTTTTTCACTTCCCATCGGAAACAAAAATGCCTCTGAATGTTGAATCAATTCTTGTTGAATCGCAACTACATTTTCACCATATACTTCCAACATACTTCCTTCATTTCGAAATAAATCGTGCGAGCCCAATGATGCTATCTGAATCGCCTTTCTTGACTCATCGAATTTCGATTTACCAAGAGGAGCAGAGACATGTGTGAAAGGAAGCGCATCTTTTTCCAAAAGATTTGAATCGCTCCACAAGATCACATCGGATTTCTTTCTTGTTAATTCTGAAAGCCAGTGTTCTAATTTTTTATCTGGAAGGAAAGAAGTAGCGTCGAATCGAAAACCATCGATTCCCATTTCCAAAAAGGAAAAAAGTGAGTTCAATAAATTTTCCGAATGGTATTCGCTGAAGTGATTTATCTGAAAGACATCATTCCAATTCGTTCCAATAGGATGAAAGGGCGATTCGTTTCCATCTAAGGCAAAAAAATCCTTGTCATCAGCACACTTGTGATTAATCGAAGCGTGATTCAAGACCACATCCAAGACTACTTTCATATTTAATTCATGTGCAGCTTGCGTGAATGATTTCAATCCTTCAAATCCACCCAATTCTTTTCGAACTTTAAAATGGTCGGTTATGCAATAAGGCGATTTGCTGTTCTGAATGTCCGTTGGATTTATAGGAAGAAGATTGAGAGTGTCAATGTCTAAAGATTTAATATCCTTAAACTGACGAAAAGCAGCCTCAAAGGTGCCTAAGCTCGTAAAATGGGGGATGGATATTTCGTAAACTCGCTTCACCGAGGCAAATGTAATGTATGGATTGGTTAAGAGAAATTAAGAGAGGGTAAGAAAAAGGGAAGATTATTATTTCTTATCCAAAACCAAAAACTACTTTACATAATGTAAATTATGTGTCTTTTGATACTGCTGTAAACTGAATATCAATGCATTAAAAAACTCGGATCTCTACGAGTTTCTCAAAACCCATTGTTAAGACTTACTCTAATGCTCTTCTTCTGTGTGTTCAGATTCATTCGAATCTGTCTTGCAGCAAGCCTTCTTCTGTAAAGTTGTATCTCCTTTACAACACGCATCAGTTCCGTCGTGTTTGCAACCTGGAATACAATTCACTGTACATGTCTCTGACTTCATATATGTGCACCCTTCATGTCCCGACATTCCTTTGCAAGATTCGCCAGATCCTTCAGTTGAGCAGCAACTTGAAATCTCTGGATGACGAATTTCACCTCCAGTTAAACCCGCTTTGCTAATAAGCACAATGGCTATAATTCCGATGAAAACTACCATAATTTCTGCTTTTTTGGCGTGTTTATGTCCTTTTCTGTGACCAAACAACGCTAATCCAGCAAAAACACCTGTAACGATACATGGCCAAAAAGCCAATTCTGAAGCTTCTTTATGCTCATGAATTAAGTCTTCGCTAACACAATATTTCCCCTCATTTTCCTCAAAGAAATGCTCTGAAGCTCCTCCAGAATACATTGTCGGATAACTCGAGAGTCCTGCGATCATAGTAATCCACAATCCAACCGACGAAACAACCTGTTTTTTGGTTAAAAGTCCGATAATAACCACCAAAATACCGATAATTAGTCCAATTATGGGCAAATGGTTGATTAAAAGATGTATGTGTGGTGCGTTCATTATTACTTTACTTTATTATTTACATCAAAACATTTGAAGTCCTTATTTTCAATAACTTAACCTAATTCACTTAAATCTAAAATAAAGAGGGTTGAATGGTTTCAGTTCCGTCTTCATTGAGCGGTGTGGTCGTCTGAGGACGAGTGGCTAAAATAGCCTCGTCGGCTTGCTGCTCTCGCTCAATATCGGATTCAAGCAGATCAACTGAAAGGATAGGATAAGTTGAAAGTCTGTTTCCAATCGCCTTTACTCCTTTAATGGAAATAAAATCGGGTAGGTTCAGTGTTTCGTCCATCTTATTCTGCGATTGCTTGAATTTCTTATTAAAACGGATATACACATTGGGGAAATGGTTTGTAGTTGCCACCGCCAATTTCGATTTTGGGTGCTCGGTAATAAATCGAACCAAGCCTTTGCTGGGTTCAACCAAGAATCGTTTCACCATCCAAGTTTCCTTTTCACCGTCGAAATAAACAGAACTCAGCGGTTTCTCGGGGAGCCATTTTTCAACGGAAATCATATTATCTGGAAAGTGAACACTTAAATCTGGTGCAATTAATTGATAATCTCCCGAAGATTGTATGACAAGAATCTTGTCCTCAGGACCGAAATCTCCTAGGAATCTGCCTCGTCCTTCGTCGTTTAGTCTTTGGACACTTTCGTCGATCCAAATCTTACGAGCGCTGAGAGTAGATACCCCAGCCGATTTCAATTCCACCTTTTTAACTGGATATTTCGTGGCAACATTTCCTTGAGCGTCGCGACCTTTAACGGCTAATTCTGAAAAGTCGACATCGAATTTGAGTTTTTTCAATCGCTCTAGCGCTCTTAGATTCACGGTAATCACTTCCGCTTCTCCGTTCGGATTGGCGCTAAAGTATAGCGTTTCACTTCCGGGCGTTCCTTTGGTGAGGTCGTATTCTTTGTCGCGGGTAATGGAAGTCACTGCAAAACGCTTGATGTTCGCGCCACCGTTTTTACCGTCGCGATACATAAAGTTATAGATGGTTCTGCGGTCGTCTTTCTTCCAAACAGCAATGTGAATGATGTCTTTTCCGAAGAAAGCTTTCTGTTGAACTTTCGAAACCATCATTTTTCCGTCTCGACGGAAAACAATGATGTCATCGATATCGGAACATTCACAAACGAATTCGCCTTCATCGCGTTTCAATCCAATTCCAGCAAATCCTTCAGCTAAATTCACTGAAAGTTTCGCATTTGCAATGGCCACGGCTGCAGCTTGCACAGTATCGAACGTCTTGATTTCCGTTCTGCGCTCTCTGCCTTTACCGTATTTCGCCTTCAAATCTTTGAAATAGGCTATGGCCGTATCTGTTAAATGGTTCAGTTTTTCTTTGACTTGATCAATTTCACCTTCCAACCTGGAAATGAAATCATCTGCCTTGTTGCTATCGAATTTCGAAATTCGTTTGATCTTGATTTCAGTCAAGCGAGCCACATCTTCATCGGTCACCGCACGCAAGAATTTCTTGGTATGTGGCTTTAATCCTTTGTGAATCGCAAGAATGATGTCATCCCACGTTTCGCATTCCTCAATGTCGCGGTAGATTCTCTTTTCAATGAAAATCTTTTCCAACGAGGCGAAATGCCAGCTTTCCTGAAGTTCATTCAGCTGAATTTCCAGTTCCTTTCCAATTAAATCACGCGTTCTATCTGCTGAAATCTTCAACAGCTCATCGACAGGAAGGAATTTCGGACGATCATCGTGGATAACACACGAGTTCGGAGAAATGCTTATTTCACAATCGGTGAAGGCGTATAACGCATCAATGGTCTTATCCGGAGAAACACCTGTTGCCAAGTGAACCATGATTTCAACAACCGCGGCGGTATTGTCTTCAATTTTCTTAATCTTAATTTTGCCTTTGTCGTTGGCTTTCAAGATGGAGTCAATTAATGAAGATGTCGTTGTTCCAAATGGAATTTCGGTAATAACCAAGCAACGCGCGGCATCGTCTTTTTTGATTTTCGCACGAACGCGAACCTTTCCACCGCGAAGTCCGCCGTTGTAATCCGAGAAATCGGCCATTCCGCCGGTTAGGAAGTCTGGAACAATGTGGGTTTTCTTTCCACGAAGCACATCAATACTCGCATCTATAAGTTCTACAAAGTTGTGTGGAAGAATTTTACATGCTAATCCCACGGCAATTCCTTCAACACCTAATGAAAGTAAAAGAGGGAATTTAACCGGAAGCGTTTCCGGTTCCTTATTTCTTCCATCGTAACTCGCCAACCAAGTGGTTGTTTTCGGATTGAAGATTATCTCTTGAGAGAGCTTGTTCAATCGCGATTCAATGTAACGCGGAGCAGCAGCGCTGTCACCTGTAAAAATATTCCCCCAGTTTCCTTGGGTGTCGATGAGCAAATTCTTTTGTCCGATTTGAACCAAGGCATCGCCTATAGAAGCATCTCCATGCGGATGGTACTTCATGGTATTTCCAATCACATTGGCCACCTTGTTGAAACGACCATCGTCCATTTCCCACAAGCTGTGCAAAATTCTGCGTTGCACCGGTTTCAAACCGTCGTATAAATGGGGAACGGCTCTTTCTAAAATAACATAAGACGCATACTCGAGAAACCAACCTTCGTAGAGGTCGGTAACGCCAATTACGTTTCCTAATTTATTTCCTTCTGGATTTGTATTTTCTTCCATCTCCTCTCCTATTCTGTTTCTGGTTCAGTTTCTATTTCCTTCTTTTCAACGATTTCATCTTTCTCTACACGCAGGTTTCGAATGATAAAGTCTTGTCTATCGGGCGTGTTCTTACCCATGTAGAATTCAAGAATGTCTTTGATGTGAATGTCTTTAGTAATTACGACAGGTTCTAGGCGAATGTTATCACCAATGAAGAACTTGAACTCATCTGGAGAAATCTCTCCCAATCCCTTGAATCGAGTGATTTCCGGCTTGGTTCCTAATTTTTGAATGGCATGTTGGCGCTCCAAATCGGAGTAGCAATAAATGGTTTCCTTCTTATTTCTTACGCGGAATAAAGGTGTTGAAAGAACATACAAGTGTCCAGATTTCACCAAGTCAGGAAAGAATTGAAGGAAGAAGGTGATCATCAAAAGTCGAATGTGCATACCATCGACATCGGCATCGGTTGCAATAACCACATTGTTGTATCGAAGTGAATCAAGTCCGTCTTCAATATCAAGTGCCGCTTGCAATAAGTTGAACTCTTCGTTTTCGTAAACGACTTTCTTCGTTAAACCGTAGGTGTTCAAAGGCTTTCCCTTCAAACTGAAAACCGCTTGGGTCTGAACATTTCGAGAAATGGTAATAGACCCCGAAGCCGAATCTCCCTCGGTAATGAACAACGTTGTCGCATTGGCTAAGTCGCTTTTGTCTGCGTAATGTACTTTGCAATCGCGAAGCTTTTTGTTGTGCAAGTTCGATTTCTTGGCGCGCTCTCTGGCTAATTTGGCTATACCCGCAAGTTCCTTTCTTTCGCGTTCCGACTGAAGAATTTTCTTCAAGAGACTTTGAGCAATTTCTGGATTTCTATGCAAGAAATTGTCGAGTTCTTTTTGAAGGAATTCTAAAATGAAAGCTTTAACGCTCTTTCCATTTGGTTCAATTTCATTCGAACCTAATTTGGTTTTAGTCTGCGATTCGAAAACCGGCTCAATGACTTTAATGGCAACAGCCGCAACAATACCTGAACGAACGTCAATTGCCTCGTAATCTTTTTTGAAGAAGTCACGAATGACTTTTACATAAGCCTCACGGAAGGCCGCTTGGTGCGTTCCGCCTTGCGTTGTGTATTGTCCGTTTACGAAACTGTAATATTCTTCTCCGTATGAATTGGTGTGCGTGATAGCCACTTCAATGTCATCGCCTTTCAAATGAATAGCGTTGTACAAAGGATCTTCGGTCATGTTGGCTGCGAGCAAATCGCGCAATCCATTTTCAGATTTGAATTTCTGTCCGTTGAAAATGATGGTTAGTCCAGCATTCAGATAACAGTAATTCCAAAGTAATCGTTCGATGTGTTGCGAACGATATTGATAATTGACAAATATGCTTTCATCGGGAATGAACGACATGAGTGTTCCGTTCTTCTCGGTTGATTTAGCAATCTTAAAATCTTGAGTAATTTCTCCTTTTCCAAATTCAGCTGCCTTTACCTCGCCTTCGCGAAACGATTCAACGCGGAAGAAAGAACTGAGTGCGTTAACTGCTTTTGTACCGACACCGTTTAGTCCGACAGATTTCTTGAACGCTCGTGAGTCGTACTTTCCTCCGGTATTAATCTTCGAAACGCAATCGATCACTTTTCCAAGAGGAATACCTCTTCCGTAATCGCGAACGGTAACGGTTCCGTCTTTAATTACAATTTCGACATTCTTTCCATTCCCCATGACAAATTCGTCAATGGAGTTGTCCATAATTTCCTTCAACAAAACATAGATACCGTCGTCGGCGGTAGTACCGTCACCTAGTTTACCTATGTACATCCCCGGGCGCAGACGAATGTGTTCGTACCACTCGAGGGATTTAATGTTGTCTTCTGTGTATTTAACTTCTTGAGCCATCTCGTCTATTCTAAATCAGACTTCGAAAGTAATACGCAGAATAACTTTGGAAATTCACAATGGTTGGTAGTTTTCAACAGGTAATTGAAAACACCGGTTGATACTATTGTTCAGACATCTGTATCAAAGCAAAAACGGCATAATTAATCATGTCGCGAAAACCGCTATCGATTCCTTCGGAAACAAGCGTTTTGCCTGAGTTGTCTTCAATCTGTTTGATGCGTAAAATCTTCATGAGAATCAAATCCGTGAACGACGAAACGCGCATTTCGCGCCATGCTTCACCGTAATCGTGATTCTTATTCAACATTAATTCTTTTGTGATTTGTGCTTGCTCTGTATACAAAGCAATTGCATTTTCTGCTTGAAGTTCTAGTGGAGCATCTGATGGTAATTCCAACTGAATAAGAGCCATTAAGCTGTAATTAATGATGCCTACAAACTCATCTTCAATCCCCTCACCCACTTTGCTTTCTCCTTTTTCTTCAATGGTACGAATGCGTTGCGCTTTGATGAATATTTGATCGGTTAGGCTCGACGGACGAAGAATTCTCCATGCCGTTCCGTAGTCTTGCGTTTTCTTTTTAAAAAGCTCGACACATTTTTGAATGGCCTGATCGTATTGTGCTGAAGTATCTTTTGTTGCGCTCATGATTCGAAATACAAATGCGATGAAAATGCTCATCTTTGCGTTTCAAAGATACATCTTGAAATGAATTCTACTCGCACACTTCCCTTGGTAATGGGAATTTTGAATGTTACTCCAGATTCTTTTTATGCTGGAAGTCGCTCTAATTCTGAAAAAGACATTCTCGTTCGCGTTGAAAAAATGATTTCCGATGGAATGGATATTTTGGATTTAGGCGGACAATCAACACGTCCAGGTGCCATTTATATTTCTGCTGAAGAAGAATTGAATCGCGTGTTGCCCGTATTAATTTCCATTCGAAATGAATTTCCTTCCT
>CANKYR010000086.1 GCA_947488195.1 Flavobacteriales bacterium
CCTTGATCTGTAGGTTGAAGTCTGCTCAATAGTATATTGTTCTCTATGCAACGCAACAATTGATGCATGTTGAAATGTCGCTGCGATTGAAAAGTTGAAGTCTGAAAGGCGAGTACTTTTTCGCGTTGCGATTTCCATTCACTTCGTTCGAAGATGGGAAGATCGGCTGAAGTCACACCGAGGAATTCTGTTTCATTCAAGTTGAATGCATTCTTCTTATAGTTTTCGAACGGATAAATGGTTACGCAATGTTTCCATTCAGGCGCGCGCAATTCGAAGTCTTTTTTCTCATGCAGATGTTCTGAAAGGAACGTAGCGAGTTCATTCACTCCGGCGGTGTTTTTCGCATAAGCCACAAACACTTGCTGAGCATCGTTACGGAAGTCAATTCCCCACAGTGGACGTATGTTATTTTTTTTCGAAAGTCGAAGAAAATCGTGAAGCGTTGTTGTTGAATTTATTTCCGTAAGTGAAACAACTTCCGAATTGTTTTGTACGGCGAATTCAATAACGTTTTCTACGGTAAGAATTCCATAGCGCAAACTGTAATACGAGTGAGCGTTGAGCACGGTTAATCGAAAAGGGTAGGACCTTCGTTATCTCTTCTTTTTTTTGCGCGGGATTCTCCCATTCCAAATAGCTCAATGTGTTGATGAAGAATGAAGGAAGTTTCAGGAAGGAGGGCATCGCCTGTGGGTTTCAGCAGATCACTTCCTTCCGAATTTATATTTTTTATATCCGTACTTACTGGGTACGCATTCAATTCAAGACCTACTACGGGCTGAAGAATGGAAGTGATATCTGCGAGATGCGCATGCGGATCGAGCCACAATTCTTCTTGTTGTTTGGAAAGAATAAGCGGACAACGTGGGTGTCCGATTTGTTGAAGCACACCCGGCGGCGCTGCAGTGGTAACAATGGCGAATGAATGCATTGTTTCTTGCGTCGAAGAATTTTTCCATTCATCGTATACTCCAGCAAACGCGAACGGCATTCTTCCTGTTGAAAGAAATACGCAATGGGGAAATGACAGACCGCCACGCTCAGGACCTTCATAAAAGGCATCGGCAATAACCAAGCATCGCTTTCTTCGAATTGGAATTCGGAAGAAGGGTTTTTCGAGAATGCCCTTCGAACCGGAAAAAAAGAACGAGTTGTCTTTGTTATGATCACCTTCTGCGCGCGCGTTCAAAACATACTTCGGCTTATCGGCCCAAGCAGGTGTAAATCCGAACGTTGAATTTCGAATTTCAGATTTGTTTTCTTGGGTAATAATGAGCCCTTGCTTTCCAGCGCCGATATTGGCTTGGGGTTTAAACACAACTCCTTTACCTATTTCAGCGCGAAAGGCTTTTTGAATTTCTTCAATTTTAGAAACTACGGCGTAACGTCCACACATGGCGCAAAATTGAGAAGTTAGTTTGTAGTGAATTTACGAAACAAACGGAGAAATAACTTCTTCTAGAAATGATTTAGCAGCGGAAATATTTTCAATGTGTCCCATGTGTCCGATTTC
Source organism: Flavobacteriales bacterium (assembly GCA_947488195.1). Lineage (GTDB taxonomy): Bacteria > Bacteroidota > Bacteroidia > Flavobacteriales_D > Sanyastnellaceae > CAIZGX01. The sequence continues at coordinate 1,517 of CANKYR010000086.1, forward strand.
AGGAACAATGGTGATTTTTGCTGAAGGAAGAAGGGTCCATTCGGGTTCCATTTTTTCTAAAGAAAGTACCTTGTCATTGGCTCCCGCGAAATAATAGATTGGGAAATGGGCTGATTGAAGAAATGAAATGGAAGACACTCGCTCACGCATAGCGCGTAAACTTTGCACAATGCTTTCAGCAGACATGCTTTCTATTTTTTCGAGTTGCTCGTTTATGGCTAGTCGGTGTTCATCGGCAGAGTGAAACAACCCGTCTATAAGATTGGTGGCGTAAAGTGCTTTGTGCTTTTCAGCTGCTTCAATAGCGCGAAGGCGGTCTTGTTTTTTTAAATCGTTGTCGGCATCTGCGGTTGAATGAAAAAAAGCGAGTGCTTTTGTTTTATCTGCAATCGTTTTAGCCAAATGCACTGCGACATATCCGCCCATGGAATGTCCCATCCAGATGTATTCGTCGGAATCTTCCGGCTCTATTTGTTGAAGAATATGCTCAGCAAAATTTTCAATCGAGGGGGAGGCGAATGAATGGTTATTTCCGTGTCCAGCCAATTGCGGAGTGAAAATAGAAAAGGGTAAATGGGAAGGAAGAATTTCCTTCCACATTTCATTATTTCCTAAAAAGCCATGAATGGCAATAATTTTTATCATTGAACGCGTTCCCACGTTTGGGTGCGATAAACAAATCCCCAGTATCCGCGAAGCTCTAATTTGTTCGGGTCGCCGGCTTTTAGCCACATTTCACAGCGGTAGATATCGCCGTTGTTAGGGTCGCAGATTGTTCCGTCTTTGAACATACTGCCGTTCCATTTCATGTTGCGAACGACATCCATACCTATCATAGGTTGGTCTTTTCTGTCGTCTTTACATTCGACGCATTTCGGATTTTGATTGGCCCATTCTGAACGAAAGAGCTGTATGATTTTTCCGTACAGTTCACCGTTCTGTTCTCTGATTTCAACGATGCTTTTAACTAGACCAGTTTTGTCATCGATGGTTTTCCATTTACCAACTACGCCTTGGGCAGAGAGGGAAACAGAAGCAATAAGCGCAAAGGCTAAGAAGAGAGTAGATTTCATAATATATTTTTTTATTAAAATACTAAAGTTTGTGCTTAGACAATCTTATTGTTCTTAATTTTTTTCTAATGAGAGCATTCAAGTCGAATCCAACAAGAAGAATAACCATGTTCAAATTTAACCAAATGAGAATGATCATTAGTGTTCCAAGAGAGCCGTATAGCTTGTTGAATTGAGCGAAATTTTCAAGGAAGTAACTAAATCCAAAGGATGTTGCAATGAGCAAAACGGTTGTGAAAATGCTTCCAGTGTTTAAGAACTTCCAATTTTTACGAATGCGCATGTTCATTCCAGAGTTATACAAAATAGTAATGATGCAATAGACGAATGAGATGGAAATGGTCCATTGTCCGAAAGTTAAAAACGGAATTATTCCCTTGTCGCCAATGATTCCATTTTCGTGCATGATAAGAAAAGTACTTTCACTAAGCGATATGAGAATCATGGCGAGAAGAAACATGATTCCCAAAACAAGCATCATGATAAAACTTAAAATTCGAACGATGAACGGGTGAGCGGAAACTTCTATATGTTCGCTGCTTTGAAAGGCCTGCATGATGGCATTCATACTTGCCGAAGCGTAGTAAAACATTAAGACGAAACCGATAGACAATAAGGTCGATTGTTTTTTATTGATTAAGTCATAAAGTGTTCCTTCAATAAATTGAAAGGTATCTCCCGGCAGAATGCTTTTTATTCCAAGGAAAACGTCTCCTTGGAAATTGGCAATGGGTATGAAAGGTATTAAGGTAAATAGCGTAATAATAGCAGGAAAGAAAGCAAGAAATATTCTGAAAGAAATACTCGCCGATCGCATGGTAGTGCGCACATCTGAAAAGGCAATAATAAGGAACGAAGATATTTCCCAAAGATTTAATCCGCCGAATCCATAGGGATGGTAACGTTCGAGGAAGTGACGAACTTTAAAAAGCCAAGCGGCGTAGCGTTTGAATTTTTTCTTGTTCATTTTACTGCCTTCAAACTTAAATCGAAACTTTTCACATGGTGAGTAAGGGCGCCCATACTGATGAAGTCTACACCGGTTTCAGCATAGCTTAACAAGGTGCTTTCGTTTATTCCTCCGCTCGCTTCCGTTTCGACTCTTCCGTGAATATGTAGTACAGCTTCACGAAGTTTTTGCGGCGTGAAATTGTCGAGCATAATTCTAAATGCAACTCCTGTTTCAATCACTTCGTCAACTTCTTCAAGATTGCGCGTTTCAACTTCAACTTGAATAGAAAGATTTCTTTCCTTCAGAAATTCAGAAATTTTACTGAGCGCTGGTTTTACGCCGCCAGCAAAATCAATGTGATTATCCTTCACTAAAATCATATCATACAGGGCATAGCGATGATTGTAGCCACCTCCTATGCGAACAGCTTCTTTTTCGAAATAGCGAAAATTCGGTGTAGTCTTTCTTGTGTCGAGCAGCTTACAGCTTGTGTGCGCAATCATCTGTGAAAGCCGATGTGTCTCCGTTGCAATTCCGCTCATGCGTTGCATAACATTTAAGACGAGTCTTTCAATAGTTGTGATGCTTTGACTTTTTCCTTCCACAATAAATGCAATGTCTCCTTTTTGAACAGATGCACCATCTTGAATGAAGGTTGTCACTTTTAAATTAGGGTCGAAAGCGTGAATGATTTTTTCAGCAATAGATAAGCCTGCTATTACGCCGTTGTCTTTTACAATAAGTTGCGCTTTACCAATTGCATCACTTGGAATTGTAGCGAGTGTTGTGAAATCACCAGGACCAATATCTTCTTTTAAAGCTTCAGCGAGCCATTTGTCAAAGTCAAATGCATTCATGTCGCGAAGTTATGAATTCCAATCTTCGAATAGTTAACTTTGGGAACATGATTAAAAAAGCGATAGTCTTATTTGTTGCCGCAATTCTTTTTTCAATGCCAGGAAACGCGCAGCTTTTTCCATGGTATTTTCAAGTGGATGAGAATTTTCTTTTAGGGAAAACAAGCTTTGAAAACGACATTCGGTTTAGTTTGGTTGCCGCTAACCGGTCTACAAAATCGTGTTATTTATTGTTTGAAGTGAATTGGGCATTTGAAGAAATGGCAGCAGCTGCCCAGAAGGAAGGGATTACTCTAAAAGTCATTTCAGGAGGAAGGAATTTCAACATGCAAAAATCCATTTGGGAAAGAAAGTGGAATGCGCGTCGACCGAATTTCAAAACAGATAAAGAGACGGCCCAGGATATATTAAAGTACAGCTCCATGCCCGGCACCTCTCGTCATCATTGGGGAACAGACCTCGATATTAATTCACTAGAGCCGAGTTATTTCGCTAGTGGAAAAGGTAAGAAGGAATACGACTGGCTTCAGAAGAACGCTGCGAATTTTGGATTTTGTCAGACCTATGACAACAAAACGATTGCTGGAAGAACAGGTTATTCCGAAGAGAAGTGGCATTATTCTTACATGCCAATTTCGTCGGTTATACTGAATCAGTACAATGAGCAGATTAATTATGAAAGGCTCACCGGTTTTCTCGGCAGCGCTATTTCAAAGGATATCGAAGTGATACGTGTCTTCGTCAATGGTATTTCTACCAGTTGTACTTCGCTTACTTTTCCTTAATCAGTTTTTTCAAATCGTTTCCAATATCTTTTCTGAAATATTTTCCAGAGAAGGAAATGGTGTCGGCGGCTTCGTTACTTTTTCCAATGGCTTCGTGAAGTGAACCTCCGTATGCGGTTGCTGTAAGAACTCTTCCGCCGTTGGTAACCACTTTTGCGCCGTTCTTTTTTGTGCCTGCGTGAAAGATTATGCAGTCACGGGCATTTTCAATATTTGAAATTTCTTTGCCCTTTTCCGAAGATTCAGGGTAACCTTTCGAAACGAGCATGGTTGTTGTGCAATAGCGCAGGTCTACCTGAACGTCACATTCTCCAAGTGTTTGTGTGGCTATGCCTTCGAACAAATGCAACAAATCGCTTTTAATGCGCGGAATAACAACTTCTGTTTCAGGGTCACCCATACGGCAATTGTATTCGATCACATAGGGTTCGTTTCCAACCTTAATAATTCCAAAAAAGATAAATCCGCGGTAGTCTATACCGTCGGCTTTTAATCCTTTCACAGTTGGAATAATAATTTGCGCTTCAATTTTATCTATGAATTCTGGTGTACAAAACGGAACAGGAGAAACGGCACCCATTCCACCCGTATTCAAGCCCATATCTCCTTCGCCAATGCGTTTGTAATCTTTGGCTTCCGGAAGTACTTTGTAGTTGTTTCCGTCTGTCATAATGAATATAGAGCATTCAATTCCCTTTAAAAACTCTTCAATGACGACCGTGCTAGAAGCTTCTCCGAATTTTTTATCGGTAAGCATGGCTTTCAATTCTTTTTTTGCTTGCGCTAAATCTTCGAGAATGACCACTCCTTTCCCTGCAGCAAGGCCAGAGGCTTTTAGCACGTAGGGTGATTTAAGGGTGTCTAGGTAGGCTTGTCCCTCTTTTAAGGTTTCGTGAGTAAACGACCCGTATTTCGCTGTTGGAATACCGTGTTTTGCCATGAACTTTTTCGCGAAGTCTTTGCTTCCCTCTAATTGGGCAGCAACTGAATTGGGACCAATTACCGCAACTCCAACAAGGGCCTTGTCTTTTTCAAAGAATTCGACAATCCCTTTGACCAATGGATCTTCGGGTCCAACGATAACCATTTTAATCCCGTGTTCAATTACGGCTTTTTTTATCGATTTGAAATCTTTAGGGTCAATGGAAAGGTTGGTTCCGAAAGCTTCGGTACCCGCATTTCCTGGAGCAATAAAGATGTCGTGTATAAGGGAGCTTTGTGAAATTTTCCATGCGAAAGCATGCTCTCTGCCACCGGAACCTAAGATTAATACATTCATGCTCTGAGTTTTTGCAAAGAAACAATGCATTGACGGCTACTCTCAATTCAACTTACTAACAGAAAAAAGCGCTAGGCAGAAGATATTTGGGTTTATTGTTGAAAAATGCCTATATTTGCAACTGAAATTAAGGAATTGAACAACGAGAGAGGGGGTTTTAACCCCTCTTTTTTTTAGCCATGATAACAGTTGCAGAAATAGAAAAATTGGTGAATGCCAAGATAGCCGAAACGGACACCTTGTCCGATGCTTTTATCGTTTCTATTTCCGTTCGTCCAGGCAATGCCATTGAGGTGTTGCTCGATAAAGATTCAGGATTGAATGTGGAGGATTGCAAGAAGATAAGTCGACACGTGGAGTCTTCTTTGGATCGCGAGAAGGAGGATTTCTCAATGGAAGTTTCTTCTCCTGGTGTCGGGAAGCCGCTGGTGGTTCACCGACAGTATGTTAAGAATGTTGGAAGAACAGTTAAAGTTAAAGTGGGTGAAGGAGAGAAGTACGAAGGCGATTTGGCCGAAGTAAGTGAGACAGGAATTGTATTGAAGTACCAAGAAAAAGAGGCGCTTCCCGGCAAAAAGAAAAAAGAATGGGTGGAAAAAACAGTCACCCTTGCATTTGATAACATAAAAGAAACCAAAGTAGTAATACGTTTCAACTAACCTTGTCACTATGAAAGGACTAAACCTAATAGAGTCTTTTGCAGACTTTAAAGAATTCAAAAACATCGACCGCGAGACGATCACAAACATCTTGGCGGAAATGTTCAAAGCTATGATTGTAAAGCGCTGGGGTGCTGAAGATGGCTTTGACATAATTATTAACGCAGAACGTGGCGACTTAGAGATTTGGCGCACCCGTCAAGTTGTTCCAGACGGAGAACTTGATGACGAAGTTGCTGAAATCGAGGTGAGCATGGCTCAGAAGATTGTAGACGATCTCGAGGTAGGCGAAGAATTGATTGAAGAGATTAAAATCGAAGATTTCGGACGCCGAAATATTATGGCCATGGGTCAAGTATTGAAGAATCGTATTCAAGAACTCGAGAAAGATCATATCTATCAGAAGTACAAGGAGCGCATTGGAGAAATTATCTCTGGTGAAGTTTACCAAGTGTGGAAGCGTGAGATTCTTGTTCTTGACGACGAGAACAACGAGTTGATTATGCCAAAGGATCAACAGATTCCTTCTGACTTTTACAAAAAAGGAGATACCATTCGTGCGGTTGTTTATCGCGTGGATTTACGCAATAACAGTCCACAAATTATTCTTTCTCGTACAGCTCCAGAATTCTTAGAGAAGTTGTTCGAACAAGAAGTTCCAGAGGTATTTGATGGATTAATTACCATAAAGAAAATTGTTCGTGAGCCAGGCGAGCGTGCTAAAGTAGCTGTTGAAAGTTACGACGATCGTATTGATCCTGTGGGTGCATGTGTAGGTATGAAAGGTTCACGTATTCACGGAATTGTTCGTGAGTTGCGCAATGAAAACATCGACGTTATTCATTACACGACAAATGAGAATTTATTGATTGCTCGTGCGTTGGCACCAGCGAAAATTTCAAGTATTAGTATCGATAAGGACAATGCAAAAGCAGACGTGTTCTTGAAACCTGATCAAGTGTCTTTGGCAATTGGTAAGGGTGGACATAACATTCGTCTCGCAGGAAGATTGTGTGGATATGAATTAGATGTTTATCGCGAAACTGATGTTGACATCGACGATGTGGATTTGGAAGAATTCTCAGACGAAATCGACAGCTGGATTATCGATGAATTGAAATCGATAGGTTG
>CANKYR010000087.1 GCA_947488195.1 Flavobacteriales bacterium
CTTTCTCGTAGGCGTTCCCTCCAAGAACTTAACCATCTTGCCGTTCTCGTAAATGCCACGCTGGACAAGCTTGCCAGACTTCTTGTCGTACATGGTGCATTCGCCGTGATAACGGTTGTTCTTGTAATTCGCGTCTTCTTCCAAGATGCCGTTTTCAGTATAGATCTTACTGGTTCCGTTTAATTCACCGTTCTCGTAGGTGCAATCGCGCCACAAGCCGCCGAAGTCGTAATTGTATTTCCAACGCCCCGTGCGCTTGCCTTCTTTGAATTTCCCTTCGCTAATGGGTCTGCCACTTTCGTTGTATAAAATGGAAGTTCCATTCAACTCGCCATTCTTTCCGTAGGTAATGACACTTTCCAATTGTCCGCGTTCAGAATAGTTCATCCACTTGCCAACCTTCATGTCGTTCTTCCAACTTCCTACGTATAAATACCTTCCGTTCTTCGGCTCGTAACCAATCCATTTTCCTGACATCTTGCCCGCCTTGAAACTTCCTTCATCCTTCACTTTTCCATTCTCATACCAACTCATCCATTTTCCATCCTCTTCCCCCAACTTGTAATTTCCCTTTTGCAACATCTCCCCGTCTTCATACCACGTGCTCCATTCGCCTTCTTTGTTATCGGCAACAAAATTTCCTTCCTTCCATTTCTTTTCACTTGGATATTGATACACCCACTTTCCTTCCATTTTCCCACTGGAATATTTTCCTCTCGATTGCCAAACGGCGTTGTCGTGATAAAAAATCCAATCGCCTTCTTGAAGGTCTTCCACGAAATTTCCTTCCATGTCTTTCACTCCATTTTCCCGATACCATTCCCAGTTTCCGGTCTTCTTTCCGTTGTCGAATGTGCCTTTCACATACAACTTTCCATTATCAAAATACTCTTCGTAAGGTCCTGTTACCAAGCCTTGCGCGTATGTCGTTGTCTTTCGTAGTTTTCCGTTGCTAAAGAATTCACTCCACTTTCCGTCTTTAATTCCTTTCAGATATTGTCCAGAAGTTTGAATGTTTCCTTTCGAGAAAAAGGCTTCAAAAATTCCATCGGGAACGCCGTTGGCATATGTTGTTCGACTCAATAATTTATCAGACTCATTTACTTCCGGAAGTACTCCCGTTCCGCTGGTAATTGCCTGTGCGCCTTTGTTGTCGAAATAAGAAATGAGCTGCACACCCGATGTGTCGTATTTCAATACGCTGTTCAATTTTCCATTGTCGTAATAAGCACTCCATTCACCGGTTTTCTTCCCTTTGAAAAAATTTCCTTCTTGAATCTTAATTCCTTTCTCGTTGAATGTACGCTGCACACTATCTTCCACTCCGAATTTGAAATACCCTTCCACCTGCAATTTTCCATTCGTGTGATAACGAAATACCTTCCCGTTGAAGTATCCGTTGCGGTAGGTGCTCTCTTCTTGAAGCGTTCCGTCTTCGTAATAAAATTTCCAGATGCTATCTTCCTTTCCCACCACATTGAATTTTCCAATGCTGCGAATTTTTCCATTCGGATAAAGGTCTTTGAATAGGCTCTGGGCATTTCCTTTCAATGAAAACAAAAGAGAGCATGCTATTACAAATAACGGCGCGAGGCGAAAAAGGGTCTTCTTCATGATTCGAAAATAATCGGTACTGTTGAATGTAAAACACCAAAGAACCTGTTTTATTGAACATCGCAAGGCTTATATTTGAACACTAAACCTTTCCAAATGCGTTCGACATTTATTTCCTTTTCAATTGCTTTGTTGGCAGTTCTTGGTGCTTACTTTTTCATTCCTTCCGCTTCGAAATTAAAATTGTCAGGCGGAGCTATGGAAGAAGGATACGGCGTTAATCCTTCCAGCAGAAAATATTTCGAATACATGCGTAACCGCGATCCTGAAACAGGTTTGGTTCCTGAAGGAATTTTTGAACGTTGCGTGAACTTTGCGAATCACCTGCCACGCGTGGCAGATAGAGATTACGGTTGGTCCTCCAGAGGCCCTTACAACATTGGAGGAAGAACGCGTGCCTTCGCGGTTGATGTGCTGAACAGCAATCACCTCATTGCAGGTTCCGTTACCGGTGGAATGTGGAATTCGCTGAACGCCGGACAGTCTTGGGACAAGACCACAGCCCCTGAACAATTGCAAAGTGTGAGTTCTATTGCACAAGACACAAGACCCGGTCACGAAAACACTTGGTACTACGGTTCGGGAGAAGAATTTTACGGTGTGGTTTCCGGAACTTCATTTACTGCATTACTCAGTGGAGACGGCATGTGGAAGAGCACAGACAACGGACAGACCTGGTCGCACCTCATGTCTACTTCAAGCGGAACTCCGCAAAACAACATGCAGAACGGAAGCTATGATTTCGTTTGGCGTGTCATTACTGATCACACAAATCTTACGGAAGACGTTGTTTACGCGGCAGTTTACAACGGAATTATTCGAAGCAACGACGGAGGAAATACGTGGACCGAAGTGTTGGGATTTACCACTGGCGCAAGTGAATTTGTTGATGTGATGATGACACCCTCTGGTTTGCTTTATGCGACATTCAGCGACAACAGTACCAACGGTGGCGGTTTCTTCAGAAGTTTAGACGGACTTAACTGGACGGAAATTTCGCCGGTGCTTCCTCAAATAGCAAACTTGAGAAGAACAGTGATGTGCGCGAATCCGCAAAACGAAAACGAGATTTATTTCTTGGGTGAAACCATTAACAACACCTTCTATCCAATTGATCACTTTTTCTATAAATATACTTTTCTTGGTGGCGATGGAAGCGGTGTAGATGGAAGTTGGGAGAATCGTTCAGCAAATCTTCCTTCCATACCTTGTCAACTGTTTACAGGAATCGATTACGATTTTGCAACGTTCAGAACTCAGTATAGTTATGACATGTGCATTGCGCATCATCCTTCCATTCCGAATTTAGTTTTTATTGGAGGAACGAATTTGCACCGCAGTACCGATGCGTTTGCTACTTCTACTTCTGTAGATTGGATAGGTGGTTATCGTTGCAATGTTCCAGAGCCGTGGCACTATGTCTACGAGGAACACCACCCCGATCAGCAACTCATTGCATTCGATCCGGCCAATGATTTAGGCATGTACAGTTTGAACGACGGAGGTGTGCAACATACCGCAGACGTGACTGCCGACAGCGTGCAATGGCAATCGCTGAATAACGGGTACCTGACTTCGCAATTTTACACTGTAGCACTCGAGCCTGGCAATACGAATAGTCAGTTTTTAATGGGAGGAATGCAAGACAACGGAACGTGGTTAACGCACACTTCCGATGCAACATCTCCTTGGAAAGAAATGCATGCCGATGATGGGGCATACTGCGCCATGCCTTTCGGCGCGGACTATGTAATCACAAGTTCTCAAAGTGGAAGAATTTTCAAGAAGTCCATTGATGCAAACGGAAACTTAACAGGAACGGAACGCATAGATGCAGAGAATGGTCCTGCTTCACTTTTCATTAATCCGTTGTTATTAGATCCATGGACGAACAGATTGTTTATAGCTGGAAATAAAATGATCTGGTATCTCGATCGAGTAGATACAATTGCTGTAACCGGAAACTATCCTACGGCGCGTAACACCGACGATTGGTCGAATGTTACTACAAGCACCATTACGCTAACGCAAGGAAGCATCTCATGTCTCGATATGGCGTATACCGATAATTCAATTTTGTATTATGGAAGTTCAGCGGGGAAGTTATTCAAGCTAACAGACCTTTACGGAACACCTGTGAAGACGAATATATCTTCAACATTGTTTCCACCGAACGCTTACACTTCCGCAGTAAGCACAAATGATTTGAACGCGAACGAAGTCATGGTGAGCTTTTCCAACTTCAACAAGAAAAGTATTTTCCATTCAACAGATGCTGGAGCAACGTGGTTAGACGTAAGTGGAAATCTGGAAGAGAATGTAGATGGAACTGGAAACGGTCCTGCGGTGTATTGGGTTGAAATTTATCCGAGCACACCAACGATTTATTTGGCGGGAACGAGTGCCGGTTTATTCAGCACTTCTGAATTGAATGGCGAAAGCACCATCTGGCAAATGGAAGGAGCAAGCACGATAGGCAATGCAGTAGTCAACATGATTACTTCACGTCCGTTCGACGGAACCGTTGCAGTAGCCACGCATGCCAATGGAATTTATACGGCTAATCTTCCTGTTGTTCCGGAAGTTTCGGTTGAAGCATTAGCAGAACGCATGGTAACGGTTTCAGCATTTCCGAATCCAACGGTAGATGAAATTCATTTCAACATGCAATTGGTTCCGGGTGAAATGACCGAGATGAATATTTATTCCTTAGATGGAAAATTGCTGAACTCGAAAAAATGGAAGGCCGTTGGAAGAGAGCAATTGTCATGGGAAGCCGCCCATGCTGGAACATTTATTTATCACTTGAAATCCGGAAGCACCACAAGAACCGGTAAATTTGTTGTCACAAAATAATTCGAATTATGTCTGAAATCATTTCAACCGATAACGCTCCGAAGCCAGTAGGCGCCTACCCTCACGCAAGAAGAGTGGGGAATCTTTTATTTCTTTCTGGTGTGGGTCCGCGCATTGCGGGTAGCGATGCGAACGACACAGGAGTACCTGGATTGAAGTTAGATAAATTCGGAAATTTTATTGAATTCGATTTTGAAGCGCAGTGCAGAAATGTGTTTGATAACGTTAGAGCCATTTTAGATGCAAGTGGTTCCAAATGGGAGAACTTGGTAGACGTTACAGTCTTCTTGGTGAACATGAAGCGCGATTTCCAAACCTACAATCGTTTGTATGCCGAATACTTCAAGGACGCTAATCCCTGCAGAACAACTGTAGAGATTAACGCCCTTCCATCGCCTATTGCGATTGAGTTGAAGTGTATTGCTACTATTTAGTTTTCACACCCCAGATATCTACACCTTGGAATTGTTGCAATTCCATTTTAATAGATCCTACTTTAATTTTCGCTTGAGCCATAACTGGCAGGTGGTGTACGTCATCTGTTACCCAAACTGCTAGGTCATTGGGATCTTTGAATATTCGTCCTTTTTGAACCACGGGTGCGAAGCGCAAACATTTGAAAGTTCCTGCGTCGACGCTTACCGTTTCTTTTCCAACATAGCGCATTTTTAATCGATAGATTTCATCGTCGACCAACGTTTCAATGGTTATAATGTCGCCTGGCTTGGTGTTCGTGAAGTCCATGGTTCGCGCATAAAACGCGGCACTCATCATATCTTGAACAAAAGCAGGCGCCAGGTATCCTTCGTTCTTTCTATTCTTGAATGCACGCTTGTGCTGAAAGAAAAAATAGTCTTGCATAATCAGGTAGCCCCCTTCATCGCAATTGCGTTTGAATTGGTATGGGAAAATCCCTTGTTTGTCTACATACGATTCGTACTTATCGCGGACCTTAAAAAACCAATCGAATGATCCGGAGCTATGACCTTCACCAACGATATGGTAGGTGTCTCTTCCTCCGAATTTTTTATTTCCTTCTTCAACAGAGATGGTTGCAACTCCGGCATCTACCAATCCGTAGTGAATGCGGTATGTCGATTTCTCTCCAGAGGTGAATGCGATATTGTTAATGCTGCGCAAGGCATGCACAGGTAAATTTTCAACTTTAACCGGCGTAGGTTTAGAACTTTGGCCAAGCATGCTCAGCGCTCCCACTGACAATGCTGTAAACAAGAAGATGTGTTTCATAAAGTCGTTTTGTTTTTGGTTAACGTAACTTTCGTTGCGAAATTTCAAACATTGGACCAAAGTTTTATTCCACGACCACGCGCTTCACTGTGAATGAATTTTCTGTTCGGAAAATGAACTCATAAAGTCCAGGTGCAAAATCAGAAACATCAACAGTATATCGCATGCTATTGAATTGGAAGTTCGAAATGTTTTTTCCAGAAACATCTTTCACTTGCACAGAAACATTTCCAGCGTGAGCGTTCAATTCAATGTTCAAATCAGATGAAGTTGGATTCGGATAAAGGTTCAATCCAATTTCATTCAACGTGTAAGTATAGATATTCGTCTCGTCTATATATCCGTCGCAGTCGTTATCAATTCCATCTACTGTTTCAACAGCTGAAGGATTAATTGCAGGATTAGCATCGTTGCAATCGTCGTTATTCGTAGCTGCTCCCGTTGGTACTGTGCATGAATATATAACCACTCCTGCTCCGTATCCATCGCCGTCAATATCCATGTAATACGCTTGACCCAATCCTTCATCAATAGCCCCGTTACAGTTGTCGTCGACGTCGTTACAAAACTCCGTTGCATTCGGATTCATACCGCTATTGTTATCGTCGCAGTCGCCGGCACATGCAGAGAAGCCATCGCCATCTGCATCGAAACCTTCATCTACAATTCCATCGCAGTTGTCGTCTAAGTTGTTGCACAATTCCATAGCACCTGGATATGATAATGCATTACCGTCGTTGCAATCGTCAACGCATGAAAAGAATCCATCTCCATCTAAATCGGCATTGGTCGTAATGAATGAACTGTTGTCGTTGCAGTCGTTTCCATTCGTTACATATCCCGAAGGAATTTCGCAACCGGTTGAAGCTGTCAGTGGGTCGCCGAAGCCATCGTTGTCTGCATCTTGGTAATATGTGATTTCATTTGAAACAGTTACTGCACCTACCCAAGTCACGCTATCGTTCGCTGTTCCGTTGGTTACCACAAGTGTTACGTTGTAAATTCCGGGAGTCGTATACATCACATACGGATTTTGCAGAGATGAAGAGCTAGGCACTCCACCTGGAAATACCCAGTTCCACGAGGTTGGATTGTTGTTCGTGTTGTCTATGAAATGAACAGGATAATTCACACAAGATAAATTGTTGAACGTGGCACTTGCGGCAATGTATTGAACAGGCAAGCACGCTCCGATTTCAGTAAGTACGTTGTGTGTGAAAATGTTCAGAGCTTCATCGAAGGCGGCAATGCAAATTTCATTTCCGGTAAAGGATTCAACATAAACGCGAAGAACAGCAGTAGGTGTGTAGTGCACGGGAATCATGCTACCCAAGTGTCCCAATGCTGCAATCTTCACTCCACCAACTTCTTTGTAAACAATAGAAGACCACGTTGTAATTGGAAGAAGAGATGTTACGTTGGTAATCGTTGCTCCTCCAATATCGAATTGCAATGCGTTCACTTCACCGTTAGGATTCATGATTGTTACATCGAAGTAACCCAATTCAGCATTCACGTTAGTAACGCCGAGCGTAACGGTTTCAGAGGCGTCTGCAATTTCGGGATCCCAACCGCAAGGTTGCATGTTTCCTGGGATAACGCCCGCATCGATTTGTGCATGAATACACTCTTCAAGGTATGCAGCATCTGCAATGCTAATATCTCCGTCGCTGTTCAAGTCGTTGCATATAGAGGCCGGCAGGTCTGAATAAACAGCTGAATTTCCGTACATGTCCACATCAATTTGCGAGTAACTTAAATCTTGATTCAAGTCACCTTTTTTCGTTTCAGCAGGGCAATTACCTAAACAGTCTGGTTGAGCATTTCCGAAGAGTTGACCCACACAGTCAACGATTTCAGGACAAGAACCAATCGGAAGTTTCACGAAGTTGATGATGTTATTCATAGCATCGCGTTCGAAGGAAATACACACTTGCGCCCAGTTGTTATCATAGCGCAATTCATAGTTTCCAAGGGCGTCTGGATCTTGATCCCAGTTGGTGCGAACCACCAAGTGGTAGGTTCCTGCGGGTACATTGGTAATGTCAATCCATTGGCAACTTAATCCAGAGCTATATACATCATAACATCCTGCTGTAATACCCATGTTTCCACAGCCGTATTTCGCAACTCCTGTCACACAACCAATGTCAAGTACGCAGAAGCCGTTTTTGAATCCGATTTCAGGCATTAAATTCCCGTTGTTGTCATACAAAAGATATTCTGCATATCCAGAATAGTGATAGTGATTGTGGCAAGGATCGAAAATGAACTGTGGATTCGCCACGTTCGGCACACCAATGAAATAATCGAGGTTTCCGATGTTGTCGATTCGTGTTGAGAAGCGCACGATTTGACGGGTGCCTAATCCTTGGAGACAGCCTTCATTTACCAAGCATCCATCTGTTGCAGTAAGTGTGGTTTGGTACAATGAAGTATAAAGCACGTTGCCTTCAACCATTATATCGGGACCGACATTCGAACAGTTCGGATCTCCGTT
>CANKYR010000088.1 GCA_947488195.1 Flavobacteriales bacterium
CATTGTCACAAGGGTAAATTCCAGCCATACCACCAATACAAGGTTGAGCCGCTGCGGTAACGGTAGATGCTATAAAAAGAGAAAGGAATAAATTCTTCATAAACGTAATTAGTTATTCGCAATATAAAAACAAAAAGCTCGGCCTTAACCGAGCTTTTCAATATAATTACAATTGAAACGGATTCTTAATTCGTTCTTGCGTGCTTTACACTGTAATATGTTACATAGAAATATCCAATGGTCAACATCGCGTGGAAAGGCATCAATCCAAAATCGGTAAATTCCCAATTGATTTTATTTGAAATAGGATCTCTTTCCGACCATGTTAGAATAAATGGCCATACCAATCCACTAGCGAAATAAATCAACAAGATGAATTCAAGAATTGTCAATGGTGAAATTTTCGGAGCGCGATACTTCTTGTCGGTCCATGTTCCTTTTTTACCTGTGCTAATCGCAAACTTTGGTGTACGAACAAAAGCCGATTTCTTACCCGTTAATCCTTCAATTACCGCCACAGCGTTGTGCAATGAAAGTCCCATAGAAACAGCAAGGAACAAAGGGAAGTCAATAACAAAACGTCCAAACTTTTGGAAGAATGGCATTGGAGGACGCGATACCCAGTAGAAGAATCCTAAAATAAAGAAACTCAATAAGAATGCAGATGCAATAGCGAAGTAGATACTGTAATCATTAAACTGGTAATGGTCATAATGTAATTTTCCATCGAAGTAATGCTTTATGAAAAGCATAGGCATACTCAAAACAGATGTTCCCAATATACTCAGGAAAACCACTGAGTTCATCAAGTGGAAACTAGCATGCACCTTATGAGCAAAGCCCATATCTTTTGCGCGCAATACTTTCCCTAAATTCTTCCGCGTACATTCTGCAGCACCTTTAGTCCAACGGAATTGTTGCGCCTTCAAAGCATTCATTTCAGCAGGTAACTCCGATGGAGATCCGATAGCAGGCAGATAAATGAAATTCCATCCAACCAATTGTGCACGATAGCTAAGATCTAAATCTTCAGTAATCGTATCGCTCTGCCATCCGCCAGCATCGTATATAGCCTCTTTTCTCCAAACTCCAGCAGTACCATTGAAGTTAATGTAGTGATTGGAATAATTACGTCCAATTTGTTCAACTGTAAAGTGCGCGTCCAATCCGAATGCCTGAAGACGGGTAAGAACAGAATAGTCTTCATTCAAATGTTCCCAGCGCGTTTGAACAACTGCAATCTTATCTCCTGCATAGAAGTATGGTATAGTCTGACGCAAAAAGTCTTTTCTTGGAACAAAGTCAGCGTCGAAGATTGCAGTGAATTCTCCTTTAGAAATATCTAAACCATAGGACAATGCACCGGCTTTAAAACCTTGACGATCTGTTCTTCGAATATGTTGAATGTCAATTCCTAGTTTTTGCTTCTCAGCAATTAACTTGGCAGCAATCTCAACAGATTCATCATTACCGTCATCTAAAACTTGTATCTCCAGTCTGTTCCTCGGATAATCGAATTCACAAACAGCATTGATTAAACGCTCAATAACGTACATCTCGTTAAAAACAGGAAGTTGCACAGTGACATAAGGCAAATCTTCTTCAGCAATAACAGGCATTTCCCGTTTACGCTTATTCTTTTTCACGAATTGAATAGCTAAATTCAATTGAACCAAAGAGTAGAAGAATATGAATAATAAAAAGAAACCGTAAAGACAAATTGCGGTAAATGCAAGTGTATTCAATGTAATGAGGGTTTAGTTAGGCGGCGAAAATACGCCGAAAGATATATTTCTTAAAAACTTTTCTGAAATAGATAAACATTTCAATGTTAATCTATCTGAAAATTCAATTGCATGGTAATGGACGCAGTCTTTCTTCGAGAAGAAGTATTGAACGCTCCGCCCCAAGAGTAATCTTCATCGCTGTTCTGTCCTACGATTTGAAATATACCCATTTCAGCGCTTTGCAAATTACCAAGATCGCCACCAGAAGATTGAGCAATTTTCTCTGCGCGAAGTCGAGCATCTGCTGTCGCTTCAGAAACCATTTCAATCTTCAACTCTGCCAATTTGGTATAATAGAACTCTGGACTTTCAGAATAAAACTCAACACCAGAGGCTATGAGTTCTGTTACTTCGCGAGAGATTTGTTCAACTTTAGAAACTTCTGAAGATTCAATAGCTACCATTTGAGAAAGACTATATCCCGTTAGAACAGATCCAACAATGTCACCGTCTGAATTTCGAACATCGTCGTAGTTCTTATTTATTTCCATTGCAGAGAAAACAATTTCATTCTCCTGAATTCCCTTTCCTGTCAAATAGTTTTTAATGGTGTTGCGATCAGATTCTAACGCCGCAGAGGCTGCTGCCAAATCTATACTTGTCTTGGAAAATGAACCGCGCCAAACGATTAAATCAGAATCGAAATTGCGACTTCCCATTCCAGTTACATGAATGACGTTCTCTTTTCCATTTCGATTGCCATAACCTTTCATAAAAACATAAGCAGAAAGGATTACGCAAATTCCGATAGCAAAGGATGCAAATACTCGCTCGTTTAAAATATTTTTCATAATTCGAATGTAAGCAAAAAAAAGAGGTGAAATCTCTTTCACCTCTTTTTCATAGTTTAAGATTTTTACTACTCACAATTAAGTGGATAGTAGTATTGGTAGGGTGGAGGGTTCGGTGTGTAACCGACCTTAACAATATAAAATCCAATTTTAGTTATAGTTGAACCATCAGGTATAGGCAAGAAGTCCTCAGGGATAAATGTCTTCCTGAATTTCCCTGGAGTTACTTCAGTCATCTTTAAAGAAGCTGTTGAAGTAACGCTTGCAATCGGAGCAACATCAAAGAAAGTAAACGTTCCTGTGAATGCACGGAGGAAAATATAACATTCATCAGCTCCCAAGTTTTGAAGATTTACATCAGTCTCTTGGGTATTATCATAAGTAATGCTGAAATAGTCATCTTGCTTCGCAGCTTCGGGGAAGAAACAAATACGATCAGCACAAAGAGCAGGAACAATATCAACATGCAAATCTTCAGTCTTCGCTTCACCGACACCTTCCGATCCGAAGGCATTTCCATCTTTCAATTTAGCAAGACAAGAAATTCCATTTTGATACAACGCAAGTGGAGTGCAAGCATAGTAAGTTGTTGGAACCATAGTCATTTTATACAACAATCCGCTCACGCGTGTTAAGAGCATGCAATTATTGGAAGTGCCCCATTCACCATTACCGCATGAAGGACCTGCAGGCTGCCATGTCCACATGTAAACAGAGTCAGCAACTTCAGGATGGTTTCCCAACAACGTCTTCAAACCACCTGTTGTTTGAGCCACATCAATGTACAAATCCATTGTTGCATTCGCATTGGTGGGTGAAGGAAATACAAATGCTGCTTGTGCGTATCCTGAAACAGCTACTGCCAATAAGGCTAAGGTGTATAATATCTTTTTCATGATTAAATGCGTTGGAAGTTAAACTTGTAAATCACATTCTTGAATCCGTCTGAACATACTCTGTGGTATTGCAATCCCATGTTATTGCTTGTTGGAAGCACCATGTTTCCTAAATACAACTCTAGTGTGTCATTTGAATTCATAAGTGTTATTGAAGATGGTGCGAGGTTATCATCTAAGGACCAAGTTCCATTTGTTCCGAAGAAGTTTTTTCCTTCAGTAATTGTTACTGTATAAGTTTGCGTTGGAACATCAAGCGTAATACGCATAGGTTCAACCCCAGAAACAATATAGAACTCGCTTAAATCACGTTCTTCTAAAACAGGATTGTTTGGATCTTGCTGAATGAAATTGGTCAGCTCCCAAGTGCCACCCATTCCTTGCAACTTATCTGAGGCCTCTCCCAACTCACCGGTTGTTTCGGGCTTACATCCAGCGAACAAACCAATAGCTGTAGCTATTATGAACATTAGTTTTGCTGATTTCATTTGATGTTTATTTTATTTTTAATTCTCTTTAATATTTATTTCTATTCAATACGGGCGAAAAATTTTTCGCCCTTTTAGTTACATCCCCCTTCTGGATTTCCAACAAATAAAGCCGATGTGAATTCACTGTTTGGGAATTGAAGCGCCATTCCAGGACAGTTCCAAGGTGCATTGCGAACAACAATATTCTCCCCCTTCGCACCAATTCTTTTCAATTGGTCAATCCACTTTCCTTCACCCATGGTTTCAATGCGATACTCTCTGCGCGCTGCGGCAATAATTTGCGCTGCAGTTGAAGATGCTGAAAGGTCATTCAGACCTACTCCGAAGGCGCGATCACGAACGTCATTGATATCAGCAATTGCAACAGAAAGATCTCCGCCCATTTCACCCAAACACTCGGCGCGAATCAATTTCAATTCAGTCAAATAAATTATGGGAATATTGAAGAACACCTTGTCTTCAAAACGACGGTTCTTGTATTTTCCACCACTTGATTGCATCCACATTAGACGATCATCTGCACTGTTCAAATTGGTGAACTGATACAATTCATTTGAGAACATCAAGTTCGGAGGAAGAACACCGCCAGCGTTGTAGTTACCAATGAAATTATCGGTACGCTGATCGACGTTGTTTGCTCCGGGATTTGAACTTACAATTCCAAATACAGTTTCAGGATTCATAGCAGGAGTAGCAGGAAAACGATCGAGCGTATCGCTCATTGTGTAGGAACCACTGTTGATTACCAAAGTAGCGTAAAGTTCTGCTTGAATATAATTATTCATTTGAAAATATACCATTGCCATTAATCCAGCAGCGGCATTCTTAGTGGCATAATTTCCATTCGATTCGGGAAGGTTCGCATATGCATATTCCAAATCTTCTAAAATAAAAGCATAAGACTCAGCAACAGTGCTTCTTGAAAGAGGCTCGTTGCTTGCTTCTCTTCTTAATATAATTCCCAAGTGAGAATTTGATGGAGAAGAGCCATAAGGTTGTGCCCAAATCTTCACAACATTGAAATGGCAAAACGCACGAATGAATTTTGCCTCAGCTTCCATACGATTGCGATCTGCTTCTGACAATCCATCGATCAAATCGAAATTCTTCATCAATGAATTGCAACGGTAAATAGCATAGTAAAAATCACCATAAGTACCATTGGTGGTAGGAGTGAAGAAGTTTGTCTCGCGGTTGTAAACAGCATTGAAATCTAAACCGTTTGGTTCAGCCATGTTGTCTGACATTAACTCGCAAATATTCTGATATTTTCCGTCAAACAAATTAGCAATAACATCGTAACAGCTGTTTAATAAACGCTGAGCGTCATCTGGGGTCTTTAATGCATCTGCGGCGAGAATTGCACCTTCCGGTGGATACTCTAACATTTTTTCACAAGAGGCAATTCCTAGAGCTAATCCAATAGCTAAAATGAAGTATGATATCTTTTTCATGTTCGTTTGAATTAGAAGTTAGCGTTTAAGCGAATGTTGAAACTACGCTCTTGCATGGGCGTTAAGTAAGTCACGTTAGGACTTAAGTTTCTGTCTTGCGCGTTTTCAAAGTCACGAACCACTTCAGGATCTAATCCAGGGAAGTTCGTAATGGTGAACAAGTTGGTAACGCTTACACCAATGTTCAATCCAGTCATTTTCATTCTCTTTGTTACTTCGTTCGGGAAGGTATAGTCCAAAGACAAGTTTCTCAAACGCATGTAGTTTGCTTTGTACATGAACAAGGAAGTGTTCCACCATGGGAAACCATCCGGCAAACCGTAGGTAGTCTCATCCAATGTCAATCTACCGAATGTAGACTCATCTCCTGGAGCAGTCCAACGGTCTAAGATTTCCTCACGCATGTTCCAACTGGAAACAACACCAAGCTGACGTTTAGCACTTGAGTCGAAGATGCGAGCACCCAGGCTGTATGTGAACAATGCTGATAAACTGAAGTTCTTCCAACCAAATGTTTGAGTTAATCCTCCCATCATTTTAGGCAATCCATTTCCAACGTAATTACGAATGCTGTTGTCGTAATCTGTTGTGTAATTTCCATCAGGAGTAATGTATACCGGCAATCCAGATTGAGCATCAATGTGATCGAAAGACACCAAATAGAATGAACCAATTGGCTTTCCAACTAAAACACGTGAATCGTTTGTTCCACCAGATACAGCATCAGGAGTGTAGTCACCAATGCTAACAAGCTCGTTGTAGTTGTATGAGAAGTTTGCGCTTGTGCGAGCAGTAAATTTCGAGCTCTTCGTCCAATTCACAACAGTTGTTAATTCAATTCCTTGATTCATAACCTCTGCAACGTTATCCCAGAAATTTGTAAATCCAGTGCTTGCAGGAAGACTAACATTCATTAATACATCACGGCTGTATTTTCGGTATCCTTCCAAAATAACAGTCATACGATCTTGCCAGAAGCCCGTCTCTAAAGCAACTGAGAAGTTGTTCGTGGTTTCCCACTTCAAATTCGCATTTCCTGCTTGGGTAGGATAAAGAATTGGGTTTTGGTTGTAGTATGTTCCGTTGTTTACTGCGCTATACAAAGCGTATTGTGCGTTTGCGGGAATATCTGAGTTTCCCGTTAATCCATAACTCGCACGTAGCTTCATGTAGTTAATGGTTTTATTGTCCTTCAAAAATCCTTCCTCAGAAATAATCCAACCTAAAGAGACAGAAGGGAAATTTCCGAATTTGTTATTCACTCCGAAACGCGAGCTACCGTCGCGACGAACACTTGCTTCGAAGAAGTACTTCGATTTGTAGTTCATGTTATACTTCGCGAAGAAACCTAAGAAGCTAAACTGATTAGGATTTCCAACGGTGCGAACTCTAGTATCTGGATTGTTCTGAACGTCTGAAAATTCAGCGACTGTTCCATCCAAATTCGGGATATAATCGTTAATGTAATTTGTCTTTGAATGCTGCAACTCGTGTCCAATAAGCAACGAGGCATTCAAATCTGGAATAAGTTCTTTGCTGTATTCAGCTGTAATGTTATAACTGTAGTTACGAACCAAACGTTGATCATTGCTGTAGCTTCCTTGTCCGTTCGATAAATCGAATGTTGAAGGTGTAAGTCTATTCTCACCAATGTGCATCCAATCCATACCGCCTGTAGCAATAATGAATAAGTTCTTCTTCGGCATATATATTAAACGACCGGTATTGATTACACGATCTTCAACAGTTGTCCAACGCAATTGCTCTCTATAGGCAACCGGATTCTTTACGTTTCCGAATTCATCTCTCCAATAGAAATAATCTCCAGGCTTGTTAACCACATCACCCGCTGCGTTGAATGTCGTGTCTGTGTGATAAACAGGGTAATAAGGAAGTGCATTTGACATGGCGTCACCTAATCCACCAGACCACGCAGCATCTACGCGCTTGTTCAATCCGCGTGTGCCTGAAAGCGATAAGTTCAATCTCAATTTGTCGCCTAAACGGAATTCAGGGTTAACACGAGCAGAGATACGCTTGTAACTGTTTCCCAATAAGAAACTTTGATTGTCGTCATAACCAACAGAGAAGTAAACGCTATGTTTCTTTCCTCCATAACGTGCAGAAAAGTTAGTTCCATATTTATTTCCACGACCAACGGTTTGATCCACCCAATCTGTATCGGTTTGTCCAGCTTTTAAATAAGCCGCTTTACGCGTAGCAGCATCATCCGTGGAGGAAGTCATATTCGGTAACCAAACATATCCAGTTCCTCCGTCGTTTTCCCAAGCTTCTTGACGAATACGTAAGTACTGATCAGTGTTCAACATGTTCGGACGTGAAGCAGGAGTAGAGATACCCGCATTCAATCCATAGTCAAATTTCCATCCTTTTTCTTTCGCACGTTTCGTAGTAATAATGATTACTCCATTTGCAGCACGAGAACCATATTCACCGGCAGCAGCTGCATCTTTACGAACTTCCACCTTTTCAATGTCATTCGGATTGATGGTTGCAAGAGGGTTGTTGTTCAAGGCACCGCTGTTTCCACGCAAGAAATAATCTTGAGTCATTGGAATACCATCGATGATATACAAAGGATCTCCACCAGCAGAAACAGAAGCCGTTCCGCGAATACGAATCAAGGATCCCGCTCCCGCTATACCAGAACCTTGAGAAACTTGCAACCCAGCAGCTTGACCTTGCAGTGCTGCTTCAAAGCTAGGAGTTCGTATGGCACTGATATCTTTTCCACTAATTTTTGCAATAGAACCA
>CANKYR010000089.1 GCA_947488195.1 Flavobacteriales bacterium
CTGTCTTCTGTCCTTTCTCCCAATCGATTTGAAATTGAATTCCGTGCTCAAGGGCAATGTCGTTTCCTTTTTCACCAACAACATATTCGTTTTGTGCATTCGGAACGCCTTTTACTTTTTCTCCGCTCTTGTCGTAGATGGCCTTCAAACCATCACCCATCACCATCTTCAAGGCGTTTGCAATTTCACTGCGATGCTGGTACATACCCGCACCGTGAAACTGAAGCACCGCTGTTTCACCATATATATCAACAATAAGTCCTGGGAAGCCATCGCCTTCCGCGTTAATCAGACGATACAAAGTAGTGCTTTCGGTATTCACCATAACCTTCTTGCGAAGATCATAGGCGTGTTGAATTTTTGAATGCCAGATATCTGTCGAATACATTTCTTCACCGAATGAAAACATACGAACCGCAATGCTTCCTTCAGAGAAATGTCCGATTCCAATTTTTTCGTTAGCACGTGTGTACACCTCTACCAACTGTCCTTCTTTCAACAATTCAGAAATGGCTTCAATGGCACCCGAAAATATCCAAGGGTGAAAGCGTTTTGCGCTTTGTTCTTTTCCTTTCTTTAAATAGATTTTTGCTAACATGTGGCAAAACTACTCCGAAAACTTACTTGGACGTGAAATACTTGCCTTCTTTTGGAATGAGCCATCCTTCGGCGAGCGCTTCTTGCACGAGTTCTATTATTTTTTCTTTGTTGAAGGGAACCGGCCACGCGTAAAGTTCGTCGAGTGTTTTGCCGGTGAGACATGCGTTAAGAATTTCTTTTGTAGTTGGAAGAGCGCGTTCGCGCTGACAAGCATCGCACTTCCCGCATGCAGCGGTGTCTTCACCGAAGTAGCGCAGAATGTATTGTTCGCGACAGTGGTCTTCTGAAAGCAAGTGTTGCATGCTGCTCAGTTTCGCAAGGTCAATGTCTCTTCGCTCTTCATACATCGTTTCCGGAAATGAAAGTTCAGCAGAAGCTACGCGTTGTTTTGCATAACTGAATTGCGAAGTGGAACTGGCCGGAAGGTATTCGAGAATCTGAAGTTTATGTAAGTCGTTGAGGGAAGTGAGCACTTCGTTTTTCGAGCGTTCGTTCAAGACGCTCAGTTGGTATTCGGAAATGGGAACAGCGAAGTCCCAGATGCTGCCATACAAGCGGAAGAGTGAGCGAAGAAAGTCTTCATGCTTCGGATTCTGATCTACGAAATGGCGCAACTCATCTTTCGAAGCAATGACGCGAACGCGCGAACGGTGCAGTCCGCGTGCTAAGATGGAGATGTATCCAGCGCGTTCGAGCAGCAGCAGTGAAGCTGAGATGGTGTTCGCATGAAGCTGACTTCGTTCTGCAATTTGATCGAGGTTCAAGGCGAAGAGTTCGTTCATGCCCGAGCCAATGGCAATGCGATGAATGTTAGCGAGCGTTTGATAAACCGTTGCAATGTCTTCCTTCGGTGGATAGCGCATAGCAATGCTTTTTTTCAATTGAACGAAATCGCTGTCGTTCCAAAGTGCTAATCCGAGCGCGGGTTGTTCGTCGCGTCCGGCTCTTCCCACTTCCTGAAAATACGCTTCAGGTTGAGAAGGAATATCGAAGTGAAAAACGAATCGCACATCGGGTTTGTCTATGCCCATGCCGAAAGCGTTCGTTGCAACGATCACTTGCACATCATTGTTCTTCCATTTTTGAAAAGCGAGATCTTTTTTGTGAAGATCAAGACCGGCGTGGTAGGGAAGGGCTTTTAATTTTTTTTCATTCAGCAACGCTGAAAGATCTTCTGTTTTTTTTCTTGAATTGCAATAGACAATACCTGCACCTTTCATATGCACGATTCGATCTACGAGGTCGTTTTCTTTTTGTGTCGAAAAGAGAGCGTTGTAGGCAATGTTCTTTCTAGCGAAGCTCTTCTGAATGATTTTGCAATCGTTGTTGAAGACAAGAGTTGCAATATCGGCGACCACTTGCGGAGTGGCGGTAGCGGTAACGGCCATAACCACAGGATCGCGCAGTTCTTTTAGGAAATTCGGAATGGCTCTGTATGCAGGCCGGAAGTCGTGTCCCCATTGCGAAATGCAATGTGCCTCATCAATGGCCACGAAGGAGATGTTCAGGTAGCGAATGCGAGCAATGAAGTTGTCGTTTTCCAAACGTTCCGGAGAGACGTAGAGGAATTTATATTTTCTGTTGGTGCAATCGTCGAGAATTTTTTCAATCTCGAAATTATTTAATTCGGAAGAAAGATAGGTTGCAGGAATTTCTTTTTGAATGAGGCTTTCCACCTGATCTTTCATAAGCGCCAGAAGCGGTGTCACTACAATACACAAACCTTTATGGCACAAGGCAGGCACTTGAAAGCAGATGCTTTTTCCTCCGCCGGTTGGCAGCAGCGCAAACACATGTTCTCCGTATGCGGAAGCATTCACGATTTCGCTTTGCTTATCGCGAAACGCATCGTATCCCCAGTATTTTTTAAGAAGGTGGAGGGTTTTTGCTACCATAATGAAGGGCTAAGTTACGGAATGTGGAAGCCGAGGGCAAATGGCTTTGCGAAGGCGATTTCATCGCGAGGGTCCTTCGGACGAGGGTCTGCGACTTTTTTAATTACGCAGTAGGAATTATGAAATAGGAATTACGAAGTAGGAATAAAACCGAAGGTTTTCCCATTACGTAGTTCCCAAAGCTCGCTTTGCGAGCGGCATGGGTGTTGCCCCCAGTGAAGCTGGGGGATAGTTTTTTGTAAGGTGATTATACATTAAGCTTGGAAAGAATTTCTTGCACCAATCCGTCTAGCTTAGAAAAAGCGAACCATCGTTTGCCCAAGTCCTTCAATGAAGCACCAAGGTGATAAAGTTCTTTTTCATCGAGAATTAGAAAACGGTCATGGACGTTTTTCAGAATTCGAATTTCAATGGGTGAGTATTGAGCATTGTGTTTTTCTAAATCGAGGTGAAGTTGATCTGTTATTCTCTCAGTGTAAATTGTACATCGAACTTTTTTATTTCGTTTAGAAAGCTGTAACAAAGAGGTTTCATCTATATAATTATCGATAAGAATGATCGATTTTTTTGCTTTTGCTATAAGCTCGCTGGAGAAGACATAAGCATCAAATATTTGATCATTGAAGAAAATGCCTGATTTGTTTTGGATTATGTCATTTTCTATCGAAATCAATCGTCTCAGAATTGTTGACGACTCAACTTTAAACTCTTCAAGTGATTCTATGCGTCTAATTAGTCCGGAATAGTTTGCTTGAACTTTCCTCATAGAAATAAAAGTTTTTATTATTTCTAGGCTCATTGAAATTGCTTTGTCATTTCTCAGTAAGGTTGCCATCATGGCAATACCATGCTCGGTATAGGCCCACGGAAGTTTTCGATTCCCTCCTTTTGAAGTCACAATTTGTGACATCAAAGAGGAAAAGTCACTTTCAGAGAGTTGAAATCTAAATTCAACAGGAAAACGCTTTGCATTTCTTTGTGCCGCCTGATTTAAAACCCTCGTTTCTACACAGAAGAAATGAGCAAGGTCAACATCGAGTAGAACAAAGTGATTTTGAACGAATTTAATTCGATCACCAATTTCATCTTGAAACTTAACAATTTCTTGTGTCATTTCTTTTTTGAACAAAGTTCTGTGCGGGAGCTACATTGCACACCAATTTTTATATGCAGGTTATATGCACTTTATGCCGTTGGCGAGGGCAAATGGCTTTGCGAGGGCGATTTCATCGCGAAGGTCCTTCGGACGAGGGTCTGCGACTTTTTTAATTACGCAGTAGGAATTATGCAATAGGAATAAAATCTCTGATTTTCCAATTACGAAGTAGGAATAAAACCGAAGGTTTTCCCACTACGTAGTTCCCCGATTCTTTGTCGTTCTTCGGCATGCAGCGAAGGAACTTGCATTACCAAAATTTAATGTTATGTATAATACATAACTACTAATTTTTGATTTATGTTTGTCTAACCTTAAAAAATTAATGCAATTCTTTCCTTGAGCATAAACCAAAACTGTATGAAAAAGACTTTACTTTCTTTCTTCCCTTCTCTTACCATTTTCTTAACCTCTCTTACCCTTTTATTCGCAACTGCTGCGCAAGCACAAGTCCCATCTTACGTCCCCACAAACGGACTCGTAGGTTACTGGCCATTCAACGGGAATGCAAATGACGAAAGTGGAAATGGGAATAACGGGACGGTGAATGGCGCGACGTTGACGGCGGATCGGTTTGGTGATGTTAATAAGGCATTTAGTTTCGACGGATTGAATGATTACGTTTTTATAAATGATTCCCCATCATTATCAGTAAACGGTGATATAACAATTTCAGCATGGAAGTGGGAGGATCCAAATAGCAGCAACGGTTACCATGAAATAGTAACCAAACGTCTTATTGGAGATTGGGGTTATAACCTAGCTATTTCAAAGATTCCCGGCCCGACAAATCAGGAATTAGATAGAATTTTTTCAGGTAGAAGAAATAACGATGGCGCCCAGTCGGAGTATCGCTATTCAGATCAAATGGCTGTTGAAGCTATTTGGCAGCATGTTGTAGTTACCATTTCGAATAATACGATAAAATTTTACATTAACGGCAATGATGCTGGCAACAGTACTTATGGTGGTAGTGTATTCACAATTCCTTCTCAGAATCAATTGGTAGGTGTTACCATAGGAGACTGCAATTGCAACAATAATCAAGAGATGCAAGGTGCTCTCGACGACATCGGAATCTGGAACCGCGCATTAACAGCCGATGAAGTATTGGCGCTCTACAATGGATGTAACGTTTCAACTCAAGTCGTTTCAGGAAATTCAACCCCAAGCGCATTCGCAAACTCAACCTACACATGCAACAACAATGCAGGTAGCACATACACTTGGGCGGTGAACAATGGTGTTGTTGTAAGCGGACAAGGAACGAATTCGGTGACTATTCTTTGGGGTGCAGAAGGAGTTGGAAGTGTTTCTGTTTTGGAGACAACGGGAGACGGTTGTGTTGGTGATGAAGTTATTTATGATGTGAATGTGCAATGTGTCGTTTCAGGAAATGAGATAACTGGTCCGGTTGGTCCAGAGGCATTTTCGAATTCAACATACACCTGCAACGGAGCTGCGAACAGCATTTATAACTGGACAGTCACTAACGGCGTAATTGCAAGCGGTCAAGGAACAAACACCGTAAATATTCTATGGGCATCAACAGGTTTAGGAAATATTAGCGTTGTTGAAACAACCGCTGAAGGTTGTATAGGCACAACTCTTTCACAAGATGTTGTTGTAATTCCAACCAACGTTGAAGAGCTTTCGAATGCAATGATCTTGTACCCGAATCCAGCAACCACCGAACTCAATCTTCAAACTACATCAGACCTTATCGGCACGGATCTTTTTGTTTTCGATGCACTCGGCAAACAAATCATAAAGCAACAAATTCTTTCAACCAACACCATCATAAACACTTCATCGTTTACGGCAGGTAATTATGTTGTGAAAGTGGGTGGAGGAGTGAAGAAGTTTGAGGTGAGGAAATAATAGATTAATTATGAAAAAGATATTCCTTAAGCTCTGTTTGGCAGCTATTTTATATATCACGAACGCAAGTGCTTTCGGTCAAAGGTACTTAGAAGAAGTATTCTCTGATGTCGTTATTAATACTGATATTATTTACGGAACGAATGCGACAGTATTATATTACTCACAGCTAGGTCAAGCAATCCCTGAAGATTTAAAATTAGACTTGTATCTGCCAGCTGGAGACAACATACAAAACCGGCCTTTGATTTTAATCTTTCATGATGGAATGTTTTTGCCGTTTCCGCAAAACCAGAAGCCAACAGGAATGCGAACTGATTCAACTATTGTTGAGTTATGCAAACGATTGGCTAGGTTTGGATATGTGGTGGCATCTTGTGATTATCGTCTTGGATGGAATCCAATTGCTTCAACGCAAGAAGAGCGTGTAAATACTTTTATTAATGCTACTTATCGAGGGGTTCAAGACTGCCGCACTGCCGTGCGTTATTTCCGTAAAACGGCTGCTGTAGAAGGGAATCCATTTGGGATTGATCCAACTAAAATTGCCGTGTGGGGAGTAGGAACAGGTGGTTATATAACTTTGGCTGCTTCAAGTATTGACAACTATTCTGATTTATTACTTCCTAAATTCACCAATAGCGCTGGTATTC
Source organism: Flavobacteriales bacterium (assembly GCA_947488195.1). Classification (GTDB taxonomy): domain Bacteria; phylum Bacteroidota; class Bacteroidia; order Flavobacteriales_D; family Sanyastnellaceae; genus CAIZGX01. Next base: position 6,186 of record CANKYR010000089.1, read on the forward strand.
CAATGGTATTGGATTTTGTTAACGGAGATATCAATGGTGAATCTGTTGGGGTGAATCCGCTAAACGGTGATACTTTGTGCTACGCCAACCACGTTGGATATAGTTCAGACTTTAATGTGGCTGTAAACATGGGCGGTGCGTGTGGTGATATTTCCTGGATTGATGCAAATGATAACCCAATAATTTCATTTCAAGTTCCTACTGATCCATTTGCTCCGTATTATACAAGTATTGTTATCGTTCCAGGTTTGAACTTACCAGTTTTAGAAGTAAACGGAAGTTATGATGTGCAATTTGCTTTGAGCGGATATGGTAACAACGGAATATTTCAATTGGCTGAAGGTTATTTGCCTGGTCAAGTTTATACAGATGCTGCAAACTCTGCCAACGATGGGTTCCACGGTTTGTTCCCATTTGAACGTCCATCAGGATTTGAAGCAGACTCTTCTCCATGGGAGTGGTGGGATACTGCAACTAATCCAAATAATGCAAATGGCCTTTCAACTAATCCAGATATGTCCGCTGCTAAAGGAATGGCATATTTAGATTCAATAATTGGGTATTCAGTTCCTCGCTTAGCTTGTGCACTAGACTTGCCTCAAAACCCTTGTTCAAATCCCGGCTGCAACGATTCTTCTGCTTGTAACTATAACCCAGCAGATGTTAACGCATTTACCTGCCAATACCCGGGATGCATTAACCCAAATGCCTGTAATTTCAATCCTTCCGCTGGATGTAACGACGGCTCATGTGTATTCCTCTCCGGATGCACAGATAATAATGCTTGTAATTTCAATCCATTGGCTGGTTGTAACGATGGCAGTTGCACCTACCCTGGCTGCACCAATATTTCCGCTTGTAACTACAACCCCAATGCAGCTTGCGAAGATGGCACTTGTTACACAGGAGATTGCAATCCCACCTATTCCTGCGACCCCACAAGTTATAATTTCCTTGGTTCGTTCGGAATAAGTCCTGATGTAAGCCTCGGTGAAGATTTTATCTCAGGGTCATTGGGTCAGCCATACATGGATGAGTTTTATATTAAGATCCCAAATGACCTTTCCGGTATTAACCCAAGTTATCCAGGGGGAATTCCAATCCAGTATTTCCATTTAGACGCCATTTCCTATGGAGTTGCTGCAGGTCTGGATACTATTTGGTATCCCATAGCTGATTTAGGGCTTACATACACATGCAACAACCTAGCGAACCAGGTTAACCCATGTTTATTACTTTCTGGAAATTCCTATTGTGGTTATATTTCAGGATTTTCTAATACAGCCGGTGTTTTCCCTATAAAGTTTGAGTTTAGTATATTTCTCAATATATTTGGCTCTATACCTTATCACTATCTTGGTTGCACATTAGATTTTACCATACTCCCCGGCTGCAACGACCCATCTGCATGTAACTACAACTCGAGCGATGTTAGCGCTTCGACTTGCCAATACCCCGGCTGCACCAACACCTCAGCTTGTAACTACAACGCCAATGCGGGTTGTGATGATGGGTCTTGTTACAACGTAAACAGCCCATGCAACGACAATAATCCAAACACATTCAACGACGTTTACACCGCTTCTTGTAACTGTTCCGGTTCAGCGTTTTCTTATGGCAATCTAGACAACAATACCGTTGCTCTTTGCAGCGGGGAGAATACGCAAATTGCTATGACCTATGAGCCGGTTGGATTACCGTCTTACTCTCTTCAATGGT
>CANKYR010000090.1 GCA_947488195.1 Flavobacteriales bacterium
TTTCAGCGTATTCAAGCGGAATACGAAGAATTGAAAAAGAAATCAATTATTCCAATTGCACATGAGCAAGAAGAACATCAAGAGTGAAGGTGGATTTGTATTCAGTACGAATCCTAACTTCAACATAGAAAATGAAAACGAGGCGACAGAGACGCTTCCACCCAGCGAACAGAAATTAAAAGTTTGGTTGGAAAAAAATCACCGCGGTGGAAAGACCGCCTCGGTTATTAAGGACTTCATTGGCAACGAAGAAGATTTAGAACAGTTAGCAAAAGTGCTAAAGAACAAATGTGGTACAGGGGGAAGTGCGAAGGATGGCGAGATCATTATTCAAGGCGACCACAGAGAAAAGATTATTAAACTGTTGCAGGACATGGGTTATGCAGCTAAAAAAGCAGGAGGATAAAATGGAGAAAATATTTCCAATCGTAGTTAAGACCATGCAGAGCCTTGAGCCTTTGTTGGCGAAAGAAATGATTGACTTAGGCGCTACCGAAGTTGAAGAGGGTAGAAGAGTGGTTCGCGCGAATTGCGACCTTGAAACACTTTACAAAATTAACTACCGTGCGCGTCTCGCTTTGCGCGTGCTTTGTCCGTTGCATTCATTTCAAATTCGAAAGGCCGACGATTTATACAACAAGGCTTATGAAATGCCTTGGGAAGAATATTTGCATGCAGACACCACGTTTGCCATTGATCCGCAAATATCTTCTTCCATGTTCACGCACTCGCATTTTCCTTCGCTTCGCGTGAAAGATGCAATTGCAGACCGTTTGAAAAAAGTCTACGGTTCTCGTCCAGATGTGAATCCGGAAAGTCCCGATGTGCAAATACATTTGCTAATTGATCAAGAGAAAGTTCAGATTTCATTAGACAGTTCAGGACGTTCACTGAATCAACGCGGATACCGCGTGAATGGAGGAGAGGCTCCCATGAACGAAGTATTGGCCGCAGGTATCATTGCCATCACCGGATGGAAAGGAGAAACCCCTTTGTACAATCCGTTTTGTGGTTCAGGAACAATTGCTTTCGAAGCAGCTTATGCGGCTTTGAATATCCCTGCCCAAAAGGCTTATCCGAAATTCAATTTTCAAACCTGGTTGAATTTCGATGATGCCTTGTGGATGACTGTTCACGGCGATGCGAATGCATTAATAGAAAATAAAGAGTTAACCATTGTGGCTTCCGATATTGATTATGACCAATTGAATGTAGCGCGTAAAAACGGAAAGAATCTTCCATTCAACGATGCTATTCGATTTGAAAAATCAGATTTCTTCAGTGAAGACAGTGTTCCGGAAGTTCCGGGATTAGTGGTATTGAATCCTCCCTACGGAGAACGCATGGAGATTGAGGAATTAGAAAAGATTTATTCTGAAATAGGTTCTGTTTTCAAACACCGTTATTCGGGTTCAACGGCCTGGATTATCTCTTCAGATTTACAAGCCCTTCATGCCATTGGCCTGCGTCAGAAGCGCAAGGTAAAATTGATGAATGGAAAGTTGGAATGTGAGCTTCGCGGAATAGATTTATTCAGAGGGAAGCGCAACGAGCGATTTGAAATTAAGCCGACAGATTCCGAAAATTTATCACCGGATTCGCATACATCTGAAGCATAATGTCACGCGCAATCTGCGTGAAATTCTCTTTCGGAAGGTTTGTTTTTTTGCGGTGTAAACTTAATTTGAAGGTATTGCCTCGAATGTAATTGCTGAAAGCTATTTTCTGAATTTGAGAGTAATGATCCTTATAATCTTTCGTCCCATTCAATAAATCGTAAGCAATGTAATTCGTTGGCCAAAGATGAAAAATGCGGTGCATTTCATTGTCAATGGCATGCGTTAAATAGCGATATTTTTCATTTTTATTTTGAATGGAACGCATCTGTTCTATGTGTTCATTCATTGAATTGCCCATAGAAATATTCACACGTCCTTTATGTCCGGTTATTCCTTTCAACATGGAAAGGAAATCTTCTCCTGACTTTTTCTCGTACGAACCTAACACTTTCAAATGCATGAGCTCGTTCGTCTTCATCATATCACACGGATCATACTCATAGCTCACTGCCATGGGAATCATACGTAAGGCAAGTAATCCGTCTTCAATATTATCAGAACTCATGGCGAACATCTTCAACAAACCTGTCGCTGTTCTATCGTCGCCATCTTTACTTCTTCCTTCACGCTGGGCAATCCATATTGAAGTGTGATCGGTAGTTAAAGTATGACGAATGTAATTGGAAAGGCGAAGGCTGTAATAGAACATCTCCTTCGCGTTTACATTTCGATTAACAATGAAATTCTTGTTGGAACGAACGATGTCTTCAACGACTTTCTGACGAAGCAGATTGTCGCCAATAGCGATTTGCGTGGTCTTGTGACCTTGTTCTAACAAACTCACATTCAGAATTGCACTGTCTAAAATAATGTCGCGATGATTGCTTAAGAAGAGGTAGGGTTTGGTTTTATCTAGCGATTCAAAATTCGTGAAAGACAATCCACTAGTTGTGGTTTGAATAGCCATCTTGAAAGCGGGGCCTGATATTTCCGACTGAAACTCATCAACAGTAGTAACCTGACGAAGCATTTTTTGAATAGCAGAACGACTTAATCCAGGAAAAACCCACTTGAGCATTTTATAAAATTCGGGGACTTCTAAAATGCGCTCGATGGCAGCTCTTAATTCTTCGTCGTTATAGGGACGAATGGGATCGAAATTAAAAACGTCTATCTGGGATTCTTCCATATCTGCAAAAGTAAGAAATACATAAGTTTTGAGCGTTTAAAGTCTTGGCGGAAATATGAACAATGTCTACTTTTGGCATATGAATAAAATGCAAGGATTACTTTTTGCCAGTGCTGTTGCATTGGCGCTAAGTTCATGTGAGGAAAAGAAAGTTCCAGTAACGTCTAGAAGTATTGAGTTAATTGGCGATTTCGATGATACGTTATGGAGTCAAAATTCTGGAACCATTTATTCATTGGCTTTGTATGCCGACAGCAGCTTCTATCTAAGAACCCGCGTTCTTGGAGGAGATGCGAAAACCTATTTAGGAAATTACAATCCCAATGAAAAATGGGAAACGCTTAACTTGAAATGTGCTGACAGTACGAATACATTTTCCATTGCGATTAAATCTCCTGACCTGTTAGAAATGAGCGTAGAAGGTGTTGTGACTTATATGAATCGTTCAACAAAAGTAGTTAGCACCACAGGTTCTGCAATATTGAAGAATCGTGTTAAAATTTGGTCTAACAACAAGTCAATCGTATACCAATTGGTGAATGCGAATGAACTCATCATAGATCAGCTTTTCATTAATACACTCACACCTGATTACAAGGCTTTGTTGAGTTATTATTCGGGGAAATACGAATCGTCAGAATTATCAAAAGCTTTAAATTTCAGTCAAGAAGAAATTGTAAAATTGCAAGAACTGTATTTTCCAATCCCACCTGCACCGATGACCGACGCGAAGGAAGCGCCACCCATCGATAATAAAATGCCTATGAAATCATTGTTTTTCTTTACCACTGGAGGAAAAGTGGAAGTTCAATTGGTGGCCCTCAGCTCTAAAGGAAATGACTATGCCAAAAAAGAGACATGGGAATTGAATGCAGACGGATGGAAGTTGATGAGCTCTGAGTTTTCTGGCGTAACCGCACAGGTTGTCTATGACAATCCGAATGAGGTGAAGCTGCCGACTGGGGATATTATCATAAACACGAAGAAATAAAAAAGGGTCTCGAAAGAGACCCTTAATTTTTTATTGAAGGGGGAAATTAGTTTCCGCCCATTGCAGCTTTCATTGCTTCTTCCATACATGGCTTAACAAGAGCTTCCAATTCTTTTTCTTCTTCGCTTCCCTTTGGATATTTCTTTTGCAACTCGTCCATTTGAGGCTCATACTCTTTTTGAAGAGCTTCAATTTTAGCCGTGTCGTTAGCCTTTTGAGCTTCAACCATTTTGTTCATCATGTCACAGATTGTCTCTGCATCAGACTTTACACCACCGCAAGATGCCATGAACATTGCAAGAGCAACTGCTGGGATCATTAATTTTTTCATATGAATAATTTTTATTTTGACGAATATAAAACGATTTGCTTCTTAGAAAAGCAATATCAGCACAATAATAAGCGCATTGTTAAAAAGTGAATTACTTTGTTGAAAGACCATTGTATATTTTCGCTGTGAAAGAGCAGTATTCACTGAGATTTGTGAAATAAAGTAAAAAAATGATAAATCGTTCTGATATAGATTTTTTTGAATTGACTATTGGTCAAGAGCACGTTTTCACAGACGAAGAAACGCGCTTGAAATATGGTAAAGACGAAACGGAGAATTTGAGCTTCCCGTCTGATGTTGTTTTGAAGCCTGGAAATAAAGAAGAAATCGCAAGTATTTTAAAACATTGTAACACACAAAAGATTCCAGTCACTGCCATAGGCGCTCAAACCGGATTAAGTGGAGGAGCGCTGTGTGTGAGGAAAGGAGTAGCCCTTTCAATGGAACGTTTCAATAAAATTTTGAAAATAGATACGAACAACGGTCAGGTGCATACCGAGCCCGCTGTTATTACGCAGGTTCTTCAAGAAGAATGTGCGAAGCATGGCCTATACTACGCTCCTGATCCTGCAAGTAGAGGTAGCTGTTGGATAGGAGGAAATTTAGCCGAGAACAGCGGCGGTCCGCATGCTGTGAAATACGGCGTAACAAAAGATTTTGTTTTGAATTTGGAAGTGGTATTGGCGAATGGTGAAATCATTTGGACCGGAGCCAATACCTTAAAAAATTCTACCGGATACAACCTTACTCAGCTCATGGTTGGAAGTGAAGGCACACTTGGAATCATTACCAAGGCCGTTTTGAAATTGCTTCCGCTTCCCAAACACAACTTGCTCTTGCTTGCGCCTTTTGCTTCCGCCGAAAAAGCTTGCGAAGCCGTAAGCGCAGTTTTTCGAGCGGGTATTACCCCAAGTGCGATGGAATTCATGGAACGCGAAGCAATCGAATACACGCTTAAGCATGTTCCCGATGCACAAGTGAATTTAGAAGGTGTTGAAGCGCATTTACTTATCGAAGTCGACGGATCCAATGTAGAATCGCTTATGCTCGATTGCGAAACCATTTCAAACGTTCTCACGGAACACGAGTGCGGAGAAATACTCTTCGCAGAAGATCACAATCAGAAAGAAGCCCTGTGGAAGATTCGAAGAAAAGTAGGAGAAGCTGTGAAGTCACATTCAATCTACAAGGAAGAAGACACCGTTGTTCCTCGCTTTGAACTTCCTAATTTACTTCGTGAAGTAAAGGTCATTGGAAAAAGATATGGTTTTCGTTCTGTATGCTACGGTCATGCAGGTGATGGCAATCTGCACATCAACATCTTGAAAGATCAAATGTCAGACGAACAATGGAACACAACACTTCCGCTAGCCATTCGTGAAATATTCGAATTAACGGTTTCTTTAGGCGGAACGCTTAGTGGCGAACACGGAATAGGGTGGGTGCAGAAAAACTACATGGACATTGCCTTCAACGAAGTTCAGCTGAACCTCATGAAGAAAATAAAGGAAGTCTTTGATCCAAATGGAATACTCAATCCAGGAAAAATTTTTCCGGATTAATTTTCATTATTTAATCAATAAACGTTTCGTAATTCTTCCAACTTGAATGGTATAAATTCCAGAAGAAAGATCACCAACAGAAAGTGTGTGAACTCCCGGCTGATTGAACGTTGAACTCAACACCATTTGTCCAGTAGCATTGTAAACCGACACCAAACTTTTTCCCGATTGGAAGTTCTGAATGAACACTTCACTCTCAGCTGGATTCGGATAAACGATGAATTCACGCTCAGCAATTTCATTCACACCTGCTAAAATCCACTGAAAATCTTCAGAGGCAGAGGCGGCAGATGAACCACAGCCGTTTACTGATGTAACGCGCCATGAATAGGTTTTTCCTTCCATAAATGAAAAGTTAGCCGGTAACACAACGAAGTTAGAAGTAACATTAGCACTGTACACTACTGATCCGAAGGTATTGTCGTTTTCAGCTAGTTCGAAAAAATAGGAAGTGGCTCCAGGCATTGCGGTCCAATTAAACTGGTAGTCCAATGCGTTGTACTGAATGGTTGAAGGCACAGATAATAAGGTTGGTGCGGCTGGAGGTGTTCCTGTAGTTATGGTGAAGAATAGATCATACGATTCTCCAAAGGTTGTTATCAATTGAAGCGTGCAGTTAAATGTTCCTGTTGGAACAGTTCCCAAATCAGAAATAACAATGTTGTAACTCCCCGTTCCTGTTACATTCACACCGCTGAAAACAGGGAAGCCAGGAATTCCTGTGATGTTGGCGGTTAAAGGAAATTGCAAATCAGCATTTATTTTAAGTTGAAGAGTGTCGGCTGATTGTCCGCATGCATTCAAATTATTGTTTTGCAAATAGAGGAGAGTAGGACGAAGAACGAAAAACCCATCGTACATGCTTGTAGCTAAATTTACACCACTAGGCAGGAAAGGATAATTGCTCCATGTTCCACTAAATTGGGGAAGATCATTCGCTGGAAATAAATCGAAATACCCAACTTCATTCAATACCCCAGTGCTCACGCGAGAAGCGTCGAGAATACGAACACCGCTGCGGTAATTACTTTCATAAACGAATTGATCCTTTATATACAAATTGTGATCAATAGAAGTATTGGTACTTAAGTAATAATTCATATAACCGATATTATCTAAATCAGAAAAATCGAAAATATGGGTGCGTGTCGTTGTTCCCAAGTTTTGTTCATCCAACTCGTCGTCTACTAAATAATGAGCCATATCCTTAGTAAACCATCCTTGGTGAGTGTATCCGGTTTCTGGATAATTGTAATTATCTAAAAAGATTATATCTGTAGGATCTGTAACATTCAAAGTAACTACACCATAACCATTGTTGCCGTTGCATGCCACAACGATTACATCGCCTTGGTGATTAACATCTGGACCGTTGTAGGTAAGAATATTCCCGTCATGCGTATAACCAGCATCTTGGTAACCCCCAACTAGAATGGGTTGAAGAGGATTTGAAATATCTACTAAATGTGGTCCACCGTTGAAGGTGCTTGAACCCATTGCCATCAAAATTTTGCTTACTGGATCAAGAGCTATGGTATGCGAATGTCCAAAGCCACCATAATATGCCGATTCAGTAAATGAAGTCGGAGTGGTCACATTGTCTAATTGAAGCAGATCAAAGACCTGAAGGCCGTGTCCACTGGCTTCGCTGCCCACAAAACAATAATTGTCCATTGTTTCAACGTCTCTCCACAAACTATTGGTTGTATGTGAAGGAAGCATTCCAAGATAAACGGGTGCTTCAGGTGTTGAAATATCTACGAAGGCCAATCCATTCGAAACGGCAACTAATGCATATTCTTTTCCTGTAACCGGGCTTACCCAGCCCCAAATGTCACTCGTATTGTCATTATTAGGATTAGCTCCAATTTCAGATAATGTCATACGCGACAATAAATCTACATTGTCACAAGGGTAAATTCCAGCCATACCACCAATACAAGGTTGAGCCGCTGCGGTAACGGTAGATGCCATAAAAAGAGAAAGGAATAAATTCTTCATAAACGTAATTAGTTATTCGCAATATAAAAACAAAAAGCTCGGCCTTAACCGAGCTTTTCAATATAATTACAATTGAAACGGATTCTTAATTCGTTCT
>CANKYR010000091.1 GCA_947488195.1 Flavobacteriales bacterium
TATTAACCCGTAGCATTGAGACGTTAAAGATTCGCATGGATCAACAAACAAAGAATGCTGTTGATGTTGTAGATTTTTTAATGAGTCATCCGAAAATTGAGCAAGTTTTTTTTCCGGGATTGCCGACGAATTCACCTCAACAAATTGCAATATACAAGGAGCAATGCAAAGCGCCTGGAGCCATGATTGGCTTTACCGTTCGCGGTGGTGAAGAGGAAGCGTTTCACGTCCTAGACAGTTGTAAGCTTATTAAGTTGGCGGTTAGTTTAGGTAGTAACGAAAGCTTGGCGCAGCATCCTTACTCAATGACTCATGCCGATGTTCCAGATGAAGATAAAATTGGAATGGGTATTACAGAAGGAATGATTCGATTAAGTGTCGGAATTGAAAACTCTGAAGATATTATTGCCGACTTGGCTCAAGCGTTAAGCTGAACTAATTTTGATTGAAATAAAAAACGCCCGCATTCGCGGGCGTTTTTGTTCGTCTAATGCAAAAGATTATCTCGCAATTCCCACAGCACGTTTTTCACGGATAACCGTTACACGCACTTGGCCAGGATATGTCATTTCAGTTTCAATGCGCGATGCCAATGAAATAGCCAATGCGTCAGCTTGATCATCGGTTACGTGATCAGCTTCAACCATAACACGCAGTTCACGTCCAGCTTGAATAGCGAACGATTTAGATACGCCAGGATATTCCAAAGCTAAATTCTCTAAATCGCGTAAACGCTGGATGTACGCTTCAACCACTTCGCGGCGAGCACCAGGACGAGCTCCTGAGATGGCATCGCAAACTTGGATAATTGGAGAAAGCAATGTCGTCATTTCAACCTCGTCGTGGTGAGCTCCAATGGCGTTACATACGTCTGGTTTTTCACCATACTTCTCGGCTAACTTCATACCCAACACTGCGTGAGGCAATTCGCTTTCAGTGTCTGGAACTTTTCCAATATCATGAAGCAATCCTGCTCTGCGCGCAGATTTCGGATTCAATCCCAATTCGCTTGCCATGGTAGCACAAAGGTTGGCTACTTCGCGGCTGTGCTGCAATAAGTTTTGTCCATATGAAGAACGATACTTCATGCGTCCAACCATGCGAACCAATTCGCTGTGAAGACCGTGAATACCCATTTCAATACAGGTGCGCTTTCCAACTTCAACAATCTCCTCTTCAATGTTCTTGCTAACCTTCGCAACAACCTCTTCAATACGCGCCGGGTGAATACGTCCGTCTGTAACCAATTGGTGAAGAGAAAGACGTGCAATCTCTCTACGCACTGGGTCGAAACAAGAAAGGACAATCGCCTCTGGTGTGTCGTCTACAATAATTTCAACTCCGGTAGCTGCTTCCAGCGCACGAATGTTACGTCCTTCACGACCAATGATACGTCCTTTGATTTCGTCGTTTTCAATATTGAAAACTGAAACGCTATTTTCAACAGCGTGCTCTACAGCGGTGCGTTGAATGGTTTGAATTACAATTTTCTTCGCTTCTTGATTGGCTTTTAATTTAGCCTCGTCTACAATTCCTTGAATTTGTGAAGCACAAGCGTTACGCGCCTCTTCCTTCAACATTTCCATCAACTGTGCTTTCGCAGCATCGGCAGAAAGTTTAGAAAGGTCTTCTAATTGAGCGATTATTTTTTGTGATGATTTTTCTAAATCGCCAGATTTTTTCTCATTCAATTCGATCAATTTCGTCGCATTTTCTTTTTGAGCATCGGCCTCTTTTTCTTTGCGTTTCAGTTGTTCTTGTTGTTGTGAAATTTCGCGTTCGCGATTCTTAGTGCGGTCTTCCGCTTGTTTCACTTTGTTGTTTTTCTCACCAACCTCGCGGTCGTGCTGTGACTTCATCTCCAAAAATTTCTCTTTGGCTTGAAGGATTTTTTTCTCTTTAAGGGCTTCTCCTTCTTTCTTCGCTTCTTCAATGATGCTGTCTTTCTTAGACTTTAACGCACCATTTAAAACGAAGTAGGTAAGAAGAGCACCACTGATTACTCCGGTAATTGAGCAAACAATAATCAATACACTGCCATCCATACGACATAAAGTATTAGTATTCCACATGCGGACGTTCGGGTCCGTTTCCTAAAGCAGAGGGGAAGAGAATAGTGGACTAGTTCGCCAAGTATCCGTTTACGAGATTCTCCAATGCTGAGAATTGCTCTGTATAATCGGGTGTGGCAGCTTCTTTTTCAATCGTAACTTCTTTCTCAACAATGACTTCCTTTTCCACCACAACCTCAACGGTTTTCTCAATAACCTGAGGTGGAGTGTTGTTTAGTTTAGTTATGATTTGTAAAGCCGCCATGGCTAGTAAATCTCCTCTGTCCTTTACCGAATAGTTTTTTTGAAACATAGAAACGGCCTCCTCCAATTGCAACTCTGCTTTGCGGATCGTAGCTTCTTCAGAAGCTTTCACCGAGAGAGGGTAATTTTTACCAGCAATGGATATTTGTAAGGTTACTTCGCTCATTGTTCCACTATTTGTTTAATAGTAAAAGACATTCATCTATCTCTTTTACCAACGCGTTGATTCTCTGCTTAGTTGAATGAACATGATCTGTTTGTGTTTCATTCCTCAACGATTGGTTTGCTTCTAACTCTTCTATTTTAACATTTAAGTCTTCAATCTGTGATTGCAGACCCTTGTTTATTCTATAAACGGATGCCAATTCTTCATTCACTTTAGCCAATGCCGTTTCAGCATTGCGCTTGGCTTCACCCAATTCGTGAATTTTTGCCGCTAGTGTTTCAAAGTGTTGAGCCGATTCCATAAATACGTATAGCTTTTGTTGAAGCAGCACAAAGTTAATCAAAAAGAACCCATGGCGCTTCGCTTTTTTTCCTCAAGACTTGTGAATAAAATCAAAGCGTTTGAATCCGTTGAAGGCTTTTTCGATGCACTTTGCGGTATGGTTTTCAGCAATTTGTATTCGAGTCGATTTTTAATGTTCCTTTTTTGTCTTTCTGCGACTTTTGCAAAAGGGCAGAAATGGACCTGCAGTTCTCCCCTAGATATACCCTTAGAGCTCGCTGGATCGTTTGCCGAAATCCGTTCCAATCACTTTCATTCGGGCATGGATTTGCGCACTGAACAGCGCGAAGGCTTGCCGGTTTATTGCGCAGCGGATGGGTATGTTTCCAGAATTAAAATTTCACCTAATGGATATGGAAAGGCAATCTATGTGACCCATCCGGAAGGATACGTTACGGTTTATGCTCACTTGCAAAAATTCAATCACGAAATAGATTCGTTGCTTCGCCTTCAACATAAACTAAAAGAATCTTACGAAGTAGATTGGTATTTGAAGGAAGGGCAAATTCCCTTGAAGCGGGGACAACAAATTGCTTGGAGTGGAAATTCGGGTGGAAGTAGTGGTCCGCATTTACACTTCGAAGTGCGCGACAGTCGGACAGAACATTGCCTCGATCCTATGCGTTTTGGATTGCCTGTGCGCGATACGCTCGCTCCTATCTTCGAATTATTCAGCGCTTGGTGTGGTTATGGCGCAAGCGAATTAAGTCCGAGTGAACTTCCATCAATTGGACATTTTGTAAATGGAAGGGGAGCGTCTGATACACTTCCGCTTGAAATAGAAACTGGAAAATTGGAAGTCGCTGTGTCAATTGTTGATCGTTATATAACGGGAAGCGGAGACTGTGGTGTGAAATCGTTGCGCGTTTTTGTAGATGGAAGTTTATTTTACCGAATGGAAATTCGGTCGGTGAATTTCAACACAACAAAAGCCATTAACGGATTTGTTCCCTTGGGAATTTACAAATCGAAATCGGGACAGTGGTATCGTTGTTCCAGTCCGAAACAAACGCCTTTGAAGGAAGAAGTGAACATTTGGGCTATGCCTGTTGAAATTTTAGATTCGTTAATACACAGCATTCGCTTCGAAACCGAAGATTGGAAAGGGAATGTTGCTACGGCGGTAGGATTTGTTCAGGCAGTTTTGCCCAATGCGCCCAAACGTTCGAATGCCATTTCATTGCTTGCGGGAGTCGAAAAAGTAATTCAAACGCGCTCGGGAAAAATAACTTTTCAAAAAGAATCGTTGTTCGATGACACTGAACTTCTCTTATTAGAACCGGTGTTCGACTCGCTGATGCCCCCAGTTGTAGAAATTGGTCATGAAGGCATAGCGTTGTTTTCACCGGTTAAAATTCAATTCAATTTGGATGAAATGACACCCGAGCAGCGAAAGAAAGTTGTGGTCTTACATTTAAATTCTTCCAAGCGAAAATCTATAGGAGGAACTATTGAGGGAAATTCAATTGTGGCGAGCACTTCTTCTTTGGGAATATTCACCTATGCTGCCGATTGGGCCGCACCCGTTGTTGAGTTTGTTGAGCAAACGTTTCCTGAAACCGATTTGGTTGGAAGTGTGAAGTTCAGAGTGAGCGATGCATTAAGCGGTATTGAAAGTGTTCGTCCAGAATTGGATGGGAAATGGATCTACTATGAATACGACGCGAAGAACAATAACGTTCTTGTTGAATTGCCGCTGTCTCTAGTTGACGAACAAGCTCACGAATTTTCGCTGGTTGTGAAAGATAAATGTGGGAATGAAACGGTCTATAAAAAGACGTTCAATTAGAACATACTTTTCGGAAGGTCGAGCCACTCAAGGACTGAACCGTGCATGATGTTTTCCAAATCTGATTTTTCCAACTGCATTTCTTCAATGAATTGTCCAAGGTGTAAATCGCCAAGAGGAAATGGGTAGTCGGTTCCTAATGCAATTTTTTTGGTAGATTGTTTCGTCATGATGTAACGAAACAAATCGGAATCGTGCGTTGCGCTGTCAATCCAAAATTTATTCAAGTAATGACTCGGAGCAACGTTATTATCTAACGCAACGAGATCGGGTCTACAATTAAATCCGTGTTCTATTCTTCCCAATGTTGGAATGAATGAACCACCCGCATGCGCAAACAAAAAGCGAAGCTTCGGGAATTTTTCAATAACACCAGAAAAGATCAGCGAGCAGATAGCACGAGTTGTTTCCGCAGGCATTCCCACCAACCAGGGAAGCCAGTATTTTTTCATGTCGTTTTCACCCATCATTTCCCAAGGGTGAACCATCACACACATGCTTAAATCTTCACAAGCTTTCCACAAGGGAAGGAATTTTTCGTCACTCAAATTCGTACCATTGATATTCGAACCAATTTGAATTCCTCTAAATCCAATTTTCTTTGCACGTTCCAATTCAGCAATAGCCATTGGAATATCATTCATGGGAAGTGTAGCCAAACCTACATAGTTTTTCGGGTGCTCTTCCACAATCATAGCAATGTGATCGTTAAGAAACTCAGAAACTTTGAGTGTGTGCTCGGGCTTCGCCCAATACGAAAACAAAACAGGTATTGTACAAACCACTTGAACTTGCGTATTGTATTTAGCGTATTCATTGATGCGTAAAACGGGGTCCCAACAATTCGATTCAATCTCGCGGAAAAACTGATCTCCCTGCATCATGCGCGCAAAGCCAGTTCTGTGATGATCGAGATGAATAAATTTTCCGTAGCCAAATTCCTTACTCCAGTTGGGTAAGTGGTCGGGCATAATGTGGGTGTGGGTGTCTATTTTTAGCACGGCGGTTTTTCGTGAAGCGAAGTTAACGCTTTCTGTTATTCCTTTTTTACTTTGCGTAAATCCAGCATGTTCACTGAGTTCGTTGGGAAGTTCTTGATGTTATAACGAATGAAGTGCATGACTTGGTCGTAGTAAAGCGGAATAATGGGAGTCTCGGAATGAATAATCTCTTCGAGTTGTTTGCTATAAACGAGCGTGCTATCTGTTGAATTTGTTTTTCCCATCTTCGAATAAATCTCGTCATAGTTCGCTTTCGAAAAGTGCGTATAATTCGGACCATTCGGCGCAAAACGAGGGGTGGTGAAAACAGAGTAGAAATTTTCAGGATGTGCGTAATCGGCTAACCAACTTTTGCGAAAAACTGAAAGTTGACATTTAGAAGCTTGATCTCGAAAGGCTGAACCTTGCAGTTGCTGTATCTCGCATGGAATGCCTAGTTGTTGCCATTCGTGTTGAATGTATTCCATCAAGTCGGCGTAATCGCTTGTAGTGCTCAATAGTATGGTCGGAAGATTTTTTCCATTTGGAAATCCCGCTTCTGCCAATAGATCAAGTGCTTGTTTTTTGTTGAAGGAAATAAGTTGTTCGGTGTTTAAGTTTTTTGCTGCAGCTGGAGAACAGAATCCGAAGTCGGCAGGAATGACGGTGTTATTTCGCAAATGCTTAACCATATCTTTTTTATTTATGGAAAGGTGAAGGGCCATTCGCACACGCGGGTCGAGCAAGGCTTTGTTTGATTGAAGAGAAGGGTCAACAACAAAACCTAAGTAATCTGTTTTTATGAAAGGTGTTTTTTGCAAATACAATTGTGAAGTGTATGCAGATGATAGGTTGCCATTCGGATCAAGCAACTCGTCTTTGAATGCATTGTGAATGCCACTCATGAAGTCGTATTTGCCTTGAAGCAATCCTTGGTACTCAGCAGACATGTCTTTCACAAAATCAATTTTCACTCCATCTAAGTAGGGAAGAGCATTTCCGAATTCATCTTTCAAATAGTAATTCGGATTTTTATGAAAGACAAGCGCAACGTTTTCATACCAGAACGCAAATTGAAAAGGACCGCATCCAACCGGATGGTTTCGGAAGTCGGACCCGTACATTTCAATCGCCTCATGCGGAACAATGTTCGCGTATTGCGTAGTGAGCAATCCGAGAAATGGAGCTAAGGGTTCCTTCAATTGAATAATGAAGGTGGAATCGTTCGGTGCGGAGAATCCGTTGTCAATTACCTTTTCGAAAATCCATTTTCCAGGAGAAGCAATGGTATTGTCTAGAATTCTACTGAAGGAATAAACCACATCGGATGCCACCACTTTCCGCCCTTGTTCATTGGGGAAGCAACTGTTGTTATGAAAGTACACATCGCTTCGAAGGGTGAATGTATAGGTGAGTAGGTTCTCAGAAATTGAGAAATATTTTGCAACAGCAGGAACAATTTGCAATGAATCGTTTAATTCAACCAGACCGTCGAAGAGCTGATTGGTGGCCCACATGATTTCAAGATCCCGGGCAAAAGCTGGGTCAAGCGAGGTTATTCCGTTGCTTTCGTTGTAACAAAAAACATTTTTATTGTCGCTGCGTTTTGTTCCGCAAGAGACAAACAGGAAGAGGCAAGTTATACTTCCGAAAAATATGTTTCCGTTAAATTTCATTCAAACAAAAATAGAGTAGGTGGAAGTAGAATTGTTCTGTTCTACTTTTGAGTTATGAAAAAATTAGGTGTGTTAATCATCATTGCTACGTTAGTGGCTTGTCAATCCACAAAACCAAGTTCGAAGGATTATTCCGAATCTCTAAACAAAGTCGCGTTTGACTTAATGAGTTACAACGTCGAGAATTTGTTCGACACTATTGATGATCCGAATAAAGCGGACGAAGATTTTACTCCAATTGGTAAGTTACAATGGAACACGGCGAAGTATTACGAGCACTTGAACCATACAGTTGATGCAATAACGAACAAGGGGACAAACTTCCCGGCCGTTGTTGGATTGATTGAAGTGGAAAACGGAACCGTGTTAAATGATTTGGTAAATACATCTTTCTTAAAGGACAAAGG
>CANKYR010000092.1 GCA_947488195.1 Flavobacteriales bacterium
TAGTCTGCAACTCCCATTGTTTTTAAGTGACGCGTGTGTGAGCGAACCGCGGCAATGACCGTTCCGTATTCGTGGTATTGAACACCGAATTTCTCACAGGTTTCGCGAACGATTTTATTCAACGCAGGGTAGTGAACGTGCGAAATACGTGGGAATAAATGGTGCTCCACTTGGTAATTCAATCCGCCCGTGAACCAAGACACCAAAGGGTTTCTTGTAGCGAAGTTACTTGTCGTATTGATTTGGTGAATGGCCCATTCTTCTTCAATTATTCCATTGGTGTCCTCTGGATTGTTGAATGAAACAGACTCAACCACGTGTGCCAACTGAAAAACAACAGCAATGACAATTCCAGTTACCATAGAAACGATTAAGTAACCCAAGATGGCTGCAAGTATTCCTTTGAAAATAATTGGAAGAACAATAAACGTTGCCACGTAACTCAACTTCGTAGCCCAAAAAGTAAAGTGATTGATAAAGGTGAATTTCTTCAATTTGGTAATACCAACTTGCTGTGTTCTGTACTTCTTCACATCGTCGATCCAAACCCAAGAAATGTAGGTTAAACAGTAAAGAATATATCCATAGATGTGTTGAAAGCGATGAATCTTGTAACGCGGCTGATTCTCATTCGTACGCATCATCGGCTGAATGTTAATGTCGTCGTCGTGACCTTCAATATTTGTAAATGAGTGGTGAATCACGTTGTGTTTCGTCTTCCATAAACTAACATCTCCACCCACCATGTTAAGGGTGTGAGCCATGATTTCATTCAACCATTTCTTGTCTGAAAAACTTCCGTGAGCACCGTCGTGCATCAAGTTGAATCCGATTCCAGCTAAGGTGAGTCCCAAAAGCACGCAAGCGCCAAGGTTCATCCAAATGGAAAGACTTCCAAAAACAAGTGAAATATAGAGTGCGAAAAAGCTCGTTAACAAGACAATAGCTTTTACATAAATGAGCCCATTGCCCCATCTGTTGCGACGTGTAGCGTTGAAGTATGAGTCTACTCCGTTCTTCAAATGATCGAAAAATGGAGTGCCTGCTGTTTTAAATCTGATTGTGCTCAAAATAGTTGGGTTTTATAATGAGGTGCAAAGTTACCAAACATTTACTTCGCGCTCCAATTCGATGCCGTATTTATTCTTGACATCGGTCATAACGGCTGTGCTCAGCGAATAGAGCTCGTGTCCAGTTGCACCTCCGTAATTCACCAGAACTAAGGCTTGTTTTTCATGCACACCGCAGTTTCCAACGCGCTTGCCTTTCCATCCGGCATGCTCAATCATATATCCAGCGGGTATTTTAACCGTGTTTTCATCGACCGGATAAAACGGAACTTTCTCGTCGTGTTCTTGAATGGCGCGTAGTACGGAGAGATCTACCGTTGGGTTTTTGAAGAAGCTTCCTGCATTGCCCAAGACTTTCGGGTCGGGTAGTTTTGAAGAACGAATGGCTATAACGGCTTGACTGATGTGCTTGATGCTTAACGTATCAATTTCCATTTTGTCCAGTTCGTCTGCAATGGCGCCGTATTCAATATGAAATACAGGACGCTTGTTTAGTTTGAAACCCACGTGTGTGATGAACCAATTGCCTTTTTCTTTCCGCTTGAAAATACTTTCACGGTAACCGAGTTCGCAATCGCTCAATGAAAAAGTGTGTCTTTCCGAAGTGTGAATATTCACCGCTTCAACATAATTCAAAACGCTGCTCATTTCTACACCGTAGGCGCCAATGTTCTGCATAGGGCTTGCGCCCACGCATCCAGGAATAAGGGAGAGATTTTCCACCCCGGCCCATTTGTTCCGAATGCAGTGCAACACGAAGTTGTGCCAGTTTTCTCCTGCGGCAACGCGCACATAAACATGCATATCGTCTTCCTTCTCCAATTCAATTCCGAATAATCTATTTTGAAGAACAAGGGCATCTACGTTTTGTGTGAAGAGAATATTGCTCCCACCGCCAAGAACAAGATGATTGATTTTCGTTTTACGCACATATTCCAAGGCCTCTTCCACATGCGCCGATTCATCGAGACGCACAAATTCTTTCGCTATTGCTGAAATACCAAACGTGTTGTGCGGCAACAAATCGACATTTTTTTCAAACTGAAGTTTCATGAAGTAAAGTAATGAAAGGAATGGAAAGAGCTTTCAAGTCTGCAAGGCGTAATTCGAACACGGGAATGTTCAAATGGATTTCAATTTATAGTTGGAAGAAATGCTTGTTTTGAGTGCGTTGTATTCTTCTTCCGATATGAACACGGCGCCATTTCCACCTTCGAGCAGGTCCATAACGTAAATGCGATCGGCATGCGTAACAGCATTGTTGGTGTGAATGAAGTACGAAGTGCCCATAACCACCACTTCTTCAAAAGTTGTTGAGGAAAAGATTTGAACAATGCGTTTTCCTTCTGGAAATTTTAGAAACTTTGGGAAATCCATACTGCGAATATGCAAAAAAATTCAGAAGAACTTTTTTTAAAGCGAATAGCTCAAGAACTCATTGACCAACACGGCAAAGATTTACATCGCATAATTGTGGTTCTCCCGAGCAATCGCTCGAAAGTTTTTTTGAAAAAATTTCTGTTTGAAATTTTAGGTTCTGCCTTTTTAACGCCGCAGTTGGTGCTACTTCCACAATTTGTTAAATCTGTTGTGAAGGAAAGAACGGAAGAGAAATTGAGTTTGCTTCTGTTGCTTTATCGCGCCTACACCGAAGTTGTAGCATCGCCCGATTCGTTTGAAGTTTTTATGAAATGGGGAAGCATGGCGCTCGATGATTTCAACGATATCGATGTCGCGCTTGCCAATCCAGGAGAGGTGTTCAAGAATTTGAAAGATGTTAAGGACATTGAGAATTGGAGTTTCGGTATTCAACCGCTAACCGACGCGCAAGAAGATTACGCAGATTTCTGGCTTGACCTTGGAAAAGTCTATCATCGTTTTGTTGAATTGCAGAACGAGCAGCACGCTTTCAGTTACGCAAGACTCAACAGAGCCATGGCGGAAGAGAAGGTGGAAGTGAATTTCCCTACGAATGCAGATGCTATTTATTTTGTTGGAATAACAGCCTTTTCGAAGGCTGAAGAGAAGTGGGTGATACGACTTCATAAAACAGGAAAAGTGTTTTTCCGTTTCGATGCAGATGCCTATTACGTGAATAATCCCATTCATGAAGCGGGAATATTTTTCCGCTCGTGGGAAGAAAGAAGAATGCCCATTGCGAAGACAGATGATTTCAATACACGAAGTAGAACCATAACATTCTCCAAAGTGGTCACGCCCTTGGCTTCTGCTTTCGCGGCTTCTAAGTTGGTGAATGAGATGAGTGAAGAAGATCGCGCGAATACCGCTGTGGTATTGGTTCAGCCGTTCTTGCTTCGTCCGTTCTTAAATGGATTATCCATAGACTCTCCTGTGAACGTTGCATTGGGTTATCCCATAGATCAAGTCGCTTTGTTCCGCGTGGTTCGCATGCTTTTACGCATGTGGAGTCGCTTGTCGAAGGAGGTGAAGAAGGGAATGTATTACAAGGATTTCTCGCAATGGATTCTTCAAACCGATTTAAACGTGCTTATTCCTTCATCGGAGCGGAGACAAATTCAGCGCTATGTTATGCGCAGAAAATTCATCTACATCCGTGAAAAGGAATTGAAGGAGTTGGTTGAAAAACTTCCGGCTATGAAGACGTTGGAAGAATTACTGACCATCGAGAATTTCGATTTGCCGAATTGCATAGTTCGATTGAAGAAATTTCTTTCTGTATTTATTGAAGCGGACAGTGCAGATGAACTGACGAAGGAAACGGCCTTGCGACTTCAGCAGATTTTAGGTCGAATTGAACAGCACATGGAAGGAAATGCATTTCTGAATGAAGTGCCATTGTTAGACCTGTTGTTTCAGCATTACGCGTCTCAAGAGACCATTGCGTTTCAGGGAGAGCCACTGGAAGGACTTCAAGTATTGAGCATGGTTGAGACACGTGCGGTCGATTTCAAACATGTCATTATTGTTGGTGCGAACGACGAGCAGTTCCCAGGAAATGGAAGGGCGCAATCTCTCATTCCTTTCGACTTAAGGAGAGCGTTTGAATTGCCTTCGGCTGAAGAACGGGAAGGGACCATTGCCTATTCGTTTTACCGCTTGTTGCAACGCGCAGAGGATACTCGACTTTTATATCATACGTTAAGTTCAGACTACAAAATGACCGAGCCTTCGCGTTATCTTATGCAAATTGGACAAGAGCTAACGGGATACGGAGACCGAACGAGCGTTCGGTACGAGGACTTTGAGCACAGCAATAAGTTTTTGCAAACAGGTGAAGAAGAGATTGAGGCAAATGATTTTTCAACCGAGCGCATTCATGCTTTGTTGGAATATGGAATTTCGCCTTCGGCATTGAATAAGTTCATGCGTTGTCCGCTCGACTTCTACTACCGCTATGTTGTAGGATTGGGCGAAGTTGAAAGCTTGGAAGAAAACATGGAGGCTTCCACATTTGGTTCTATTGTTCACGATGTGTTGGAAACGCTGTACAAGCGTTTTGTTGGAATGACGATTCACGATGCGGATTTTGACGGATTCAAATTGGAATTAGATGCGCTTATAGACGCCGCCATTGTTAAACTTTACAATTCAAATTTCGAATTGGCCGGTTTCGATATTATCATGCGACGCATTGTGAAGCGCATGATAGAAGTAGTGTTGGAATACGATCAAAAGCAGTTCAATGATGCACGCAACGAAGGTCAAGAGCGATTGGTGAACGGGGTGGAAGTAGATCTCATGGCAGAACTTCCCATGGATAAAATTGGATTGGATATTCCTGCACGTGTTCGGGGAAAGGCAGATCGTGTAGATGAGCAAGCTGGAAACTTTATAGTCTTGGATTACAAGACAGGAAGTGTGAAGCCCGATGAATTGAAGCTAAGCGACAAAGAAGGTCCTTGGTTGAAGGACACCAAACCGAAGCTACTTCAAATTTTAACGTATTCATATATGTGGGTGAAAGGCGGACATGCGCCGGAGAATACAAAAGCGATGTTGTTCGGATTGAAGCATGCCAAGCAAGGACCTGTTTCGCTTTTGCGAGGAGATGATCCCGCGGTATTGCGTGAAGCGGACGTGGACAAGTTCGAAGAGGAATTGTTGGGAGTGTTGAAGAGTTTGTTGGAAACGCAAACATTTAGGCACAATCCGGAGTCGGATTATTGCGAATTTTGCAAGTAGTGAAGAAGCGCGTATTAATCATAGCCTATTATTGGCCTCCTGCAGGTGGAGGAGGGGTTCAACGTTGGTTGAAGTTTGTGAAGTATTTACACAACAGCGATTGGCAGCCCGTGGTGTTTGTTCCTGAGAATGCTGATTATCCTGTTTACGATGAAACGTTGCTTACTGAAATTCCGGAAGGAGTGGAAGTGATTCGTTGTCCCATTTTCGAACCTTATCGCGCATTGCGAAAAGCAACGGGAAAGGGTGATGCCGGAATAAGTGCAGGATTTATTCGCAGTGAAAAAGGACCTTCTTTCATGGAACGTTTAATGGCGTGGGTTCGAGGAAACATTTTAATTCCAGACGCGCGCATGTTTTGGATTCGCCCTGCCTCTAATTTCTTGTTGAAGTATTTGAAAGAGAATCCGGTTGATATGATTGTGAGTACCGGACCTCCGCACAGTATGCATTTGATTGCGAAGCGTGTGAATAAGAAGACAGGAATTTCGTGGTTAGCAGATTTTCGCGATCCGTGGGTGAATATGGACAATGCCGACAAGTTTCAGATGAGTGCTCGGGCAAAATTGAAGCATGAGTATTTAGAGCGAAGCGTTTTGCGCTCTGCAACTGCCGTGCAAACGGTGAGTTGGTATTTGAGTGCAGAGTACGAGAAGATTCGCGGAAGCAAGGTTCATGTCTTAACAAACGGATTCGATCACGTAGATTTTGAAGGAAGAGAAGTGAAGCCAACCGACAAATTCATTCTTGGTCACTACGGCACCTTTGGCGACGATCGCAATGCGCCGGCCTTGTGGCGAGCCTTGTCTCGCTTGGTCAATGAAAGTGAAGAATTCAAAAACCGAATGATTATTCGGTTGGTTGGTCCAACTGACGGGTCAGTATTAGAAGACGTCAAGCGAAATGGATTATCAGAACATTTGGAATACATTCCTTATGTGAAGCACAATGAAGTGTTAGACCTTATGTTAACGCCTCAATTGTTGTTGGTTATTCTGAATCAGAACGCCAACGAAGAAGGTCGTGTAACTGGAAAAATATTTGAGTATGTCGCTACGGGCAATCGCGTCCTCGGCATAGGCAGTGTCACCAGCGATTGTGCGCGTGTCATCAATGAAAGCGAGAGCGGCGAAATGATTGCCTTTCAAGACGAAGAACGCATTTACGAATTCATTAAGCAGTCGTTCCCTTGCATCACGAATGAACCTTTGAATCCGAGGGTGATGAAGTATTCACGTCAGTCTTTGACTGACTCCCTTCGGGAGATCATTTCCTCACCGGCGTTCCTTCCAAGAACTTAACCATCTTACCATTCTCGTATATGCCTCGCTGAACAAGCTTACCAGACTTCTTGTCGTACATTGTGCATTCGCCGTGATAACGGTTGTTCTTGTAATTCGCATCTTCTTCCAAGATGCCGTTTTCAGTATAAATCTTGCTGGGTCCGTTTAGTTCGCCATTCTCGTAGGTGCAATCGCGCCACAAGCCTCCGAAGTCGTAGTAATACTTCCAACGCCCCGTACGCTTGCCTTCTTTGAATTTTCCTTCACTAATAGGTCTGCCACTTTCGTTGTACAAAATGGAAGTGCCATTCAACTCGCCATTCTTTCCGTAAGTAATCACACTCTCCAACTGTCCGCGTTCAGAATAGTTCATCCACTTACCCACCTTCTGATTGTCTTTCCAACTGCCGATGTATAAATACCTTCCGTTCTTCGGCTCATAGCCGATCCACTTGCCATACATCTTGCCCGCTTTGAAACTTCCTTCGTCCTTCACTTTTCCATTCTCATACCAACTCATCCACTTCCCATCTTCTTCACCCAATTTGTAATTTCCTTTCTGCAACAATCCGCCGTCTTCATACCAAGTACTCCATTCACCTATCTTGTTGTCGGCCAAGAAATTTCCTTCCTTCCATTTCTTTTCACTCGGATATTGATACACCCACTTTCCTTCCATTTTCCCACTTGAATATTTTCCTTTCGATTGCCAAACTGCGTTGTCGTGATAAAAAATCCAATCGCCTTCTTGCAGATCTTCCACGAAATTTCCTTCCATGTCTCTCACCCCGTTCTCGCGGTACCATTCCCAATTGCCTGTCTTTTTTCCGTTATCGAAATTACCCTTCACATACAACTTCCCATTGTCGAAATACTCTTCGTAAGGCCCTGTTACCAAGCCTTGCGCGTATGTCGTTGTCTTTCGTAGTTTTCCGTTGCTAAAGAATTCACTCCACTTTCCGTCTTTAATTCCTTTCAGATATTGTCCAGAAGTTTGAATGTTTCCTTTC
>CANKYR010000093.1 GCA_947488195.1 Flavobacteriales bacterium
GGATAAATAGTCCCACTCGCCGCAAGGGTATGCCAATCCGCCCGCTGTTCCGTCGCTAAAGCATTTCAATGTGTGATACATCAAAACTTTTTGGTAATTCACGCCATTGTTCGAAGCGGGGAATTGGAACCACCTTCTTCCAGGCGAGTCATAGCCGGTTGCAGGATTGTTTTGTGCTTCAAACGTATAGGTTTGAACAATTGTGGTATCCCCTGGCTGTGCAAGCGTGTGAATCGATAGTGCAAGGAAAATAAAAAGGTAAAGGTGCTTCATTTCAAAAATTTTATGCGTCATAAAGATAAGTAAAATCAGGGTGCACAGCGTTTTTATGGCATAACCATTTCTTGACTTTCTGAAATAGTCATCAGAAATTCGAATCATGAAAGAAGAATTTTTACATTTCGTTTGGCGAACACAGTCGTTCTCCCAACTGCCTTTGACAACAACAGATGGCAATGTTGTACAGGTTGAATACGCTGGTTTTTTAAACCGACATGCGGGACCAGATTTCATGGATGCGCGGGTTCAAATCGGAGATGTCCTCTGGTGCGGACCAGTTGAACTTCATTTGAAATCATCGGATTGGCTGCTTCACGGACACACGGGTGATCCGCGATACGACAATGTAATTCTGCACGTTGTTTACGAAATGGACCAGCAAGTTCCTGCTAACGTTCCTACCCTGGAATTAAAAAATTACATCATTCCGGGTCAATGGGAAACGGTTCAACAATGGAAAAACATTCAGGACCACATTCCTTGCGGTGGTAATTTCGGCGACTTGCGGAGTGTTGTTCGAATAAATTGGATCAACCGAATGGCGGTAGAGCGTTTAGAAAAAAGAGTTTCCGAGTGGCGCAGCAGATCATCGGAACTGAATGGAGATCTTTTGCAGCTATTTTACGAAAAGTTTTTTCGAGCCTTTGGGTTTGGATTGAATGGAGAGTTATTTGAAAATGTGGCGACGCGATTTACTTTCCGCAATTCGCTCAGATTGATAGATGAACCTGAATTGCTGAGCGCAGTGTTGCTGCAGATGTTTGGATTCGAGTCCGCGCGCTCGAAAGCGGTTGTTTGGAAAAAGGCTTCAGCCCTAATTGAAGCCAATCAATGGAATGCCTTAGCTCCTCAAGCGCTCAATACGGGAAAAATACGCCCGAGAAGAAACAATAAAGTTCGCATTGAGCAATTGGCCGATGAACTTCCTCAAATCTCACTTTGGTGGAATATGATTTTTAATAAAGCCGAAATGAAGGAGTGGAAATTAGAGTTATATAAGAAAGGAAGAATGAATCCGTTGTTCGCTCATTTGGCTGTTAATGTGTTTGCACCGTTGTTGTTTTTTCTTCACGAAAGAAAAATGGATGAGTCTTATGCCGAGAGGGCACTCGAGTTATTAGAACTAATTCCGCTTGAAGACAATCGAATTACGCGTTTGTGGAAAATTCATGATGTAGTCGGAACAAATGCCCTAGAATCGCAAGGACTCATTCATTTGTATGGAATGTACTGTGAACCGAGAAAATGCCTAAATTGCGCTTTAGGTGCTGAAAAACTAAAACGAAATGAATTTTTTGAAGTCCTTATTTGATTTTTGTGAGCTCAGATTTTTTGGGGTTTGCGAAGCTTTAGGTAAGAAGCTAGATATGAATTCAAACAGAATTCGTCTTTCATTTGTCTACCTTTCTTTTCTAACCTTTGGTTCGCCCATTGTAATCTATTTGGTTCTTCATTTTTGGCAAAAGCATTCGTTAGCCGGTTTTCGTCTTCGGAAAAAGAATCGGATTTGGGAGTTAGACTAACTTTTTTCTATGCTATTCCACTGAAAGCTTGGAAGTTTGAAAGTTTTTCGTACTTTTGCCGTCCATTTTAAAATCAATATATCATGAATCGTTACGAAACTGTTTTCATTTTGACTCCCGTGCTGTCTGATGATCAGGCGGCGGAAACAGTAGACAAGTTCAAAAAATTTCTGAAAACAAAAGGTGCTTCGATTAAACACGAAGAGAACTGGGGCCTCCGAAAATTGGCCTACCCAATTCAGAAAAAATCAACTGGTTTCTACTATCTAATCGAGTTTGAAGCTGCTGGAGATGTTATAGGTGTTCTAGAAACTGAATTCCGTCGCGACGAGCGCGTTATTCGCTTCTTAACTACTGTAATGGACAAATTCCACTTGGAATATTCAGAAAGCCGCAGAAACAAATTAAAAGAAAAGAAAGCCGCTTCTAAAGAGGCATAACCTAAAAAATTGAACCCATGAGCGATAATTCAGAAATCCGCTACCTCAATCCAATTGATATTGAAACCAAGCAAGCAAAGTATTGCCGTTTCAAGAAATCAGGTATCAAATACATTGACTACAAAGACGGTGACTTCTTATTGAAGTTATGCAACGAGCAAGGAAAAATTCTTCCTCGTCGTCTTACTGGAACTTCGTTGAAATACCAACGTAAAGTTTCTCAGGCAATTAAAAAGGCGCGTCATTTGGCATTAATGCCATACGTAGCTGACATGTTGAAATAAATTAAGGAGGACTAGTCATGCAAATTATACTAAAAGAAAACATTGAGAAATTAGGAGCTAAAGACGAGATCGTAGCAGTGAAAGCTGGTTATGCTCGTAACTACCTAATCCCAAGAGGATACGCTGTTCCTGCGACAGATTCTGCATTGAAGATGCACGCAGAGAACTTGAAGCAACGTGCCCACAAGGAAACGAAAATTTTGGCTGAAGCGCAAGCAACTGCTGAGAAGATGGCTTCAGTAAGCATTAAGTTGGTTACTAAAGCTTCTGATACCGGAAAAATCTTCGGTAGCATCAACACCATTCAACTTTCTGAAGCTTTAGCGAAAGAAGGTTTTGCAATCGACAGAAAGAGCATTAGCATCTCTGAAGAGCACATTAAGAACCTAGGTACTTATGAGGCTCGTGTGAAATTGCACAAAGAGGTAAGTGCTACGTTCAACTTCGAAGTTGTAGGCGAATAAATAGCATATAAGTTATTCTTGAAAAGGCCCGATTTAGGGCCTTTTTTTGTACCTCAGTTTTTCTAATCTAAATTCGCTCGTATGCAGTTCAAATTGATAACAGACTTCACGCCTGGAGGTGACCAACCCGAGGCTATTCACGATTTGGTGAAAGGTCTGAATGAGAATGAGAAATATCAAACATTGCTTGGTGTAACAGGAAGTGGTAAGACGTTTACCATCGCCAATGTCATTTCACAAACCCAGCGACCAACGTTGATACTTAGTCACAACAAAACATTAGCAGCACAATTATATTCAGAGTTCAAGCAATTCTTTCCAGAGAATTTAGTTGAATATTTCGTGAGCTATTACGACTACTATCAACCAGAGGCTTATCTGCCGGTTACAAATACCTACATCGAAAAAGATCTGAGCATTAATAAGGAAATTGAAAAGCTGCGTTTGGCCGCTACAAGTTCATTGTTAAGCGGAAGACGCGATGTAATTGTGGTAGCTAGCATTTCATGCATTTACGGTATTGGTAATCCGCAGGAATTTCATAAAAGTGTTATTCCAATTCACGTCGGCATGAAATTGAGCCGACAGTCGTTTTTGTATAAATTGGTAGAGTCTCTATACAGCAGAACAAATGCCGAACTCGAACGTGGAATGTTTCGCGTGAAGGGCGATACGGTGGATATATTCTTGGCTTATGCAGACTACGCTTTGCGCGTGGTTTTTTTCGGGAATGAAATTGAAAGTATCAAGATGTTGGATCCAGTGCTAGGAAAGACATCTACGTCTTTCGATCAAACAACCGTTTTTCCCGCTAATTTATTTGTAACGTCAAAAGAGACGCTGCACGATGCAATATGGCAGATTCAGCAGGATATGGTTGTGCAGACAGCTAATTTCAACAAAGAAGGAAAAACGTTAGAAGCGAAACGACTAGAGGAGCGAGTGAACTACGATATTGAAATGATGAAAGAACTCGGGTATTGCTCGGGTATAGAAAACTATTCACGATATTTCGATAGAAGACAAGCAGGGGAGCGGCCGTTCTGTTTGCTAGATTATTTTCCCGATGATTTTTTAATGGTTATTGATGAGAGCCACGTGGCGGTTCCACAGGTAGGTGCTATGTTTGGAGGAGACCGTTCCCGAAAGGTGAATTTGATTGAGCACGGATTCCGATTGATTTCAGCCATGGATAATCGTCCGCTAACCTTTGATGAATTTGAATCGATTCAGAACCAGGTCATCTTTGTTTCAGCAACACCTGCCGATTTTGAATTACGCAAAACAGAAGGGGTAGTGGTAGAGCAGGTCGTTCGTCCAACTGGATTGTTAGATCCTCCTATCGAAGTTCGTCCTTCCTTAAATCAAGTAGATGATTTAATGAATGAAATTCAGAAAACAATAGAGGCGAACGAAAGAGTTCTGGTGACCACGTTAACCAAGCGAATGGCCGAAGAACTGCACAAATATCTCGAGCGAATGAATGTGAAGTGCAGATACATTCACAGTGAAGTAAACACACTCGAGCGAATTAATATTTTAGCGCAGCTTCGCGAAGGAGAAATAGATGTGCTCATTGGAGTGAATTTGTTGAGGGAAGGTTTAGATCTTCCCGAGGTAAGTCTAGTTGCTATTTTAGATGCCGATAAGGAAGGTTTTTTGAGGAACAGAAGGTCGCTTACTCAAACAGCAGGAAGGGCAGCACGAAATGTGCACGGTAGAGTTATTTTGTATGCCGATAAAATTACGGGCAGCATGGCGCAGACCATTGATGAAACGGAGCGCAGAAGACAAAAGCAAATGGAATTTAACACGCTGAATGGAATTGAACCCACGCAGATCGTTAAACACAAATCTTCCATTCTTCGTCAGGCCAGCGATATCCTTGAAATGAAACCTCGCGTGTATTCCGAAGGTGATTTTTCAAGACCATCTATCGCCGCAGATCCGGTAATGGCGAATTGGGGAGAAAAGGAAATTCAGAAAGCGATGTCTGCTTCAAGGCGTAAAATGGAAAAAGCGGCAGAGAATTTGGAATTCATGGAAGCGGCTCAATACAGAGATGAGATGAAGGCCTTAGAAGAAAGATTATCTGAACTAAATTTAAATCCATTATGAGAAAGCACTTGACAATTTTTTCAGCAACGCTTTTAATGTTGTTGATGGTTTCATGCAAAAGGAACAAAGAGGTGGCAACTGCGCCTGTAAAGGACTTTCCAAGTATTGAAAATATTCTTCCCATTCAGTTACCCGCGGAAATAAATTACAAAGGGCAATCGGATAATTTTGAAATACTTGAAACGCATCAGGATGGAGGATTCTTAATCGTCAAAGTGGCTTATTCTGGTGGATGCAACGAACACTTTTTCGAAGCTTCGTGGGATGAACGCTTTATGAAAAGTTTGCCGCCGCAAGTGAATTTGCGACTTACGCATATCAACAATGACGACGCTTGCCGAGCTCGAATAGAGAAAGAGGTCGCTGTAGATATTCGCAAGTTGTTTTTGAATACCCCCAACAATGTGATGGTTATTTTGAACGGGAATGTAGAGGGTAAGATACTCGTGTCTCCTCAGGAATAGGGATTTCAAGAACTCTCCTTTTTTATTATTCCGTTTTGAAAAGATTGAATTATCTTCATTTTTGAAAATAGACAACTTATGATCAAAAAAACACTTTCTGTTTTTGCCTTTTCGTTTGCATTTGCAGCAATGGCCCAAGTTTCTTTCGGTGGTTTTCCCTACAATTGGGAGGACAAGCACGTAAGTTCACAAATATCATTCAACACGATGCCGGCTATAGACATGGAGGCTTTAGCGGCTGAAGATGCCGTTGTTGATCAATACAAGGAAGCGCCTTATCGCTTCGGGTTTGAGCACGAAACAGCTTTCGGTTTGAATCAAGCTTCTTGGAGACCAATCGAGAATGAGAAAAGCATCTGGCAATTTGGAATTGAGTGTGCTGGTGCCCGCACAATTAATCTAATTTTTGAAGATTTCTATTTACCTAAGGGTGCCGAGATGTTCATATGGTCTGCCGATCGAGAGGAGTTTTTAGGTTCATTCAATCACAAAAACAATGAAGATTATCGCGTTTTGGCAACATCAATTCTTCAACACGATAAAATAGTTGTTGAAGTGCAAACGATTAACGCAGTAAAAGACCAAGTATCATTTGTAATTTCAATGGTTGTTCACGGATATCGTCCGGTATTGATGAACCACTTTGCAGATTTCGATGAAGATCGTGGTCCATACGGAACAAGCGGGGCATGCAACAACAACGTGAATTGCGCGGTAGGATCTGCGTGGCAAGTTGAAAAGAAATCGGTAGCGTTGATATTAAGTGGGGGGTCGGCTATATGTACAGGTGCCCTGGTAAACAACACGTCTAATGATGGAACACCTTATTTCTTAACAGCTGAACATTGCTACCCTGGCTTTGGTACCCCAAATTGGGTGTTCGTTTTCAATCACGAAACAACTGGCTGCACCGGAACAACGGGTCCAACAAATCAAACCATTTCGGGAAGTACATTGAGAGCAAAAAGAGACGGTAGCGATTTTTGTTTGTTAGAGCTTAGTTCAGTTCCGCCAGCGAATTACAATGTTCAATATGCCGGTTGGGACGCTACAGATGCGGTAACCGTTACCTCTGCCACGGGTATTCATCATCCGTCTGGTGACTTAAAAAAGATTTCATTCGAAAACAATGCGGTTCCGCAGGGAACATGGTCTGGAGCGCAAACATGGGATGTGCAGCAATGGGACGATGGAATTACGGAAGGAGGGTCTTCAGGCTCGCCTTTGTTCGACCAAAATCATAGAATTATTGGTCAATTGTTCGGTGGTGGTTCTGCTTGCAATGGTTCAACGGAAAACGGACAGGGCGATTCATACGGTAGGTTTGGCGTGAGTTGGGACGCTGGGGCTTCGGCTTCTTCACGATTGAAAGAGTGGTTAGATCCAGGCAATACTGGGGCATTAATTCTTGATGGATATCCAACAGGCTCAGTGACAGTCCAGTTAGACGCTTCCGCTGCGAGCATCACAAACGTTCCTTCGAACATTTGCGGAAATTCAGTTTCCCCTGTTTTCTCATTGCTTAACAATGGAGCTGCGACTTTAACGTCTTGCACCATTCAGTACACTGTAAACGGAGGATCGTTTCAAACCATTAACTGGACAGGATCAATTGCGCAATACGCTTCGGCTAATGTTAATCTACCTGCAATTACTCTAATTAATGGGGCGAATACTATTTTAGTTACTGTCGTTAATCCAAACGGTTCAACAGATCAGAATTCAAACAACAATTCTGTCTCGATCTCATGCAACGCTATAGTAGGCCCAACAGTAACCGTAACAGTGGACATC